>NZ_JBARVX010000593.1:0-3163 GCF_049646505.1 Microcoleus sp.
AGCGGTTTCAACCGCCGAACGAATTTATGGATTTTACCACAAAGCCCAGTTACTATCAAGTCGGCGGCAGTCTCGGCACTAATGCTCCCAATTACGTCAAGCGCCAAGCAGATGACGACTTCTACAACGGATTGAAAGCCGGGGAATTTTGCTATGTTTTGAATTCCCGACAAATGGGAAAATCTAGCTTGCAGGTGCGGACAATTCAACGGCTGAGAGATGAAGGAATTGCTTGTGCTGCGATCGACATTTCGGAAATTGGCAACCGCAGCGTGACTCCCGAACAGTGGTATGCTGGGTTGCTCCGCATTCTGGAAAATAACTTTAATCTGTCGGATGTTGTCAACGTGCGGACTTGGTGGCGCGATCGCAATTTTTTAACTCCGGTGCAAAGATTGAGCGAATTCATCGAAACTGTACTCTTAGCCAACATTTCCAGCAATATTGTCATTTTTATTGACGAAATCGACAGCATTCTCGCCTTGGATTTTCCCGCCGATGATTTTTTGGCGCTAATTCGATCGTGCTACAACAAGCGCGCCAACAATCCAGAATTCGATCGCCTGACGTGGGCACTTTTAGGCGTAGCATCGCCAGCGGATTTGTGCCGCGACAAAAATCTCAGCAGCAGCACGCCTTTTAATATCGGTAGGGCGATCGAACTAACGGGTTTTGACGAAACAGAAGCGCAACCGCTAGCAGCGGGGTTAGCCGAGCTTACAGACAAATCTGGGGAAGTTTTGAGAGAAGTTTTGTATTGGACTGGGGGGCAACCCTTCTTGACTCAAAAGCTGTGCAAACTTTTATTTGAAAATGCACCCCCCCCAGCCCCCCCTTGCCAAGGGGGGGAGCAAGATTTGATTCACACCCCTTGTCAAGGGGGGGAGCAAGATTTGATTCAAAATCCGGGAGAGTGGGTTGAAGAAGTGGTGCGGTTGAAAATCGTGGATAATTGGGAATCTCAGGATGTGCCGGAACATTTGTCCACAATTCGCGATCGGCTTTTCAAAGAAAACCAACGCATTATCAGAAGACTCGGATTGTACCAGCAAATTTTACAGGAAGTTGACATTGTTCCCGATCGCACTCCCGAACAAATGGAATTGCGCTTAACCGGATTAATCGTCAAGCGCCGCGAAAAATTAACAATTTCCAATCCAATTTATCAAGCTGTATTTAACAAAAAATTAATCTCCCAAAAATTAGAAAAACTCTCGCCTTACTCCGAAGCTATCAAAGTCTGGCTGAATTCAAACTGCGAGGATAATTCCCAACTGTTGCGCGGGGATAATTTGCAGTCAGCATTAGTTTGGGCCGCCGACAAAAGCTTGAGAAACGAAGATTTCCAGTTTTTGACAGCCAGCCAAAGAATGATTTTCAGCGACCAAAATCAACTGCTGCAAGCAGCTACACTAGAAACCAAAAAAGCAGCGCGCGATGCCGAAACAGCTTTGAGAGAAGCTGATGCAGCCAAGCACAAAGCGCAACAGTGGATCGGCATCGGTTCGGCGGTACTCGCAGCCTCGTTAGTTGGGGCGATCGGCTTTTCAACTCTCGCTTACCAGCGTTTTAAACTCGCACAAGCAAGTATTGAAATCGAACAAAATGGCAGCGATGCTTTACTATTGGCGGTATCTCAAAAGACAGAAAACAGCCAAGCTTTATCAGAAGCTTTACTCAGGGCGATCGCCTCCGGCAAAAACTTAAAATTATTGGTTGAAAATAAACCGCGTTTAGAACAATATCCAGCAACTAGACCGCTGCTAGCATTACAAATAATTCTCGATAAAATTAGTAGCAACAAACAGCAGATCGAAGCATCTTCACTTCCCTTCAGAAAAATGAATTGGAAAGCTCATGCAGGTGCAGTTACTAGCGTCAGTTTTAGCCCTGACAGACAAATTATAGCAACCGCAGGCATAGACGGTACTGTTCGGATTTGGAACTTTTCTGGACAGAAAATTGCTGAATGGAAAACTTTGCAGCAGTCAGTTAATATGGTAATTTTTAGTCCTGACGGCAAGTTTTTAGCGACGGCAGGAAAGGACAGGACAGTTAAGTTTTGGAACTTATCAGGTAAAACTGTTTCTAGTTTTAAAGCAATTGAAGGCTCAGTCACCAGCATCAGTTTTAGTCCCGATTTAAAGTTTTTGTCTGCGGCAGGAATAGACAGCAGCGCTGCAATTTGGTCGCTATCAAAACTGCCAAAAGTAATAGCATCTAGTGTGAAACTTTCCGGTCATAACGGCTTAGTGAGGAGCGTTAATTTTAGCCCTACTGGAGATTTTGTAACGACTTTAGACGGCAAATCTACAGTACGAATTTGGAATTTGTCTGGAAAACTGGAAAAAACACTGCCGATGCAAGCAATTGGTATCAGCTTCAGTCCCAATAGACAGCAATATCGCTTTGCTACAGTAACATTAAACGGCAAAATCGGGCTGTGGAATCTGTCAGAAAAAGAATTAGTTAGTGAATTTCAAACCTTGCATTTAGATGCCAAATCTATTAGCTTCAGCCCCGACGGAGAAAGGCTGGCTACTGTGGGAATTGACAAGACAGTGCGGCTGTGGAATTTAGCGGGGCGGCAGGTTGCTCAATTTGAGTTTCAGGAGAATGTTGTTAGTGTCGGTTGGAGTCGAGACGGCAAGCAAATTGCTGTAGCTGGAAGCAACGGAACTGTCTGGCTGAGGCAGGTTGAAGGGTTGGAAGAATTGCTGAAGCAAAGTTGCAATTTTCTTAGTAGTCAACCGGAGTACGCTACCAGAATTTCAACTTTGTGCAAGTAATAAAATCCTATCGTTTCTGCTTGCACCGGAATTATTATAGAGGACAGGCTGCTGTGTTGAAGCTGTGGGTAATATTAATTCTGATGCTAAGCTGTTGCGGCATTTAAATTATATGTCAAAAAAAATCAAACAATGAGTGGGGTTTCCCGCCCGCCTGGAATATGCAATGTTTATTTGCGCGACAGATTACCATGTATTTGTGTAATTAATTTTGTCTAATTACTTAAGCCATTCTTGATATAGCGGTTCTCACAAAGGTGAGGTATGCTTTTAGGCTCGATGCCCGATGCCCTATTTGGCCGATGCTTTTAGGCCCTATTTGGCCGATGCTTTTAGGCCCGCGAGAGCACCTCATCTTTCTGAGAAAGGCTATA
>NZ_JBARVX010000594.1:0-14153 GCF_049646505.1 Microcoleus sp.
GTGAAGTCATTGTCTGACCTCACTGAAATTCAGAGCGATTTATTAAGCGTAGTGGATAAGTCGATTATGTCAAAGAGATCTGGAGATATCAATCAAGCCTTCAAATACTACGATCAAGTATTTAGTCATAATCAAACATGGTTTATGCTTTGGTACGGTCTTGCCAAGCTATTATGCCTATTTCGAGAATACAGAATGGCTTTTGCGTGCATAAAAATTTGCACTTACTTATACCCAAAAATGTGGAATGGCCGTCAATACCATTCTGATCCTAATTTGTCATACCATTATGGTCAAATATATTCTTTGGCCATAGCTGGCGAAGAAAATGAATCTTATCTCAAGACACTAGGTCGTCCCCTTGATACAATAATAATAGCAGATTCTAACGGAAAAGTTATAGCAAATTCTCCTGTCGGCAAAGTAAAAGTAGTCAAGCCAGAATCGCTCTCTTCAGATATCAAAACGTAGGTAAAAGGTGATAGTCACAACATGGTAAGGATTAAAGTTGTTGATGTTGGTCGTTCTGGTAATCCTGAGTATGCTGAATATACCCAGGCACAGATTGAACAGTTCTACTCCACAATCGTCACAGTGCTTACAAGAAACTTGATGCCTACTGCTGATGATTTTATTGAGATAGTTTTAGGTGCTTCTCTTGCGTGTCACGACTGGCGCAAAGATTTAAGTTTTGTTGGTGCTGTTGAACAAGTTGTACAAGATATAGAAAGAACTATGGGAACAGGATATTGACATGGGAAAAGCAAAACGCCGCAAGCAAACTCCTAATTATAGGAAGCCTACTTCTCAAAATAAACCAACAAGCGTAAAAGGGAGCACTGAAATACATAATATAGATTTCCCAATAACACCGAAAAAAGCTTGTGAATTAAATAAAAGGCTTAGGGAAAAAGGATGGGGATTGTTTTACAAAGAATTCATGAGTCAAAATAATATGCTTACATCCCGGTACTATAGAACCGAGGTGATACTAAGTACGAGTTTTTACATGGGGGCTAGCAAGTTTAGTGTTGAGGGAAAAGACTTTTATGTTCCAATTGTCTGTTTTAATCCCCAAAGTAACATAGTCAAGGTACTGGGATTGAAACACGACGAAATTGTTCTTGTGTCTGGTTTTCAATACTTCGAGCAGATTCAAAAGAAGCTTGTAATACCAAAATTTTTCGGTTGCGTAAAAATGTTAAGTAAGAATATTATACCGGAGTATGGATATGTGGGAAATTATAGTTGGCATTCTTTTGATGGGAACGAATCAGACGAAAACTCTTTGATTATAAATACTCTCAGAAATTCGGAGGACAATCAAGAAGAAAAAGTTAAAACTCTTACAGAAAGAGAAGAGTTAGGGATATCAGCAGATAGATTACTAATTACAGTAAAGGTATATTACCCAGATGAACATGAAGGGCAAAAATGCCAAGAAGTTTTAGTTTTTTTGCTAAAAAATGGGATATTTGATGACCATATAAGTTATGACCATAGAATTACTACGATAATTAATGAAAATTTAGGTGATAATTGGTTGAAAATTAGTTGTACAAGTGGGTTCTACTCCAGTTCCTACTGTAACCCAAGAAGTTAGAACGGACAGCAAAGCTGGTCTTCAAAGCAGAGCTCAAGCCTGCTCGCCCAAACTGAGAGCTACTAGACAGGGAGGATATCAAAATTATGGTAAACGCACAGAAAGCGCCAAGTTGTACGATCGACAAACTCAACAATATACTGTTACCATAATTATTACAAATGCTATGAATTGAGCAAAATTTTGTTCTGTGATGTCAATATCTCAGGGATCGATTCTTAGTTTCTCTACTTTGCTCTCTTAGCGGTGCGGTGCGTCGCTGTGAGATTATTGGTGGTGCTTCCAGATTTTTGGTGGCGACACACCCTACTAATTGGGTGCGGTGCGTCGCTGCGAGATTGTTGGTGGTGCTTAGAGATTTTTGGTGGCGACGCACCCTAGGATTGCTATATATATGGCGGCACGGATTCCCATGATTTAATGATATGTCAAGGGCGCGAAAATGTCAAGCAAAATTGTAATTTTATTGCCCAAAATTTTTGCTCTAATTCGATAAGCCGATCGCACTTATTACTTAACTTTCACATCTGGGCCGGCCGGTGGTTGTTGTCCGGTGCGGAAAACAACGACTCCGTTTTCCAGAGCAACTAAATCTATTTTAAGCGGGCCGGCGATGTAAGTGACATCTGTGGCGATCGCCCGAACCTCCAGCGATTTCTCGTACTGCTGCAATCGATCGATAAAACCACCTAAAGTTTCAATTCGACTGTCCGCAACTTGGACTCTGCCGCCGACAACTCCGATCAAGCGAGCGCGAAATTGACAAGCTTCGATCAATTGCAGCAACTGCACCCGCACCTGTTCGTTTGTCAAAGTCACCGGATCGACAGCAACCGCTGCAATCACATCTCCGGCGCGGAATACAACTCGATTGATTTCGGCTTCGGCAAATACCTTAATTACCTTTTCTTCTCGCAGGTAATTAGCGCCGGCGACTATTCGCACCACGTAGTCTTTACCGTCTTTAATCTGACTGATTAATTGATCGATTTCTGCTGTAGTAATTTGAATAACCTGTTTGGGAACCTTGGCATTTTCCGGCTGCATCAGTTCGACGGTGGTTTTATTTGCTTCTTGCAACAGTCGATCGATCGCCCGACTCGCCTTACCCGGTTCCTGGATGCGAACAACGCCAGCAGCTAAAATTTGACCGCGCCTGATCGCAACTGTACCCTCGCGGATGGCCTGAAAATCCCGTTCCAAAACTTGCACTTGCTGCTGCAATAAAGTTTGTTGCTGTTCGAGTTTAGTTTGTTGCTGTGCGAGGGTTTCTAAAAGAGCTTCCCTCTCGGCAATTACTTTGTCCCTCTCCACAATTATGCGATCGCGATCGGCAAGATTTTGCACCCGCTGGGCAATTTCCTTGTCCCGCTGGGAAATTAGTTCGTTGCGATTGACAATTTCTGCGTCTCGCTTGGCAATTGCTTCCTCCCGCTGGGCAATTTCTGCGTCTCGCTTGGCAATTTCTCGATCGCGCTGGGCAATTTGAACTTTCACCTGCTCTCGCTGCTCGATTAACTGTTGGCGTTCCGCTTGCAGTTGGGCGATTTCCGAACTCAAAGCTGTTTTTTGATCGGAAACTGTTTTCAATTGGTTCTCAGTGCGATCGAGCTGAGCTCTTGTAGTCGATCGGGCAGTTTCCACCAGTTTCAACTGTTCTTCGGTGCGGGATTTAGCTGCTTCCACGCTAGCAAGCTGTTCTTCCGTGTCCGATTTAGCTGCTTCTACCTGACTTAACTGCTCTTGGGTTTTAGACTTGGCTGCTTGCACGCTGTTGAGCTGGGCCCGCAGCGAGTTTAATTTTGCTTCTGTCCGAGCTTGCTCGGCATTAGCTGCTTGGAGCGATTGATTAATTTGCTCTAAATTGGCTTTAGCTTGCGCTTGAGCGGTTCTGGCTCCATTTAATTCAGTTTCAACTCGATTTTTTTCTTGACTGGTTTCTTTGAGCTCTCTGCGGGCTTGGTTGAGCCTTTTTTGAATCTCATCTATTTGAAAAACTCCGGTTCGCAGAGGCTTGCTGGTAGCAAACAAAATGGCCAAAGTAATTGCTGACAGGATGCTGCCGGCCATCACTGTCACCACAACAGCAGTGTCGCGGGGGCGAAGTTTGAACAAACTCAACCTTGCCTTGCCGACTTTCGTCCCAAGACGATCGCTGACAGTGGCGATCGTACC
This sequence comes from Microcoleus sp., assembly GCF_049646505.1. Classification (GTDB taxonomy): domain Bacteria; phylum Cyanobacteriota; class Cyanobacteriia; order Cyanobacteriales; family Microcoleaceae; genus Microcoleus. Next base: position 3,779 of record NZ_JBARVX010000594.1, read on the forward strand.
CCCCAACACTAAAATTACAAATACCAAGATGTATCCAGCAGTCATTCCGATTTTAAATTTAGGATGGTGGATTTTGGATTGAATCTAAAATCCAAAATCCAAAATCCTATATTTTCTCGGCATCAAGTGAATTGCTGGCTTAAGGCCACCGGGTTGTGGACAGTGATCTTTTTCTTGTGGATCGAGATCATAGTTTCTTGTCTGAGATCCCCCAGCAAACGAGTCACAGTTACCCGCGTCGAGCCGATCGCTTCGGCGATCGCCTGGTGGGACAGCTTCAAATCAATCGTAATCCCATCCGTACCGGGCACGCCAAAATCCCGGCACAGAATCAGCAAAAAGCTGACGAGTCTCGAACCCATATCTCGGTGTGCCAGCGTTTCGATCATCATCTCCGTTTGCAAAATCCGAGAAGAAAGTCCCCGCAGCAAAACCATAGGCAATTCTGCGTCTTCCTTGAGAGCTTTCTCGACTTGTTCGATCGGCAGCGAGATCAATTCTACCGGCGTAAACGCTACCGCGTGGTAAAATCTGTCCGAGCGGTGTCCCGTAATCAGAGACAGCACGCCGAACACGCTGTTTTCCCGCAGGAGCGCCACAGTAATTTCTTCCCCTGCTTCATACACCCTAGAGAGCTTCACAGCGCCTCTAAGCAGAACGTAGACGCGCTCAGCCGGGTCTCCAGGGAAAAAAATTGTCTTGCCCCGTTCAAAGTTTTCCACAATGGGCGGAAACGCCCCGCCGCTGATTTGGCGGAACACGGCTGCTAGCGGTCTATCATTTGTCACGACTAGATCCTTTGTACTAATCAATAGTTTATAACTTGCCGATTAAGCTTATTGAGTAAATATACTGACCAACCTCCAATGTCCAGGGATTCTGTTACAGCCATCTAATGTTAAGTTAAACACACGCTGTATGATATTAAATCTAGCCTTTCTCTTAACTTTTTCAATTCCGCCCCGATCTAGCTCCACAGCAAAATCAATCTCAATTGCGTCTCAATTGTGTCTGAATCAGTTAAACCTGAATCAGTTGTGTCTAAACTGGCGGGGTTGTCGGATCTAGCGAACGAGAACGGTGCAAGTTGCTTCGAGAAGAAATACAGATGATAGATTTGACCGGAAAAAATGCTCTTGTTACGGGCATTGCCAACAATCGCTCGATCGCCTGGGGCATCGCCCAGCAGCTCCACAAAGCAGGGGCCAACCTCGGCATAACTTTTTTGAAGGATGAAAAAGGCAAGCACGAGCGCAAAGTCGCCGAACTTGTCGAACCGCTCAATCCCAGCCTGTATTTGCCCTGCAATGTCCAAAACGAGAGCGAAATTGAGTCTACTTTTCAAACCATCGCCGACAAATGGGGCAAGTTAGATATCCTGGTTCACTGCTTGGCCTTTGCCGGCAAGGACGAACTTTCAGGAGATTTCACCAACACCTCCCGCCAAGGCTTCTCCAATGCTTTGGATATTAGCGCTTACTCGCTGGTGCGGCTTTGTGCTGCGGCTAAACCGCTGATGGCGGAGGGCGGCAGCATTATCACGCTGACTTATTTGGGCGGCGTGCGGGTAGTTCCTAATTATAATGTCATGGGCATTGCTAAGGCAGCTCTGGAGATGAATGTTCGCTATCTGGCGGCGGAACTCGGCCCGTTAAATATTCGGGTAAATGCGATTTCTTCGGGCCCGATTCGCACTCTGGCTTCGTCAGCAGTTGGCGGCATTCTGGACATGATCCACCACGTTGAGGAAGTGGCCCCGCTGCGGCGGACTGTAACTCAGCAGGAAGTGGGAAATGCTGCGGCTTTTCTGTGCAGCAATCTCTCTAGCGGAATTACGGGTCAGATTTTGTATGTGGATGCGGGTTACGAAATCATGGGAATGTAACAGTTAACAGTTAACTGTTGACAGTTGACAGTTGACAGTTAACAGTTGACAGTTGTCAGTTGTAAGTTGTCAGTTGTAAGTTGTCAGTTGTAAGTTAACTGTTAACAGCTAACAGCTAACAGTTAACAGTTGTCTGCTACAAAAGTGCTAATCCCAAATTACTAATTATCAATAACTATGAATGACAAATTGGGAATTATGGAAATAATCGATCGCCCTCCAGTACCTCCTGCAAGTTCGGTTCAACCAGCCAGGGCCGCGTTGGTGAAACGCACGACACTGGAAACGGATGTCACCGCCAGCCTCAATCTCGACGGCTTGGGAACTTGCAAAGCGTCTACGGGGATTCCGTTTTTAGACCATATGTTGCAGCAGATTGCTTCTCACGGATTGATCGATTTGGACGTACAGGCGATCGGGGATTTGGCGATTGACGACCACCACACCAACGAAGATGTGGGAATTACCTTGGGCCAAGCGCTAGCAAAAGCTGTCGGAGATCGATCGGGCATTTCTCGCTTCGGCCACTTCATCGCACCTTTGGATGAAGCATTAATAGAAGTAGTGCTAGACTTTTCGGGACGGCCTCACCTAAGTTACAATTTGCAGATTCCAAATCAACGCATTGGCACTTACGATACCGAGTTAGTGAGAGAGTTTTTTTCAGCAGTGGTGAACCACACTCAGATGACACTGCATATTCGACAGTTGGAAGGGATTAATTCTCATCACATTGTAGAGGCAGCATTTAAAGCATTTGCGCGAGCTCTGCGGATGGCCGTAGAAATCGATCCCCGGCGCGCCAGTCGGATTCCCAGTTCTAAAGGAGTTTTGTAGGATCGGGTTTGCAGTAGCGCTTCTGGGCTGCTGCAAACTTGTAAATCAAAATATATCTGCGATGTAGTTAAAAACACCTTGACTTCCCTCGCCGTACTTGCCGATAAATCGATCGATTAGTCGATCGCTACACCTTTCTATAGCATCAGCAATAGAACTTTGTGCTAACACTTGACTGGCAGATTGACGCAAAACTTCAAACAAATTTACAGTAAAATCAGTATCTTCACTGACAAAATCCCACAGTTCTCGACCGATCAAAGTGCTCATTTCAGAATTCGGCAGAAGTTGCTTCAGCAGACCAAAAGTTACAGTTTTATTAGTTCTCTTGCCGTAAGCTATACCAATATAAGCGCGATCGCCTGCATTAATTTTTTCCTGAATTTTGTCAGCCCAATATACTATCTGGTCTTTATCCATATCATTCGGGCCGCTTTTGACCTGTATCCAACAGCGATCGCCATCACTGGTAGTTTTGATTGCATCCCATCCTGACTTACCGGGCGGACTTTCTGCACTTTCAGAACAAGATATCAAGAGTTTTTCAATAAAAAACCCCATAGAAGTAACAATAGACCTAGTAGCCGCCATATAAACATTAAGTCTGACAACTTCTGCTGGAGTATCAAGATTTAACGCCCTAATTAAAAATGGGTTGGGATGAATTTTTTCTAAAGTCAGATTATCAACCATAGCTAGCTGCCGCCTTGTAAAGTCCCGACAGATACTAGCTAGAAAATTTTCAGCTATAGTAAGTTGCAACGAAAGCTTACCTGAAGATGTAAATGCTAAAATGCGTTCAATCTCATCGGGAGTAAATTTAAGAGCTCTTTTGCCAGAAATACTGCTGATACCGTTTCTAAGTGTTTCTGCTGTCAAACTAAGAAATTCTTCTAAATCTGCAAAGTGTCCAGCGAAAGATTGAGACTTTCTGGCAGGTAATCCCACTTCTTTTTCTAAGACAAACGTTAACAATTCATGAAGTTGATCTGACACTTTTATGTATCCTAAAATTAAATTCAAGTTTTAGTTATGCGAACAAAGAAAGTTGCTCAAATATTTCTCGCCCTTGTACTCGATCGCCTTTAACGATCTGGAAAAGATATTCACCGATCGCCTTTCCCAATAATACAGGAACCGCATTCCCAATCTGCCGATATTTAGAAGCTGTTGAACCATAAAAAACCCAGTCATCGGGAAATGTCTGAATTCGCGCGCACTCTCTGACGCTCAAAGGACGCAATTCATCAGGGTGGCACATATCTGTAGCCTTTTGATGGGGGCTTGTTGTGACAGTAGGTGAAGGTTTCTCCCACGCTAAGCGTCGATAAAAACCAACTTTACCGCCTTCCGATTTATATGCCCCTCCCATTGCTGCTGCTTTTAATTCGCTGGGTAAATCCTTCCAGTTTTGACCGGCGGTTAACAAACGCAAATACTTGAGACGATTTTCTGAGTAAGGGACAAATTCTGGCTGAGGGTCAACTAAATCTTTTAATCCTTCTCTAAGTGTCAGCCATTTGGGTTTTTTACCAGTACCTTTTTGACTGTGAGTTGGCAGGGGCAAAGTAACTGAATCATTACTTTTATAACCAATAAAAATGACTCTCTCTCTACATTGAGGAACGCCATAATCAGCAGTATTTAGCAAATCATACACAACTTCATAACCAATTTGTTTCATTTCTGCCAAAATCACTTGTAAAGCTGAACCAGACATCTCATCAGGTTCTAATTGCGGGCAACCTAAACCTCTGCGATCGTGAGAACGATGTCGAATAGGAGATGACAGCAACCCCTTAACATTTTCCATGATAAAAAAGCGTGGTTTGATTTCGTCAACAATGCGTATGAACTCCATAAATAAGCTGCCGCGCGGATCGCCAACAGACCCCCGTTTTCCGGCTGTGCTGAAGGGTTGGCAGGGGGGGCCACCAGTCACTAAATCTACTTCATCAGCGCGCAGAGGTCTATTTAAACCTAAGATTTTACCCGCTTCTTGCAATAGGGTGTGGGCGTTAACTTGGCAAATATCTCTCGGTACAGTGCATGGGGATAAGTGAGGACGATTTATAGAGATAGTTTTGGTAGCATCAGGTTCTATTTCTACTAAACTTACTGTTTGAAAGCCTGCTTTTTCGAGTCCTAAATCTAAACCGTAGGCTCCAGCAAAGAGGCTAATAGTTATCGGTTTGTTGTCAATCAAAGGTTTTAGCCTCAAAATTAGGTATTGCTGGAATGAAAATTGTACTTTACTAAAATCCAAATGCAAGAGCATCCAGCATATAATTACCCTTCTCCTGCCCAAGTTCTTGGTATATATCCAAAAGTTCTTCGTAGGCAGTCTCTCCTCCTATGATATTCCAAAACTCCTGTCCCATAATTATAGCTTGATCGAAAGGCGTGTACTTCCTTGCCACTGACCATTTATAATCAGAACGATTTGGGCCGTAAGGATTGTAAGCCATAGCATAGTAAGATTGAGCATCGGGGCGAGACTGTCCGCACAGTAAATGATATCTCAGCAGTCGTTGAATTACCTCCAAGCATTGTCCTTTGTTGGGTTTTGACCCTTTAATTTCAAAGAAAAATTTCCTCCCGTCACGGGATAGCACGTACAAATCTGCTTTGACTGTGACCGATCGCGTAACTAAATGGTTAGTTTTGGGAGCCTCAAGAACAGCTTCTATCATTTCTTCAAAAGCAGGTTTATTTGCATTTTTGTCGGCTGACTGCTCAAATAGCGCTATCTGACGCTCAATTTCATGGATAGCCTCTATGCTAACTTCGCCAGAAATTTCATAGCTTCTGCTTGCTTCTTGGTGATGTTCCAAAGCAATGAGTTTTGCACATTCTTCATAGGTTGTGCCCAAGTGGCTGCTGAAAGCTCTTTCAAACTCGTTTATTCGGAGCAACTCTGACGGGACGAGCGCAGTTTGTAATAGTTCCGATTGTTCTGTAGAGGATGGGGAAGATAAATATGCTGCTGGAATATCAAGTTTCGGTATTAGCCGTCCTCTGTATTCATTGACAAGATTTTCGATGAAAACTTCTAAGTATGCTTTGATGATGGCGCGTGTAATTGAGCTAATAGCTGACATTATTTTACTGCAAATATTCTGCTGACTAAACTTGTTGAAAAGTGTAATACCAAATCAAGCTTAAATATCCCCCTTATTTCTTAGTCCGCGGAGGCGGACTTTGTTTGTGTAGTTGCGGTTTCAACCGCCGAACTATCTATCGAGGGGGTAGCTCAATCTATCCAAACTTCGTCAAGAACCGGAAAGCATCCAGTACGTGACTCGCGCAAACGTAGGGCGAAGTATTGTAAAAACCTTGCCAAGCAGCCGCCTTATCTTCATCGTACTTTTCCGCTCTTTCCGGATGTTTTCCTTGCCAGTTCAAACGCACCGCGTGACCGATTAAGACATCTAAAACGATGTACTCTTCTACTTTCAATTCTGGGTTGCGCCGACCAATTGCCGCCAACTCCATCAGCGCCTCAATATTCACTTGTCGGTATTCCGGCGCTACAATTTTGTTCAGCAAATGCTCGATTTGGAGCGCAAAATTCTTTTCTCCCGGTGTCATTTCCGCTAAAATAATATCGCTATCTAAGCGATTTCGACGCTCTAATTTATCGCCAATAATCAAGCCTTTGCAGTGCCGCAGCAATCCCCAAACAGTCGGATAAAAATCCTTCGGCACGCGATTGACAGTACCTTCCATCTGCCGCTTCCGCCGCCATCCTCCCCCAGGCATTTGCAGTTCTTCGGAAACTGGCGCTACTACCCATTCAATATCTTTTTCCGGCTGTTTGACGCGCAGGGATTCTTGCTGTTTGAGGATTTGATTCATTTCCTCGTATTCTGTCAATACTTGGCGCAGGCGATTTTTAATTTCAAAGGGACTTAGCTGCATTAAATATTCGTAAGCTTCATTTTGTGTAACTCCCAATTCGCGGGCTAATTCGCTTGTCAGCAGCAGAATAAAGTAGCTAACTCTCAGCGTCAGCAACCCTTTAAATAACTGCGGTTCGGCTTTGATTAACAAGCCTAGATAGATGAGAATTTCTTGGGTGAGAACTCGCTCGCGAATGTCTTCTCCACAGAATTCTCGAATTTTGTCCATCACTTCTGTATAAGAACCCGGCCGCGAAATCACCGAATCTTCGCTGTAGGCTTTCCCCACAGCAATCTGTTTTTGCCGCACCAAAATGTCTGTCACTGCATCTGACAAGCTGATATCAACTTTGTCCAGCAAGCCTGCGGCATGGCGGATGACTGCCCATTGGATTTTTGATTGCGAACTTTCCCCGGATTTTGTATAAACTTCGTTCAGTAAATCCACAACTTGTACTGTTGCTTCCGCACCTCCAAATCCTGTATCGAAATAGAGTCCTTTGAGGCGGACTAACGTGTGCAGCAACTCAATCTGTTCGTACAAATTTTCTGAATCTCGCAGGCTATCTAGCAAGAATTGAGTATTAGTTTCGCACTCTAATTTGAATTCTTGGGTGTGACCCAAAGGCCAAGTTTTTTCGGGATTGTAACTCAGATAGCTGCGGGTTTCTGCTGCACCAGTCACCGGAGATTCGGTGAATTCAAAATCGTGCATGAAATCTATTCTTTCGGTGCCTGCGGTCAGCATTAACTGCTTGAGATTTCCCAGTTTGACAGGGGTGTTGTTGCAGTGTCCGTCGCGGAGTTCTTTCATCAACTCTAACAAGGCTTCTGGGCCGGTTTCCAGCATGGTGCGAGTCAGCATTAGCGTTACCGTGGGCCGTCCCAACTGATACCAGTGGCAGTGAATGTGAGCTATTTCGCTTTGGATTTTTGATACTAGAAAATGGTAGTCTAGAGTTAGGTAAAACTCTTGTCTGTCCAAAAATGAGGGGAGAAATACGATCGCCTCTTCGCGAATTTTAAACACCCGAGAAGTTGTCAAACTCCGCAGACGGCGCACGGGGCGGCCTGTTAAGCCTAGTGGGTCGCTGCGTCCGATTTGCGTGTAAATAGCTGATAATTCTTTAGTCTGGCGGACTTGAATTGGTTCTACCTGTTTGGGGGTTTGTGTTGCAATATTATTAGTGGCTAATTGTGCTTGCAAATCTTCGTCTTCTGCTAATAGGGCAATTTGCACTAAAGGTTCTCTGTGTTGGCCCACTGACAGGTGCCTTCCCAGCGGGTCAATATCACCAACTGCGATTAATCCTTCGTTAAGTAATTGACCGAGAAAATACAAACTTTGCGCCCAAACTAGGGGAACATTTTCATTGGGGAGGCGCTGCTGGCTGCGGGGATTTAATTTTTCTGCTTCTATATTTTTGGCGGGGACGTAGTACAATTCGGGTAGCAGCGGCAAACCAGAGCGATCGACTGCCAGAGATGCCAAACGCTGCTGGTACTCTTCGATTTGAGCTTGATTGTCTTCAAATATGCCGTCCAAGAACAAATAAGTGAAAAATAGCGGCCACTCGCATTCTATATGCTCGAACTGCTTTAATTCTGTGGGTTCGTAATGCAGGCGATCGACATCTTCTAAAACTGTTTGGTGTCCGTCCCGCAGAAACCGCTTGCAGCCATACTTTCCTTGCAATTTGTCAATAATCTTATTTCTCGTCCGCGCTACTAATTCTTTGTCTTCAACCGCAAAAGCCGGAAAACTAATCACGCTCAATAAAGCAGCGTCTACTTCTTTTGAACTAGATTCGCGAGGCAAAAGCGATTCCAAAGTAACGCGGCTTCTGGCAATTTCATCGGGTAAAACGTGAATTACCGATGTTTGAGAACCGTTAACCCCGAACAAATCCAATCCATTTATTGCTTCCAGCGCTGCTTTTGCCATGCCAACGGAACTGGCGTTCAATTCGGCATTGCCGCGATTAATTTTATGACCTCTTTCCCAAATTCCGTAATCGGGAGTCCGGTAAGTTCTGCCTATGTAGTAAACTAAATTTTGCACGAAATTGACTTCATCAATTGTAAAAATTATATGCAATCCCGAAGCCGTCATTTGAGCTAAAATCAACAAAAAAATAGATGTAGCGTCTAACTGCAAGTGTCCCCACTCGTCATCGCCAACAACAATACTTCCAGTTTGAGTGTTGTATTTAGCGTGCAGGGCATCTAGCGGCAACTGAGTATTTTTAAAACGTTCGACTTTGCTCGATTGCTGCATCATCGCAAACAGCAAGCCGCGCATCAATTTGACTGTGCTGTGTTCGAGTTCAAATGTTCTACCCCGATCGCCGTCAATTTTCCGGTAAGCTAAACCCAAACCCCAAACTGCGAGAATGCTGTACACGTTATCCCGCACCCAAGCATCGGTATAGTCGCCGTGAGCGTTAACGGCGGTACTCGCCGGCAGCAAGCCTGTAATTGGGTTCTGGCGCTTGAGGATGACGTTTTTGATTTGCTGGTAGTAATGATCTAACTTCGTTTGTCGCTCTTTTGTTGCGATCGCCATTTAGTTTTCCTCGGTTTTCCTGATGCGAGCAGAATTGCGGTGAATAGACTTTTAAATATATCAGAGATTACAGCATTTATCAAATTCTGCAAACAAAAAAAGGTGATTGCCATGTCTAGCCGCAACAACAATAATAACCGCGTTTCTTTTGTAAAAATTGTTTACTCTACAGTAAAAATTAATGGTAAAATTGAGCTAGTACCGATGGCATGGTACGCTGACGGCTCTGTCAAAAAAATCGAACACTAATGCTCGATCGCACTTGGCAGCCTAACTCTAATAAACTGGCGCGCCGAGTACAAAAAACCCGGTTTCTGGGTCACGGAATGATGACTTACCAAAATCTTTGTGGCACAAACCGGATTTTTTTCGTCCAAAAGTAGTCTAGCACCGATCGCCAAACTAAGCTAATTTAAACAACTAGGTGTGTAGGAATCTCACAGAAAGAAATATGGATCGATCGCAGCCGCAATTTTCAGTGCTGGGACTACCAGTTCACATATTAGACGATTACGCAGGTTGGCTGATAGAGCGCCTGCATCAAGGGTTGGGAAGTCACGTCGTCACGCTGAATGCTGAAATGGCAATGCAAGCCGAGAAAAATCCGGCTTTAGCTGATGTAATTCGCAAAGCAGAATTGGTGATTCCCGACGGTTCGGGAGTAGTGCTGTACTTGCGGATGCGCGGCAAACCGGCAAGGCGCTATCCGGGGATTGAACTAGCAGAATCGCTGCTGCAACAGGCGGGAAAATTGCCGGATTCCGAACCGATATTTTTCTTTGGAGGTGCCCCCGGAGTGACAGCGAAGGCCGCAGAAACTTGGCAGCAAAAAGTTAACGGCTTGTCGATTGCTTCTCAACACGGCTATCTGAGGGCCGATGAAGAAAAAGACTTCCGCGACAGCCTCAAAAAAATGCAGCCAAAACTGATTTTTGTGGGCTTGGGAGTGCCTCGCCAAGAGTTTTGGATTGCCGAGAACCGACACCTTTGTCCGCAGTCTATTTGGGTGGGAGTTGGCGGCAGTTTCGATATTTGGGCGGGAACCAAAGACCGCGCGCCGGCTTGGTTTTGCGACAATCATTTAGAATGGTTGTACCGACTTTATCAAGAACCTTGGCGCTGGCGACGGATGTTGGCTTTGCCGCAATTTGCATTGAAAGCTTTGGGGAATTTTCGAGGTTAAAA
>NZ_JBARVX010000595.1:0-13540 GCF_049646505.1 Microcoleus sp.
GGACGGGCGGGACGCCCATCCCACAAACTTGTCTAAATTATTTAATTCACAATCCTAAGCTGTCGGACAAATAAACATTGTATGTTCAGGGTGATGCTCAGAGCAACGGCCCACTCATTCGGGGAATTGTTTTTTGACTGATAATTTCTATGCCGCCACAGCTTGCCGAACTTCTCTTCAACAGTGACGCGGAAAATCCCCCGCTTGTCCTAACGGATATAGCGAGGGGCGAGAATAGGTATTCTCAGAAAATATGAAGTAGTGGCAGTGGCTTTTGTCGAGCCATTGCCATCTATAGAAGCCATACTGTTTTAAGCACACAGAAAGATTTCAGAGCGAACTCTCGGCTTGCACTCAATGCTTGAAATCAAACCCACCAGTTTCAGCAAAAAGTCAAAGCAAATCGTCAAGGCTTAGGCTACTTCTTCGCGATCGATTTGGCGCAGGTGAATGTGCTTGCGTCCCAGAGAGATTTCAAATTCATCTCCTGGCTGGAGTTCCATTTGTTTGGTATAGGCAGCTCCAATCAGTAAGTTGCCGTTAGATTGAACGCTAATCCGATAGCTGGCAGAGCGTCCGCCGCGTCCGTTGCCGTTTTGCTTCCCGTCTAGCTGAATGCCTTCTGCATCAATCAGCGCATTCAGGAATTTCATCATGTTAACCCGTTCTACGCCGTTCTTGGTAACGGTGTAATAGCCACAGGCTCTAGCCTTTTCTTCCTTGGTAAGGTTCTCTAGCTCTTTGACCTTTTGGATCAGGTCTTCGCCTTCAAGGGGTTCGATATTTTTCTTTTTAGCCATCTACTGAGTCCTGAAATATTCAACTGGTGTACGGAATTTTTCTCGGTTGGTTTTGGGTTAGACCAAGAAACTTTAGCTTTATAGCCGGTCGTAAAACCATATTACACCGATCGGCTCAATTGTTAACCACTATTGTCTAAATATTTTTAACAAGGTGCAGTCTTTCTTGAGGAGTAGCAGCAGCCGGTGCGAACAATCTCTAAACTCGGTAGCATAAGCTATCAGCTATCAGCTAGCTAAATATTTGCCCCAATATTAAATCTCATGAAGTTAACCACACGCGGACACTACAGTGTCAAAGCATTACTGGATCTAAGTTTGCAACCTCAGTTCGGCCCGACATCGGTAAAATCGATCGCGAACCGACAGGAGTTACCGGCTCCGTATCTCGAAAAATTGCTGATTGAAATGCGACGAGCCGGTTTAGTCCAATCAGTTCGGGGCTCCCAGGGAGGATATCAATTGGCCCGCGAGCCGGCTCAAATCTCTTTAGGACAAATCTTAGAGGCGGTAGGCGAAACTATTGAACCTTTACCTCGACATTCTCCCGACGCTTCCCAACCAGAGGACTGGGTTACATTCAGTTTGTGGAACCGATTGCACAAAAAACTTGCCGAAGCGCTGTACACTATTTCCCTCGAAGACTTATACTATGATGTCCGCAGTTGGCAAGCTGCTCTGGGGGAAGAAACTAGCTTTATCATTTAGATGGTAAGTTGATTTATTCGATCGCCACCAAGCAAACACGGACGCAACACTTGTTACCTACTTTGGCTCCGCAGGCTGCGCTGCTGTCGGCTTCACAGTCGCCGCTGAGAAAAACCAAGCATCTGATTGCAACTGCTCTATCTGTAAAAAGAAAGGATTTTTGCAGGTAATTGTGCCGCCGGAACGTTTTACCTCGATGTCTGGCGAAAATGTTTTGACAACCTATACGTTTAATACAGGCACTGCTAAATATATTTTTTGCCGAATTTGCGGCATTCACTCGTTGTATCGCCCCCGCACGCATCCCGGATTCGATGTCAACTTCCGCTGTCTTGAGTCTGATGCCGTTTCGCAGTTTCAGATCCTACCCTTTGAGGGTGTTAATTGGGAGCATAACGTACACTTGCTGGGCGACGAAAGTAATCTCAGCATTTAAAATCACACCTGAAAAATCCAAGTCCGCTCTGAGCAGCAGCCGTTAAAACCAGCTCGATCGAGCGATCGGACGGACTATCAAATTTGACACAATATATAATAGACTTCTTGCAAAAATAGTTAGGACGATGCTCAAAGCCCATCCCACAAAAATCTTTTTTTTCTTGTGGGATGGGCTTCTAGCCCGTCCCAAAATTTGATTAAAAGGACTGAGGCAAGAGGTCTAATGATGCCCGATCGATTTGCTGTTTTGATTTTAGCTGCGGTATTGGATTATTCGATCGGCGATCCTTGGGGTTGGCCGCATCCCGTACAGGCGATGGGTTGGGCGATCGACCGCTATACTCGACTTGTCTTTAATATATCGAACAATCCCGCAGCTAAAATGGCTCCTGCGGGCGATCGTCCCGCTCTCGTCCGGCGCAAACTGCTGCTGCGATGTGCTGGTACAATACTCGCGATCGGACTGATTCTAGGCAGTTATACTGTCACTTGGTCGATCGTCCTTGCTGCTAGTTGGGTGCACCCTCTTTTAAGTATTGCCCTGCAGACCATTTTGCTGGCAAGCTGTTTTGCAGGTCGCAGTTTGAGGGCGGCTGCGGAGGATGTGCTAGCACCTTTAAATATTGGAGATTTAGTCAAGGCGCGGGAACGGTTGAGTCTTTACGTCGGCCGGGATACCGAAAACTTATCCGAGCCAGAAATTTTGCGAGCACTGTTAGAAACCGTAACAGAGAATGCGGTCGATGGCGTGACGGCACCGCTATTTTATGCCTTAGTTGGGTTCGCTCTGCCAGATTTATTATTAACTGTTACCAATTTGCCGATCGATCCTAACTCGATGCTCGCCAGCGCGATCGTTCCCTGTGCGATCGCTTACAAAGCAGCCAGCACATTAGATTCAACCGTCGGCTACAAAGAAGAGCCATACACTGATTTAGGATGGTTTAGCGCCAAACTAGAAGACGTGCTGACGTGGATTCCTTGCCGGCTAACAGTAATTACTTTAGCCCTAATATCTGGCAAACCGATGTACGTTTGGCAGATTTGTCAGAGAGATGCTGTGAAAGATGCCAGTCCCAATTCCGGTTGGAGCGAGTGCGCCTACGCGGCCATCTTGGGAGTACAGCTAGGAGGTACAAATTCCTATCGGGGAGTTATCAAACACAAACCGCTGTTAGGCGAGCCGATTCGCGCGATCGCCCCACAACAAATTTGTCAAGCTTTGCAATTAACTCGGTATTGCTTTTTGATTTGGTTGGGACTATCATTGCTGGTTTATACTTTATGGTTTTTTGTCCCCTAACTGCTGACTTTACTGGGCGACAGATACCAGCCACCAGATTCATCAGTGAAGTCAATCTCCAACTTTTAGGGCCAAGTCGAAATATCTAAAATTATTCAATTATTAAATTGTTCGATGGGCCAACAGCCAACAATTAGATCCCAGTAAAACAATGACTAAAATTATCAACATTTTATCGCCGGATGAAGTGAGGCGCACTCTCACCCGCGTTGCTTCCCAGATTGTCGAAAAATCTGGGGCACCGTCGGACTTAGCCTTGTTGGGGATTTATACTAGAGGAGTGCCATTAGCTCAAATGTTGGCAGCTCAAATCGAAGTCCTCGAACAAGTCAAAGTATCCGTGGGCGCTTTGGATATTACGTTTTACCGAGACGACTTGGATCGAGTGGCGATGCGGACACCGGCTAAAACAGAAATTCCTTTCGATTTGACGGGCAAAACCGTTGTTTTGGTAGATGACGTTATATATAAAGGCAGAACGATTCGAGCGGCTTTGAATGCGGTAAACGATTACGGGCGGCCGGAGAAAATTTGGTTGGCCGTATTAGTCGATCGAGGCCACAGAGAATTACCGATTCAGCCGGATTTTACGGGTAAAAAGTTGCCGACAGCAAAGGAAGAACAAGTTAAGGTTTACGTTCAAGAGTACGACGGGCGCTACGGGGTGGAATTGATTAAGGGTTGATGTAGCCTTTCGAGCTCTCATAGGAGGTACTATTCGGCATAGGGCATCGGGCAAACCGGGCATCGGCCAAACCGGGGATAGGGCAATTGCTTGTTACCAGGCTCTGCCTGGTAACACATATCCGGAGGCTCTGCCTCCTTTTGCTTGTTTTACCTCGCCACTTAAGAACGAAAATTTAATAACTTAAATATCTGGCACACTCCTCTGTTTCCAGAAGTGGCGAGGTCAAAACTGGTATCTGGGTTTCTCGCACCCCTCAGAAACCGGGTTGGTACGTATATTTATCGTTACTTAACGCCAAAATTCCCAGAAACCGGGTTTCTCGCCCCCCATGCGTCGCAGAAAGAAGCTTGGTTGCGACGGGCGCTGAGCGTCCTAATTTATTTAAAATCGGCAGTGCAGGAGTTGAACCTGCCTGGGGCGAATTATGAGTTCGCTGCCTAAACCGCTCGGCCAACTGCCGTTAAATCGATTTGTTCGATCTATCTAACTTAAGAAGTAACTATAACATAATTTCCCAGTTCGTGCTAGAACTAGAGAACAAAAATCAAAATCTTTAGAACTGTTGAGTTCCCGATCGCCCCGAACGCCTCTGCGCTGCAAGGTCGATCGGACAAAGCAGTTTCTACAACTAGGCATAAAATTACAGGCAATGGCAGTGAATTCAACAGTAGTGCTGACTCTAATTCTGCTGGTTCTAATGTTTGGAGCAGGTGTGACGAGTTCTGTTTTGGGATTTACTACAGGTCGCGAAGCCTTGAAAGGAACGACTCAACCCGATGTTCGCCCCAGCAACTATGCAGGCACCGGCAAGCAGGGAACAGTCGCTAGCAAAGACCAAGTGAGCATTTTGAAAGAAACAGACATTCTTAAAGCCGTCAAAGCGCGGATAGAAGGTCGCGATCCTGAAAAAACAACCGGAACAAAGACCAAAACAGACAACACAAGCTCCAAACCAGCCACAGCCAAAAAACCGGCCAAAAATGCCAGCGCCAAGTTTCCCCTAAACAGTCGCGACGGGGGAGTAACCCTGGAAGTCAGCGCAGCCAGCCAGCGGGGCAACTCGATGCTGCTAGACGTGAGCATGAAAAACGAAGGCTCCCAAGATGTGAGGTTTCTCTACAGTTTCTTGAACGTCACGGACGACCGCGGCCGGGCCCTTTCGGCGACTGCTGAGGATTTGCCGTCGGAACTGCCCCCCAACGGGCAGGTGTATTACGGTACGGTGAGTATTCCCACAGCTTTGCTGGAAAATGCTAAAGAAGTTTCGCTGACGCTGACAGATTATCCAGGTCAAAAATTGCAGTTGCAAATAGCTGGCATTCCAATAGCGAAGTAAGACAAAGGGAGCAAACGCTCCAGGGATTCTGAAGTTCGATCGAGGAAATTGTTCTAGGGATAACTGTGTCACTTTTAGGGGCGAGAGTGCAGGAGATAGCTGATTTACCCGCGATGACTTGGACAGAGATGCTGTCGCGGTTGCTCTCAGTGCTGCTGCTGATTGCGATCAATGCTTTTTTTGTGGCGGCTGAGTTTTCGATGGTGACGGTACGCCGGTCGCGCATCAATCAGTTAGTGGAGGCTGGCGACATTGCAGCTCTAACTGTTCAATCTTTGCAGAAAAGTATCGAGCGATTGCTCTCGACAATGCAATTGGGAATCACACTTTCTAGTTTAGCTCTCGGCTGGATTGGAGAAGATACGATCGCCGTGCTAGTCCGAATGTCGATCGCCAGCTTGCCGCTGCCAATTTATATCAAATCGGCGCTGGCCCATTCTTTCGGAATATCAATAGTAACTTTTTTCCTGCTAGCTTACCTGCAAATCGTACTCGGCGAACTTTTCCCCAAATCTGTAGCCCTACTTTATTCCGAACAGCTAGCCAGAAGTTTCGGGCCTCCGACTTTATTGATATCCCGGCTGTTCAATCCCTTTGTGTCGTTTCTCAATCAATCCACCCGATCGCTCTTGGGGTTTGCAGGAATCGAATACAACCTAAGACACCGGCCCGTTACTCCCGAAGAACTGCAATTAATTATAGCTACTTCCAGCGAATCCAGCGGCTTGCAAGCAGAAGAGCGAGAATTGCTCAACAACGTGTTTCA
Organism: Microcoleus sp.; assembly: GCF_049646505.1. Classification (GTDB taxonomy): domain Bacteria; phylum Cyanobacteriota; class Cyanobacteriia; order Cyanobacteriales; family Microcoleaceae; genus Microcoleus. Next base: position 6,040 of record NZ_JBARVX010000595.1, read on the forward strand.
ATTTGGCGAAGTTTGGGTACAAGAAGTAATGGTGCCGAGGCCGAACATTATCGCACTTCCCAAGACGGCCACCTTTCAAGCTTTGCTCGACGAAATGGCAATTTCCAACCATTCCCTCTATCCCGTGACGGGAGATTCTTTAGACGACATTATCGGCATTATTGGCTTCAAACAACTTGCAAAACCCCTAGCTGAAGGTTTGCTATCTCCCGACACAGAAATTGTAACTTGGATGAGTGCAGTGAGGTTTGTGCCGGAGATGATGCTGCTGGGGGAATTGCTGCCTTTGATGCAGAGTTCGTCAGAAGAAATTGCGATCGTAGTCGATGAATTTGGCGGTATTTCCGGGCTAGTCACGCTGAGGGATTTAATCGCCGAAATTATCGGCCGCACTTACCACTCGCCCGACAGCAAAGAAATTGCTTTGCAAGTATTGGACGATCGCACTTTTTTAGTACAAGCGCAGCTAAATGTAGATGATGTCAATCAAATCTTGAATTTGGATTTGCCGATAGCTGACGAATACCAGACAATCGGAGGTTTTTTGAGCTATCAGTTGCAAAGAATGCCCGCTGTTGGGGAAGTTTGGTGCGGCGAAAATGTGGAACTCACGGTTGTTTCTGCGTGCGGGCCGCGGTTGGAACAACTTCAAATTCACTTGCTGTCAGGGGCTGCGGGCGATCGAACTTTAAGTCAAATTGGACAGATAGATGGGGAAATTGTGGGAAAAAGTCGCAAAAATAGCGCGTTGAGAGATGCGGCGAGATTTTCTAGTTAAGAATATTTTAGTTAATGCCTATATAATCTATTCGCTCGAAGTCGCTGCGTACTAAATCATCTAACGTCGGGCCTTTGGGGCGCAAATTAATGCGATCGCCAATTCTCACATTTTCGTAATATACGTAGGGAATATAGATATCTTGCTCCTCCATAAAAGCGTAAGTAAAGTTGAAGGCATCGTCAATGTCCTCAGCTTTAACCTCACGAAAGTCAGAGAGGAATAAGAGATCCATTTCTTCCTCAAAGTACAGCATCTCTGCAAATGCACCTCTGTCGTAGCAGTTATAACCAATATAACCGCAAGTGTCGCTGCATTTGTAGTAGATGGCGCGAGTGGAGAGGAACCAGGAAAGGGTGATCGCATCTCCTTCTCCAAACATAAGGGAACCGGGCTGATATTTCACTTGTTCAACGATCGTCCAAGGATGTCCTCGGAACTGAAATACAATATAGCTTTCGGCGGTAATTTCGATTTCGCGATCGTAGATATCCCGTTCCCAGACATCCGCACGTCTCGCCCTATTAAATTTTTGGGCCACTGACTCAATAGGAGCGCGAACGAGAAGTAGATTTTGGTTTCTGTCAATTGTTTCAATACCTCGCCGCTCTTCAATAGACATGATTTTCACCATTGAGTAAAGTATGAAAGAGTAGATAATAAACCTTTAACCTCTATTTAATAGCACAAAAACAGAACCAACGTAGAAATTTAATATTTAAACAGTACCAGTAATGCTGAAACACTCCTACTTAATTTCTGCTTTTTCTTCTGTCCTTATTGCGTCTCTACCTCTTTTTCAAATTGTAGCAAATGCTCAGGAAGAACCAGGGTGCTTTATACTTGATTCATCAGGTCAATTAAATAGACTCGATCCTTTATGCAAGCGCGATGAACAGCAGAAATTAAGGAATGCTATGAAAGCTCAAGAACTTTATCAACAAGGATTCGACCTCGGTCGCAGAAGGTTGTACAAAGAATCTGCTGAAGCTTTTACTCAAGCAATTAATATCAATCCTGACTTTGTAGAAGCTTATATGGTTCGTGCTCGTATGCGAGCTGTAATTGGAGAAAAACAGGGTGGAGTGGAAGATTTTCAGAAAGCGATAGATATCTACAGGGCTAGAGGACAATCGCAAATGGCCGATATGCTTTTAGTCCCATTGAATTCGCTGCAAAATGAAATTAAGTTTAACCAGGAAAACAAGGGTCAACCGGAAGTTGAGGATGAGCCGGAAGCTAAATAAGCAGCCTAAATTTTAGTGTTGTTTGTAAGGTGCGTCAGGCTGGAAGCGAGTCGGAAATAATTAGGGTTTACCTCCGGGGCACCCTACTTCATGTTTAATACCAAATCCGGGTTTTGGAACCCCTTTATTAACCAGTTGGCGCAGGCCGACATCGTTTGTGTAGATGCGGTTTCAACCGCCGAATCATCTAAGCATAAAGAACCGGATCTTTCAACCCCAATTCTTCAAAAGCCGCCAGCCGCAGCCGACAAGAATCGCAAACGCCGCAGGCTTTTTCCCCACCTGCATAGCAAGACCAAGTTTGCTCCCAAGGCACTCCCAAATTATTCCCCAATTCAATAATTTCAGTTTTTTTAAGTTCGATTAAAGGTGTGACAATCTTAATAGCTTCTCCTTCCCTTCCCTGCTTCGTTCCTAACCGAAATACTTCCTGCATGGCTTGGATGTAATCGAGGCGGCAGTCGGGATAGCCTGAATAATCTAAAGCGTTAACGCCGATGTAAATCCGCTGAGCTCCTAGAGTTTCGGCGTAGGCTAGGGCAAAACTAAGAAAAATGGTATTTCTAGCTGGAACGTAGGTAATGGGGATGTTTTGCGACATTTCTGCCAGGTTGCGATCGATCGGCAATTCCATCTCATTATCCGTCAAAGCCGAACCGCCCCACAGCGTCAAATCAAAGTTTATCACCTGATGCGCCTTAACATCCGCTGCAAGTGCGATCGCCCTTGCTGAATCCAACTCCCGCCGGTGTCTTTGCTGGTAGTCAAAGGAAATGGCGTAACACTCGCAGCCGTCGGCTTTGGCTTGATACAAAACAGTTGAGGAATCCAGCCCTCCCGACAATAAAATAACTGCTTTCACTTAAAATAACCTCCATTAAATTAGCCTTTACATTTATATCAAATTAGTTGTGAATTGACAAGATAGGACGGCGGTTGAAACCGCGTCTACAAAAACGTAGGCGTTAGCCTTCCCGAAGGGTAGTCTGCCTCCGCAGTGTAAAGAAGATCAAATAATTTTAACCGCCGAGTCTTCTTCAACCCGCGGAGGCGGGTTTTGTTTGTATAGAAGCGGTTTCAACCGCCGACTATTCATGCAACAAATCGTCGAGTTCCCGGTAATCGGGCAAGGTTGTATCAATTACTTTGCCCTGCCGCAAAACTGTGCGATCGCCCTGCATAATTGCCAACATCTTTCTTGCCCTCTTTCTCTCCATTCTATATCCTCTGCGCCCTCTGCGCCCTCTGCGGTTAACAAAAAAAAATCATGCACAAATGAAATAAAAAAACCAGAAAAACTTGGTTAAATATGTAACTTAGTTGTTGGCCGTGCAGCCCCGATCGCAGCAGCACAAATACAAAATTTTTCTATTTTTAAGGAAATCGCGCAAATCCAAGTTACAATTTTGGCTGTCTGAGATACTTCCCGATCGTGAATCTTGTTGCTATCATAAATCACTGCTTCAAATTGCCATGAAGCTTACAACCAACAGCAGTATCTATTATAGCAAGAGCCCAAAAAAACTGTGTCAAAACCCAAGCATATAGTTTTAACATCCCATCCCGACAGATCCGGCACAAAACCTCTGCCCATTTACTGGGGAGAAATCGATCCTCTCAAACGGGGGCCTGTAATTGGCAGCCTCAGCAAATCTTCTCACCGAAATGCGATCGGCACTCATTCGGGTTCTTACTCTGTTTATCGAGCGCTAGCAGTTGCTTCCGGCGCACTTCAAGCCGATCACCTGCCCGATTTTACTAACACGTCTCCGGCGGCGCGCATCGGCCCGCATCCGAGTTGGGGCGATCGCAATTTGATTGTTTCTCTCGATCCCTTTGGGGGTTTGGTTAGCGAAATTTATACTTCATTTTTTCAGCAAGGATACGATATTCGACCGACAATTGCTGTCACTAAAGCTCACATTAATATGCCGGAATTGCAAGATGCCATCGCTAAAGGGCGGGTGCAAATTGATGGCAAAATAGTCAAAGCAGGCGGCAACTTAGCAGTAACTAAAATTGCGATCGATCCGGTGTGGTATTTGCCGGGAATTGCCCGCAGGATCGGGGTGCAAGAAAGCTTTCTCCGCCGCGTTTTGTTCGAGCAAACAGGCGGTATGTTCTCGGATTTAGTGACGCGGCCGGATTTGCAAGTTTTCTTGCCACCCATTGGCGGAACTACAGTTTATATTATTGGCGATGTTGCGAATATTTCAGACCCTCAGAAGCAGTTGGCGGTAAGGGTACACGACGAATGCAACGGTTCTGATGTTTTCAGTTCGGATATCTGCACTTGCCGCCCTTATTTGGTACACGGGATTGAAGTTTGTATCCAAACTGCACAAGCCGGCGGTTCTGGAGTAATTGTTTATTTCCGCAAGGAAGGCAGAGCTTTGGGGGAAGTGACTAAGTTTTTGGTGTACAATGCCAGAAAACGGCAGGAAGGGGGCGATCGCGCTGATGCCTATTTTACTCGCACTGAATGTGTCGCCGGAGTTCAAGATATGCGGTTTCAAGAACTCATGCCAGATGTTTTGCACTGGTTGGGAATCTCTCGCATTGACCGTTTAGTTTCTATGAGCGATCTCAAATACAATGCAATTATCAATTCTGGCATTCAAGTAGTCGATCGCATCCCCATTCCCGAAGATTCGATTCCTGCAGACGCACAAGTCGAAATCGCCGCCAAAAAAGCAGCCGGCTACTACACGCCAGACCCTGTGCCAGATGCTACAATTCTTGCAGAAGCCATCGGACGCGATTTAGGAGATTGACACGGCAAAGACGCGAGCAATCGGACGCGAACAATCGCGTCTTTGCCAAAGAAAATTTATTGCTGGTCTTTGATCGGTCAGGGTAGGTTATGGCTAATTTGCGTTCTACTGTTATCGTAAAAACAGATATTTGCGGATATACCGTCCGAGTTAAAAAATTATCTCAGTCGGACTTAAGTAGTTTGTTAAACGAACATAAAACTTTTATTTCAGATATTAGCACCAGAAATGAAGGCAGCGTGATTAAAGGAGAAGGAGATTCATTTTGGATGATTTTTCCCAGCGTCACAGCAGCGGCGATGGCAGCCATAGAAATGCAGCAAGAATTGAGAGCCGAACAATCTAGCAAATCGAACGATGAACGATTGGCTATTCGCGTCTCGATTACGTTAGGAGATGTCTTGCACCAAGATAAAGATATCTTTGGCGATACAGTGAATTTAACAGCGCGGATAGAATCAGTAACTCCGCCGGATGAAATATATTTGTCCCAAGCAGCATGGCTGGCGCTCAACAAAGCAGAGGTGCAAACATCTTTTGTCAACGAGTTTTCTTTAAAAGGGATGAGCGAACCTGAAAAGGTTTATAAAGTTGACCAAAGTTACAAAACGCGAATAGTAGAAAATCAAGCAATAATTAAAGCAGATTTGAGAGGTTTCATTGCTTATCAAGAATCTAATTCTATCACAGATGTTGAATATTTGCTGACTAAGTTCGATACTTTTGAAAAAACAATTTGCGAAGAATACGGCGGCACAATTCGGAGTATTGTTGGTGATTCGCATTTGTTGACTTTCCCGGAAGCTCACTCAGCCTTAGCGGCAATGGAAAGTTTGTGCGAGAATTGGAAACTGTTTATTCACGGCAATCAAATACCTTGCGGCTTGTCGGTGGGAATTGCTAAAGGAAATTTGTATATATTTCGGTCTTGCACTTACGGAAAAGATATTAATATCGCCGACAGGCTGGAAGATTTAAGTAAAATAGTATGTCCGGCTACTGAAAAAAATTCGGTGATAGTTTCCGATCAAATAAAACGCGAAGTCAGCGGCTCAAAGTGGGAGTACAAGCTGATCAAAATCGATAAAAATGCGATTTTAGATAATCTTTTAGATTACAGTCAGTTTGACTTTTTTCAAGAAAACGATGTTTATCGGTGTTTGGTGGTATGAAGTTGAGCAAACTTGAACTGAAGACTGTACAATATCTGAGAACGCCGGCTGCAATTCGCCAAAAGTGCGATCGGCTTTTTAATTTAGCTTGCGAAAATAAACTCCGCTACTTCCGCGTCGATTTATCCCAACTCGACAAAGCAGCAAATTATGTAATCGACACAGCGCGCCAACACTATCCCGATTTTAACATTCCCTTTCACAGTCGCTGGCGGCATTTTGAAGCCGGCAACCTGCCGCGACTCGCCGAATTAGATGCAGCTTTAACAGAATTTTCACCCGTAGAGCAAGCTAAAATCAAATTTGATTTAGCAATTGTCAGCGTTTTGCTTGATGCCGGTGCCGGTGCAGATTGGCAGTATTGCGAACCAGAAACAGGACAAATTTACCGCCGTTCAGAAGGGTTAGCAATAGCCAGTTTTCGGATGTTTTGTCAAGGTGTTTTTTCCAGCAATCCCGATTTTCCTTTTTCTGCTGATTCGCGGGGGCTTTCTCAATTAAAACTAGAAACTTTAGCTGCTGGATTTCAGGTAAGTCGAGACAATCCGCTAGTTGGTTTGACGGGCAGATTAGAATTGTTGCAGCGTTTGGGGAAGGCGATTTGCCAGCATCGATTATTGTTTAGCAGCGAAAACCCGCGTCCCGGCAATTTGGTACAATACTTGCTCGACAGTCGGGTTTCTGGAGTCAAAACTGTGAATGCTTCTGAAGTGTTGAGCGCTGTTTTGACAGGTTTTGAGGAGATTTGGCCGGGAAGATATGTCATTGGTGGGGTTAATTTAGGGGATGTTTGGCGGCATTCAGCTTTGGCAGGAGAAAATTTGGGAGATGAATTTGTGCCGTTTCACAAACTCTCGCAGTGGTTGACTTATTCGCTGTTGGAACCGCTGCAAGAACTTGGTTTAGAAGTCGCCGGATTGGATGAGTTAACGGGATTGGCGGAGTATCGCAACGGCGGTTTGTGCTTGGATATCGGGCTGCTGCGGGCAAAAGATGCGGCTGTTTTTGAGCAGAGTTATTTGCCCGGTTCGCAAGTTATAGTGGAATGGCGATCGCTAACTGTGATTCTTTTAGATAAAATTGCCGCAGCTATGCGAGAAAAGCTGGATTTGAGTGCGACACAATTGCCCCTGGTGAAGATTTTGCAAGGGGGAACTTGGGCGGCGGGGCGGAAAATTGCCGGGGAATTGAGAGTTGGTGGAGTGCCGCCAATTCGGATTGAAAGTGACGGTACTGTGTTTTAAAGGGAAGAAGGAAGAAGGAAGAAGGAAGAAGGAAGAAGGAAGAAGGAAGAAGGAAGAAGGAAGAAGGAAAATTATTCCCTCTTCCAACTTAAAACTCAAAATTCCCAATTCAAACCTGAAAACTATTCCTCATATCGTTTCCGGTTGCATCGGAATAATAAAATTGAGTCAACAGTTAACACTAAACCATTCAGTTTTTCAATCCCGAGTCAACAGTCAACAGTCAACAGTCAACAGTCAACAATCATTTCTGAGTGCAACCGGAATTGATATCATATCGTTTCCG
>NZ_JBARVX010000596.1:0-14897 GCF_049646505.1 Microcoleus sp.
GATCGCGCACGGATTGCTATACCAATTTCATAAAGTTATGCTGCTACCGAAAATTTGACTCCCCCCCTTTATAAGGGGGGGTTGGGGGGGGGTAGATATTTAGCGCTATTTTATAAATTTGGTCTAATAACTGCCAACTGCCAACTGAAAACTGCCAACTGACAACAGCCAACTGCCAACAGCCAACTGCCACCAGCCAACCGCCAACCGCCAACTGCCAACTGCCCTCAAACGTGCTAGAACAGTTATGATCTACATCGGTCAATTCAATGGCTGCAATTACTCTCGATCGCAATCCCTGTGTTTTGCTAGTAGAAACAGACGAAGTTCTCGCCGGACACTTGAGTCTAGACTTAAAATCGTCAGGCTACGAACCGGTAGTAGCTTCAAATACCGCCACTGGCCAACAGTTGGCCCGACAATTGCAGCCAGCTTTGATTGTAATCGATCGCATACTTGGGCATGAGTCGGGACTGTCGCTTTGTTCTCACCTCCGAAGCAGCGGCAATCGGGTACCGGTGTTATTATTGGTCGGTCGCGATACAGTTGACGATCGCGTGGCTTGTCTGGAAGCAGGGGCGGACGATTATTTTCTCAAACCTTACCGCACTGACGAGTTTTTGCACCTGGTGCGCTTGTATTTGCAGCCGGATAACACCAGCAGCGAACAGTTGAGGTTTGGCGATTTAGTTTTGGATTTGGCTTCTAGGCGGGCCCTGCGTAACGGACGGACGATCGACCTGACGATGAAAGAATTTGAGCTGCTAAAGTATTTGATGGAACATCCCCGCGAGGTTTTGACTCGAGAACAAATTCTGGAAAATGTTTGGGGTTACGACTTTCTCGGCGAGTCAAATGTGATTGAGGTTTACATCCGCTATCTGCGCCTCAAGATTGAAGATGAGGGCGAAAAGCGCTTGATTCAAACGGTGCGGGGTGTTGGCTACGTGATGCGCGAAGCTTGAAGAAGTCATTAGTCATTAGTCATTAGTCATTAGTTATTGGTTATTGGTTATTGGTTATTGGTTATTGGTTATTGGTTATTGGTTATTGGTTATTCCCAATGCCCAATTCCCAATGACCTGCGCGGGCCAATTCCCAATGCCCAATTCCCAATGACCTGCGCGGGCCAATTCCCAATTCCCCATTCCCAATTCCCAATTCCCAATTCCCAATTCCCAATTCCCAATTCCCAATTCCCCATTACCGATTCTAAATCTAAAATCATTATGAGTTATTTCGCTAGTTTCCTAAATATTGGGGTAATTGTATTTTTGCTGGGATGTTCGCCGGCTTTACCTGTCGCGGATGCTGGTGTTACTGGCATTTTGGCCTCGCAGTCTCCGACGGCGACAACATCCGGTCAAGTTTTGCCGATTTCTGCTAGAGCTCGGATAGCCGATCGCCCTATCGAACTAGAAGTCGCTAAAACCCCGGAACAACAGGCTATCGGTTTAATGTACAGAACTTCTTTGGCCGACGACAGAGGAATGCTGTTTGAGTTTAAACCGGCGCGGTGGGTCAATTTTTGGATGAAAAATTGCCTGATTTCTCTGGATATGATTTTTCTGCGGGATGGAGTCGTCACAGCCATCGCAGCAGAATCACCTCCTTGTACCGCCGATCCTTGTCCTACCTACGGGCCAGATACTCCTGTCGATCGAGTTATTGAACTCCGGGGCGGGCGGGCTGCTGAACTCGGTGTCAAAGTGGGCGATCGTATTGAAATCGAGTTTTTCAACTAAAATCTGCACCCAGCAACAATCCCCTGGTTTCCTTCTTCCTTCTTCCTTCGTCGGGCTTCGCAAAATCAGCAAAAATTTATAAACTTTATAAAAATTTACAAAATCTGTTAAATTATTAATGTAAGATGCAGCACAAACAGGAAAAGATTTGCTAGGATGTCGATCTCAGTCAGTCTGGACTTGAGCTTGTTTGCAGGAGCTGTAAATTGTGGGTCGCAGGTACGAGACGAGTCAGCGACTCGCGCCGGAATCCTGAGAGACGAGGGTAGTCTCGACGACCTCATCGCGAAAGGAAATTCTCTGGAACTTCTGGCGATCGAGCTCAATCTATTAAACCTATCTGAAGTAAGATGCGACGAGCTAAATTAATTGGCAAAGTTAATCTCAGGTAGCAGATTAAGGTTCGAGCAAAATATCTCACCAATATTGCGGAAGTAGATTTGCGGATTCTGCATTTTCGCAGATGAAGTTAAACTCTGAACCTGGTTTATTAATTTAAGCTAGCAGAATTTATTTCAGATTTGCGCTGCAAATATGCCGAGGTATTCAATTTAGGTTTCGATCGCGATCGCAAGTCGATCGGGCCATCCGCAAAAGTGCAAAACTTTTCGCTTTTTGGGAAAAGTTGGCTAGCGCAAGTCTCCCTCAGCACTGAGTTTCACAGTTTTACCAACCGCTAATACCCTTAAAACAGCTATCGACGGTTAAAAGACAGATTTAAAACTGGCTTATTACTAATCACAAACATCAGGTTCGTATCAGAAAATGGTGTCCTACACATACATGGAGGCAAAATGACATGGCACCCGCTACATACACTAAATTAATTCGATTTTTACAAGAAGAATTGGCTATTTCTCCCGCCTCAATCGCCGTCGCCGAACGCCGGGGCGACAAACAGCGGCAGCGCGATAAAGACCCGAATTCCTTGCCGATGGTTCTGTGGCAGTACGGTTTAGTCACTCTCGAACAGTTGGATAAAATCTTTGATTGGTTGGCGCAAGCATATTAAAAGGATTTTAGATTTTAGATAATAAAATCCCAAATCCAAAATCCTTTAACAACTTATACCAACGATCAAAAACTTTGCAACAATTTTTGTAGGGGCGGGTTCACCCAGATCCGTGTCCGAAGCCAAAGTCTTAAAAAACCCGCCCTCAATACAGTTACAAAAACCAGGAGAATTGGTATTGGATTAAGATTGTGTCAAAAGTTTCGCAGCAGCGGCAACGCCGGCACCAGGAGTGTAGCCTTCATGACCCAATTCTTGCAATACCACTTCCAAGGCGGAAATAGCTGCTAGAATATCGCGATCGCACACAAAGCCCAAATGACCGATTCGGAAGATTTTACCTTTCAAATGGTCTTGTCCGTCGGCTAGAGCAATATCAAAATTCTTTCTCATCAAAGTCCGCACTTTTTGAGCGTCTACAGATTCAGGCGGCATCACCGAAGTAATCGCAGGGCTGGCTGCACCGTCAGCCGCGAACAACGGCAAACCTAAAGCTTTTACCGCAGCGCGAGTAGTTGTCATCAACCGTTTGTGCCGCGCGAAAACGTTTTCTAACCCTTCAGCTTTCATCATCTGCAATGTTACTTGCAGTCCAAAAAACATATTCACTGGCGGAGTGAACGGAGTTGTATTTTTGGCAGCTTCTTTGCGGTATTTGCCCAAATCTAAATAATAACGGGGCAGCGTCGCAGTTTTGTAAGCTTCCCAAGCTTTCGGACTAACAGCCACAAAACCCAAACCTGGGGGAATCATGTAAGCTTTCTGAGAACCAGAAGCAATCACGTCAATTCCCCAAGCATCCATCGGTACGCTGGCAGCACCTAAACTGGTGACAGCATCAACCATAATTAAAGCTTCGCCGTGGGCTTTGACGTGGCGGTTGATGGTTTCGAGGTCGTTGAGAACGCCCGTGGAGGTTTCCGAGTGAGTGATGATGACAGCTTTGATTTGCTTTTCTGTATCAGCTTCGAGTTTTTCGCGGAAATTTTCGGGGTCTAATTGTTGGCCCCACTCGGCTTTAATAATTTCGACATTTAAACCGTAGGCTTCTGCGACTTCAGCCCAGCGTTCGCCAAATTTGCCGTTGGTGCCGACCAAAACTCGATCGCCCGCACTCAAGAAATTAATTATCCCAGCTTCCATCGCCCCGGTACCGGAAACGGTTAAACTCAGCACGTCGCTGCTGGTTTGGTGCAGCCATTTGAGGTTTTCGGTACATTCTCCAAAAATCGCGTCAAATTCCTTGCTGCGGTGGCCCATCGGGTGTTTGGCCATCGCCAGCAAAGCCGCTTCCGGCACCGGTGTCGGCCCGGGAATCATCAGCATTGATTTGTTGTCCATGATATTGTCCTAACTTTTTCTGTGGGAGTTCTACAGAATAAATCAAATACGATACCTCATGTCGGTACTCTAAGTTTTTTAACTTTTAACTCCCGTGGGGTTAGTTTCATTTAGAGACCACCGATATTCTACTGCCAAGTTCGATCGCTCGCAGCTTTGTTCTAATTGCTTTTGAATCGCCAGGGCTTTGCGGAGTGTAATAATAAGTTGGTGAACTTGTTGCTGCTGCGGCGATTGTGGACTGACAGCCAACATTGTTTTGCGTTCTAACAATTGAAGTAGCAATTCATAATGAATGTACGAAGGAAGGGGAATTGGCTCCATGAAAGCTAACATACCTCAGCGAACCGACACCCCGTGACAATTGCACGGGGCATCACAGGTGAACATTAGATGCCCGATTTTTTATGTGTTCTAGCCGTACAAAAACCCCTGCTTTGCCGATCGAATTTTCGGGGGCTGGGTGCGTTGGCAGCGCTAAATTTCGCGATCGACTCGCGAGAGCGAATACATTTAATCGCTTTCTGGCAAAATACTTCTCTGCAATATAGCTTTGAGCGATATTTTTTTTAGAGTTAAGCGCTGGAGTCGATGCAGGCTAGAAATTCTGATTATTTACCTACTCAATCAATTTTTATCAGAATTCGGGGGTGTTTGTCAAGCGGTCTCGCCTTTGAAATGCTCTAATCCCTCTTAGCAAGCGCCGCTAAAGCAGCCCCCGGATCTGGCTGTTTGACTAAAGATTCGCCGATGAGTACGGCTCCGGCTCCGGCGCGGACAACTTGAGTTATGTCATCGGGAGTGTGAATTCCTGACTCGCTGACGGTGAGGATGCCTTTTGCTGCGATTTCGGTTGGGCGGGAAGCTAACAGTTGGCCGGTGGTTTCTAGGCTGACGGAAAAGTCTGCTAGGTTGCGGTTGTTGATGCCGATTAAGTTTACGCCTTGTAGGGTTAACACTCGATCGAGTTCTTCTTGAGTGTGAACTTCAATCAAAGCTGTCATGCCCAAAGTCTTGACAATTTTCACAAAATATTGTAAGTCTTTGTCAGAGAGAATGGCGGCGATTAAAAGTACGGCATCAGCGCCGTGAATGCGGGCGAGATAGATTTGGTAGGGATAGATGATAAACTCTTTGCAAAGCAAGGGTAAATCGACGGCAGCACGGATTTTAGCGAGGTTTTCAAAGCTACCCTGGAAGAATTTTTCATCGGTGAGTACGGAGATGCAGCTAGCGCCGTTTTGTTGGTACGATCGGGCGATCGCCACTGGATCGAAATCTTCGCGAATTACGCCTTTGCTGGGAGAAGCTTTTTTAACTTCGGCGATGATGGCTGGTTTGGTTTTGCCATTTTTAAGGGCGGCAAGAAAGTCGCGAGTTTTTGGTGCGAAAGGCAGTTTTTTGTGAAGTTCGGATAAGGGAGTGCGATCGCGCTTTTGGGCTACTTCTGCTTCTTTGTGCCAGACTATTTCTTCGAGGATGTGCTGGGGTGCGGCGTCGGGGACGGCGATTTGGTAGCTGAGGTAGAGTACGGAGACTGAGGTGCTGGGGGGACGGCGGCGGATTTGAAGCATGATAGGGAGATTAAGGGCGATCGCGACAAGTTTAAAACTATTATATAATAGAAGTCTTTATCTGGCAATTTATAAATCAATTTTCAAGAGCGTATTGACCATAGAATTAGGGCAAGTGTTATTAAAGAATCAAATTGTTAAACTGATTGTTTTTGATAAAAAAAGTGAGGCAATACTTCAATGGATACCCGATTGAGATACCAAGAAAATATTAAAATTATACTTCAGGAACACGCTAACTTTCGCAATACTATACCTGACGGCTATCATTCTCAACTGTTATTTGATGATGAACGAGGAGGATATTTAGTTTTGAATATTGGTTGGAATGATGACAATTACCTTCACGCCACACCAATCCACCTCGATTTAATCGGCGATCGAATCAGGATTCAATATGATGATACCGAAGAAGGAGTGGCTACCGATTTACTGGCAGATTATTCGGCGGTTGAAGTCGCGTCTAAACAAACGAAGTCCGCGCAACGCGAGACTAAGAGATATGAGAGATTGTGATTAATTAAACCCACATTCCGCACTTCAATAGCACTACAAGATATAGTATATTGCTGCCAGAGCTAACTGAGTGAAAATACTTAGACAGTTGAGGCAAAAAAAGTGAGACAATCAAAAAAACGTCAAAAATATTATCTAGCTCAAAAAATGCCCCCTACTTCAGAAATAAAAATCAAAAATATCGATTGCTTAGGAATAGTAACTGAACTCATTGATGAGACAGGAATAGTTGAAACAATCAACTCTAAATTAGGAATAGATGTTCGGGAAAAAATTTCAGCGGGAATATTAGTGAAAGCTATTTTAATCAATGGAATAGGATTTCTATCGAGACCTTTATATTTATTCAGCCAATTTTTTGAAGACAAAGGAATCGAAACCTTGTTAGGTGCGGGAATAAAAGCGGATTATATAAATGACGATAAAATTGGAAGAGTCATGGATAAATTATATAAATATGGATTGAACAAGCTATTTATGGAAATCGTATTATAGCCTTTCAAGCTCTCATATGAGGTACTGTCGGGCATAGGCAAAACCGGGCATAGGCCTCCGCGGGCATACCTCACTTTTTTGAGAAAGGCTATATCTCGTAGACCTCTTTGTCACCCCCAGAAAATTAGAAAAGGTAGGCACAGATATTTTTCCTACAGTGAATGTATGAAAATCCTCAGTCATCAAAGCCAGAACTGCAGAATGTGGGTTACACAATCCGTTGCCGAACTTTGTTCCTTCTTCCAGATCGTTAATCATTAAAAAACCCGACACTAACAACTTATTTAAAATTGTCAGTGTCGGGTACAAATTCAACAAATTACAGCAAAAGTTTAGGACTTTTTGCCGAGAATTTGTTCTTTCAAAGCTTGAATTTCTTGACCTAATTGTTGGCGGTTGGAAGAGCGCAACAAATAGCGGTAGACAAACCATGCGGTGTATCCGATACCGATTAACTCAAATGTGGGTGCTAGCAGGGGGATGTCATTGAGTTCGTCTACTACGCCCAAAAGCACTTTCAAAGAAACAATCGAGGCTAAAATTACACCGACAACTGTCAGGGGGCTTTTGTACTGCTCGTAAAAGCTGCCGATGTAAGCGGGAAACTCCGACAAAATTGAGATAATTTGTTCTTTGATCTGCTGGGCCTGACTTGGCGGTTCTTCGGTAATTATGACTTGTGTGGTACCGCTCGAACTGTCTGCTTCATTTTCAGCAGGAATTTCGGTGATGATAATTGTTTTTTCTGGTTCGTTTGATGAAGTCATTTCTTCACTCGCAATAGTTTTTTGCTGGTTGGCGGCAGGTATTTCAACTGCTGCTGCGACTGTTTCAAGAGCCGGTATTTCGACTGCTGCAACCTCCCCGTCGGTTGGTTCGAGAGCCGACACTTCGCCTGTTTCAGCAGTCGGTATTTCGACTGCTGAAACTTCCGCCGCCACTGCTTCAGGAGCCGATATTTCGACTGCTGAAACCTCTGGTGCTGAAGTCGGTATTTCGGCTGGTGAAACTTCCGCTGCTGGGTGTTGTGCGGCAGAAGTTTCGGTTGCAGTTTCCGCGTTTTGTTGTTCTGGGGCAGGAGTTTGGGCCGCGACACCAACAAGCGGCACATTCAAGTTGCTAATAGCCTCTTGCAAGCGGGTTTTCGCTGTCCCCCGCTGGTGAAGGATTACCCAAGATTCTATCAGGTCGGGGCCGTGCATTGCACCTGTCAGAGCTGCTCTGAGCGATCGCATAATCAGCCCTTTGTTAAGATTTTTCTCTTTACTGAGCTTTTTAGTGATTTTCTGAGCTTCGGCTGACTGCAGGGTGGCATGACTTTCCAGAGCTTCTAGAACTGCTTGTAAGGCTTGTGCAGCCCCTGGCTGCTGCAACTGTGCGAGTGCTTCTTCTTCGTATTCCACAGTGGGAGAGAAGAACAAATTGCACATACCGACAGCATCGGTTAAGCGAACGAGACTCGGGCCGATTAAAGCAGCTATTTGTTCAAGCCAAGGGCGGTCTGCCTCGGAGTCAAACTCATAACCGGCTTTCTGCCAATAAGGTATCAGCAAATCTGTCAATTGCGGTACTGGCATTTTGTGGAGATATTGACTGTTGAGCCAGTTGAGTTTATCCCAGTCAAATTTTGCACCAGCTTTGTTGACTCGATAGAATGTAAATAATTCTGCTGCTTCCGACAGTGTAAATATTTCCTGCGTTGAATCCGGCGGAGTCCAACCGAGCAAAGTCATGTAATTGACTAAAGCTTCGGGGAGGTAGCCCATATCTTTGAAGTCAGAAATGGAGGTTACGCCGTCGCGTTTAGAAAGCTTTTGCCCTTGGGAGTTTAAAATCAGCGGCGTGTGGCCAAATTCTGGGATTGTCGCGCCCAAAGCTTCGTAGAGCAATATTTGTTTGGGAGTATTGCCGATGTGATCTTCGCCGCGGATGACGTGGGTGATGGCCATGTCGATGTCATCGACAACTACGGCGAGGTTGTAGAGTGGTTGGCCGATGACGCCGCCGCTGGATGCCCTGGCAATTACCATGTCGCCGCCGAGGTCGCTACCTTTCCAGGTTACGGTGTCGCGCACCATGTCGTTCCAAGAAATTGTGCGATCGTCCTCAATGATAAACCGAATCACAGCTTGTCGCCCTTCGCCTTCAAAAGCTGCGCGCTCTTTGCTTGTCAAGTTGCGGTGGCGGTTGTCGTAGCGGGGGGCTTGTTTGTTGGCTTTTTGTGCTTCCCGCATTTCGTCGAGTTCTTCCGACGTGGTGTAGCAGCGGTAGGCGAGTCCATTGTCTAGAAGGGTTTGGACTGCTTGGCGGTATATTTCCAGACGTTCGGACTGAAAACTCGGGCCTTCGTCCCAGTTCATCCCCAGCCATGTGAGTCCTTCGAGGATGTTATCGGTGTATTCGCTTTTAGAGCGTTCGACATCTGTGTCTTCTACCCGCAGGATGAATTGGCCGCCTTGGTTGCGGGCAAACAGCCAGTTAAATACGGCGGTTCTGGCGGTACCGATGTGTAGGTTTCCTGTGGGACTGGGGGCTAGACGGACTCTGACATTCATGTATATTTTTGCTTTTAGATTGGGGTTGATTTGCTGGTTGGGGGAATCGCGGATGTTTGAGACTTTAAAATTTTATTATATTTTGTTGCCGAATTAACAGTTGTGCTTGGCAGGTGTTCGGCCTGGAATTGTTTGATATTCGACTGTCGGCGAAAGTCTCCGGCAACTGGGCAAAGGGCATCTTGATGATATTAGCATTGCGGGCGGCCAAGATTGGATTCACCTTTGGGACTATTTTTCACAGCACAAATAACTGTCCTAGGGCTACCAAATAATTCTTGGTAAAATGTTTGTGTGCGATCGACCACATTAAAACATATTTCCCTATGTCTGCTGCTAAAACCGAGTTTTCCGAATCTGTTGAGGTTGAGCCCTCTTGGCAAATCGAGTTGCTGTACGACCGTGAATGCCCGCTGTGCGTGCGGGAGGTGAATTTTTTGAAGAAACGGGATGCAGGGCGAGGTTTGGTGTCGTTTGTGGATATCGCGGAGGATGGCTACAACCCGGAAGCCCACGGCGGAGTTGACTACGAAACGGCGATGGGGCGGATTCACGCGGTGTTACCCGACGGTACGACGGTTAAAAATGTGGAGGTTTTTCGCCGGATTTATGAGATTTTGGGTATGGGCTGGATTTATGCGGTGACTAAGTTGCCGGTGATTGGGGCGATCGCTAATTGGCTGTACGGAATTTGGGCAGATTGGCGGCTGAGGTTGACCCGAAGGCAGGATTTAGCAAGTATTATGAGCGATCGAACTGCGCGGATCGAGTGCGATGTTGAAGGCCGCTGCCAACCAAACTCGAAATGAGTCATATTTGGTAAGTGCGATATTAGTAAGTGCGATCGACCGATCGGCAGATTTCAGCAGAAACAGAGTGCAACTAACATTAAAGATTGGCTACTATTAACGGCGGGAAAGAAAATGCAAGATGCAGGCTATACAGTTTTCATGGGCTTTGGCGGCCTCTGGGTAGTCATGGGAATTATCGCTGTGATTGTCCTGTTCAAATCGGACGGTCAAAAAGTTAGGTTTGGCAAATGGGGATTGTTGGTTGCTATTCCGATCCTAGTGCCCATCGTCCTGGTTTTGACATATCAGATAGCCCGCCCGTTTATTATCCAACACTTTTGAGGGCTGCTGGAAGCCGATCTGAAAATCAATAGAAAGTCAATTAATTTGAACTATCAGGCTGAACATCGAGCCACAATCGGGAATATTCTTCTCGCACAGAGCGATCGAGATCCTGTGCTAATTCCGCAGGCAAACTCAGAGCTTTAATCAATTCTTGTACATCCGCCAAATCTTTCAATCGACCGCGACCGCTCAAACCTGATGACAGCTTCAGTTCAATCAGTGTAACCAACCGAACGACTTTAATGCCATCTTTTTCAACAGCTACGGCTGCCGGGTTAGGGAAACTAACCGATTTAGGTTTCCCATCTCCTGGGAACTCTCCGGTTGTTATAATCTCAACAGACACTCCTGTCTTCACATCCTTAAACATTTTGGTAGCACCAGCAAAGGCAGGCACGAATCCGCGACCGAGCAAAATCGATCGAAAGGAATCTAGCCCTTGTGGTGTCAGTAACAAATCTACGTCTTGAGTAGTTCTGATATAGCCGTGAATCACCAGGGCCATGCCACCAATTACTGCATAGTCAATGCCTGCTCTCGACAAACTTTGAGTAATGTTTTGGAGTGCTTCATACACCTTGCCTTGCTGCATAAAGAAAAGTTCAACTTCCTGTAAAACAACCCTTGTATCTAACATTTAGCATATTCCTCACTTAAAATAGTCAGTCCTGGACGCAAAGGAATTAGTTAAATTAAGTTAAATATTATTGCTCATTTTCGGGCGATCGCAACTGCTCCCTTACCCATTGACGCAAAGACCGAATTATGGCATTATCATCTTGAGTTTCTGCCATCTGCAAAAATTGATTGAGCATTGCGACAGAAAGGATGGGAAATGTCGGACTGCGATCGCAGGTAATATATTCCCGATTTTGCAATTGATAAATTTGTACAGTTTGTGCCCGATACCGCCAAACTTCAGGAATTTCTAGCTGTCTGTAAACTACAAACCGATTAGATGAAGGACTGGTAATATCAACTTCAATCACCAAGTCTGGCGGAGGATCGGTTGAGATGTCAAGCCTTCTCCCTAGAATGCGATCGACATTTTGGATATAAAAACACGAATCTGGTTCTGCACCTTGTTCTAAATCTTCACGGTTGAGAGTCGTCGAACCAAATCCCTTAATCTTCAAGTCCAACTCTTCAGTCAAAGCTGTAACAATCCGTTTTAGCAAACAGTTAACAGTTTCATGCAAGTCTGATGGCATGATAATTTCTAAGACGCCTTGAGAATAAGAAAATCGCGAGGATCTCTTGTCCCCCGCTTCTGCTAATAAGCTTTCGTAAGTCTGCCAACTGATATTAGATAATACTATCCGTTGTGTAGTTGTTTCCGGTGACGGCTTAATGGGCGTAACGAGCATATTTTCCCACTCCTTAATCATCTCTGGCTATCTAAAGAGCATAAGATTCGCAGTCAGGAGTTTAGTCCTTTTTTATCCGCAGGAGCAATGAAGCCCTGACTACAAACAAACTCTATTTAGAAAGAGATTTATGAACTGCTTAAACTTTCTATTTACGAGAGAACGGGACAGACGGGGCTCGAACCCGCAACTTCCGCCGTGACAGGGCGGTGCTCTAACCAATTGAACTACTGTCCCTCGTTTTGCCGTTTTTTCAGGCACAATTTTTATTATGCCTATAACTTCACCTTTTGTCAAGAGGTTTTTTGAAATTTTATTTGGAAGCCCAAAATCTGAGTCTCTTGTAGGGGACTGAAGTTGTTGTCGCTCACCAAAATCAGACCTCTGCTACCATCTGCCAACTCCGGGCCGAATGTCAACCCCTCAATGTTGTCTAGGGGAATTTTTAGGGTTTCCAAATCCAGCAGCAGCCGTTTTTGAGCGGGAGAAACCTCGCCCAGACTGCTTTTGAGGCTTTCTATCCCTTCTGTGCGATCGGCTTTTTCCAAAGAAACCTCAAATAGCCTAACAGTAACGCCGGTTTCCAGGGAGATAGCACGCTCTAAACTCAGCAAGCGCTTGTCGCCGATCGCCAACAAATCCGCTAAACCGTTGGTAGTGAATTGTCCCGCAGGATTTGCACCAGGGGGTAGCGGTTCGGTGATGTAGGCAAAGGAGGCATCTGGATTGCCGCTTAACGCATCGTAGCGCAAAATCCGGCACGGGCTGCCTTTTTCCAGAGAAGGTACATCGCCATCCTGTACCATAGCGTTTTCGGTGGCGGTGAACAGATATTGGCGATCGGGCGTTAAAGTCAAACTTTCAAACGATCGATTGTTGCGAATGCCTTTAGTGCCTTTGTCGTCTGGCAAAAATAGTTCAGGAATTGGCAGCGTTTTGAGCAGTTTACCGTCTAGGGAGAATTCTTTGATGAAAGGATTGATTTGGCGATCGACATCTCCCTCCGAAGAAACAAACACGCTATTGCCCGCAAAAGCTATCCCTTCTGGATCTAAACTTAAACTCGGAAAACTTTCGCCCTTTTCATCTAATAAAGTAGTGACACCAGTAAACTCAATGTTTTCTTTTTCCAATTTACCAGATTTCAAGTTTATTTTGAGAGAATAAAAGCGAGCCGGACTCTTGCTGCTGCGGTCATCCGAAATGGCATAATAAACTTGTTTTTCGGCATCGTAAGTAATCCCCGAAAGTCCGCCAATTTCTGTACCCTGAAACGGAGAACCAGTAGGAAATATTGCTCTGCCAATAAAATCTATTTTGGTAAGGGCAAAAGATTGGACAGACAAATTTATCAAAATTGCCACAATTGCTGCTATCAAAAAACAGGAAATAACTATAATTATTTTTGCTGACTTTCGCATCTTACTATCTTCTTCTCTTTCTAACTTCGCGCCCTTTGCGCCTTCGCGGTTCGTTTAATCATAAAATCACTGTTTCTGATTCAGCAAAAAATTGGTCAACCAATCTTTCACCACATAAGTAGCGCGACAGTCGTCCTCATTGTAGCGGACGATCGCCTCCAAGATCGATCGATCGCCAGTTTTGAGCCAATCATCGTACCAACAGACACACTGAGCCCCATTAGCCTTAGCATCGCGCCAGTCAAAACCCAACCAGCGGGCGATGGGTTTTAGCGCGTAACTTTCCACCGGCATAATCGCCTGCTGCGTCACTTGTTTGTGAATATCTACAAACCGTTTCAGCACTGGTTTCCACAAATAAGCTGGAGTATGGTAAAGTTTAGCTAGCCGTTTAAAAGTCTTGACTTCGTAGTCGCAAAAGTGGAAAATCGGAGCAATGGGATAAGCCCACATTAATTCTAAAAATTGCTCCCAAATTGCACCTTCCTCTGCTGCTGATTCTGCCAGAAAACCGTGGAAATTTTCAGTTTTATTGTACCTATCGACAACTAAGACTCCGTGGAGGTAATCTAAATTCATCTCCGGTTCCGCTTCAATGTCAAAGTATAGTTCGATTGGGGCTACCGACAAAAAGACAGATTGAGAATAGGGAATTGGTTTTTGGCGGAGAATTGGCGCAGGCTTTGCTGGTGCTGCTGGTTTATTTTCTCTAATTTTTACTTCTTTAACTGCGATGTCATTCAAGATATTATCTACAATATCTGGTACTATTTCAGATAAGTTAAGTTCTTCTGAATTCTCACTTCTACCTTCTTCTCGATCCTTAATCCCTGTATCCGTGTCATGCCTTCCTTCTTCCTTCTTCCCTCTTCCGACTTCCATCGGACTGACATCCGTTACATCCGTTACATCCGTTACATCCGTTGCCGAACTTCCTTCTTCCCGCAACAGCGGTTGATTTAACAAATGAGATTGAGCTTGCCGCACCACATCAAAAGCAACTCTGTCAGGAAATTCTGGATAATCTGCCAGCAATTCGGAATTAGCATTAGCGAGAGATTCTACATCGGTAATTTCAAGAGTTTTTAGTCTAGCATAGCGGCCGGCAGTAACTCCGGGTAATAGCGAAAGATGTTTAATAGATTCTGCTTCCCCATGACAAGTAGTATACCAACCGCAAAGATTGCATTTTTGGCGGGAAATGAACACTTCTGGTTGATCCCGATTTTCTATCATCTGAATGCAGTTATCTAATATCTCGAACATCTGAGGAGTTCGCTGGTCGAGATTCACTTGCCAAAACCCTTTTTTTCGCAGCATCAGCCACGCAGAGTCGGGGATTTTTTCCTGCACGGAAGCTAATATTTGCGCGTGAAAAGCTGCAATAATTTGATAGTCTAGTTTTGGTCGCTTGCTGAGCCAAATATCGGCAGTAACGTAACTCCAATCGCCAAATTTGGATTGTCCCGGCTGTTTGATTAATAAATGCGGGCGGCTGACGAGGGTAATATTTGAAGAGTGCGGAGTGGAGGATGCAGGATGAATTGAAGTTTCGGGAAGTCCCCGCGTATCTGAGAAAGATTGACCGTTAATTCCTACCAGAGAAGTTGGTGTACCGTTGGTTTTGCCCAATTCGCCCTGGATTAGAACTCCTCGGTAAATGCGATCGGCTCCTTGCTGCATTAAACTCAATGTAGCAGCAGCTCCCGCTTCCCAATCCCCTCTAGGATAATAT
>NZ_JBARVX010000597.1:0-8091 GCF_049646505.1 Microcoleus sp.
TTTTTACAAATGTGGCTAATTTGGAAAAGCTTGCTGAGGTTTTGAAACAACAAAATTTGACAGTTTTGCAGTCAGAAAATCGCTGGATTCCGAGCAATACAGTGGAAATAGAAACTCCTGAAAAAGCCAAATCGCTCCTGAAGTTAATGGACGCGCTCGAAGATTTGGAAGACGTGCAAAGCGTGACGGCTAATGTTGAAATGACCGATGAATTGATGTCTTCGATGATGGTGTAATATCAAATCCGGTTACACCGTCAGGTGATGTTGACTGTTGACTGTTGACTGTTGACTGTTGGCTGAGAAAGGGCGGGCACGGGGGCACTGCCCCTACGGACGGTTGGCTGTTGACGCCGCGAACAGTCAACAGCGAACAGTCAACAGCGAACAGCGAACAGCGAACTCGAATTTACTATTCCGATGAAGAGAGGATTTGATATAACGCTCTAAATCACCAGATTTTTGCCATCCGCAAGACAAATCCCGGTAACTCTGGATCGGCGCTGACAGTTTCAGGATTATCCAAGATTTCAGGTTCGCAATCGGGACGGTAGATGTAGACTTTTCGGTTTTTGCGATCGACTAAAAAGCCGAGCGATACACCGTTGTCAATATATTCTTGCATCTTGTTTTGCAATCCCTTGAGAGTGTCGCTAGCCGATCGCAATTCGATCGCAAAGTCTGGACAAATCGGTGCGAATGAGGCTTTTTGTGCTTCAGTTAAGGCATTCCAGCGCTCTAGTTTAATCCATGAGACATCGGGAGAGCGGGTTGCGACCTTCGGCAAGGTAAAGCCCGCACTGGAGTCAAACGCTTCACCTGTGCCATCTTCTTCTGCCCAGTTCCCCAATTGTAGGGCAATTTTAAGGTTGCGGTTCCCTGTATCTGAAAAAGCTGGTGGCATAATGATAACTTCCCCGCTGGCAGTACGCTCAATTCTCAAATCGCGATTAACCAGACAAAATTCATAGAACTGTTCAACTGTCATCGATTCGATCGCAGGGAAATTGACCGTCAGTGGGACGCCTTCGGTTTGAATTAGCAGCGTCGTCATGGTTTTTCCTCATTTGGTGCAGGCGTGACAGAATACCTTGAACCGATCGTATCTTAGCTTGGCGATCGCAAGTCTTATACCAATTTCATAAAGTTATGCTACTACCGAAAGTTTGACTCCCCCCCTTTACAAGGGGGGGGTTGGGGGGGGTAGATATGTAGCGCTATTTTATGAATTTGGTATTGGCCGATCGCGGTTCGCAGCCTTGTATCCGCTTTCGGGCGGTGTCAATCATATTTTTTGCCTGTCAGCAAATAAGTAATCATGTATCCCTTGCCCTTGATTTGAATTGCGCCGCGCTTCTGAAATGTATATTTATCTTTTAATAGTTCGTAGGTTTCGGTGGTGACTTGAATGCAGCCGGTTATGCCGTGGGATTCCATGCGCGAAGCAATATTTACTGTGTCGCCCCAAAGGTCGTAAATAAACTTTTTTAAGCCGATGACACCGGCAACTACAGGGCCGCTGCTAATCCCGATCCGAATGCTGAAAGGTTCCGAATGCTCTAAACTAAGCAGCCGAATTTCGTGCAGCATATCGATCGCCATATTGGCGATTGCCTCGGCATGATCTTCTCGCGGCGTAGGCAAACCGCCGACAACCATGTAAGCATCACCAATAGTCTTAATTTTCTCTAAACCGTGGCGATCGGCCAAGTGGTCAAAAGCCGAAAAAATATCGTTGAGAACTTGCACCACCGCAGTAGCTGAAATTCTCGACGAAAGCTCTGTAAAGCCCACAATGTCGGCAAACATCACAGTCACTTCCGCAAAACTTTCGGCGATATTGTGTTCGTTGTCCTTCAAACGCAGCGCAATCGCTGCCGGCAAAACGTTCAGCAGCAGTTCCTCGGATTTAACTTGTTCGAGTTCCAACTGTTGGTAAGCAGTCTGTAACTTTTCGGCTTGGCTAATTCTTTCTCGGGCTAGCTTTTCGATTTGGGCGGTGCGGCTCAAAGCAGTCAGCATATATGTCACCGGAATCAGAGTCCACAGCATCCCCATCGTCAGAGTTCCCCAAGAGCGCCAGTGCTTGCGAATCTTGCGAATTTCCGGCGTTGCGGACACGTACAGAGACCACTGGCGACCGCTAATTTTCAGGTTCCTTTGGCAGGCTGTGCGGTCTGGATCTGCATCCTCTTGAATCGGGCAGTTGGAGCGGAACTCTCGTTGTGCCCCAGTCGATGCTGTCAGCACTTGTTGGCTGGCTGATTGGAATATCAACGCAAATTGCTGAATTTGGGTCTCAGGAGCGCGATCTTTGAGAACTGGGTTCCCCCTTGGCGGTAACAGCGGCAGTGCTTCTTGGTTGTCTGAAGCCTCGCTGGCGAGATAAATGGTGAGGTAGTCGGTATTGCGTCCTTTTAAAGAGGTTTGAAAAATATCTTTGCCTCGAAATATGCCCAGAACAAATCCTTGCAGCAGTTGGCGGCGCGATTCGAGGGTAATCGGTTTAGTGCTGTTTTGGTAAATCGGAACTATTACCAGAAGACCGGGTTCCGGGGAATTGCCCTCAGTTAGGCCGATGTAGCTGGTGACCATCATTTCTCCGGTATCGCGCGCTCGATCGATCACCGCGCGGATTTTTGGGGCAGAGGCCAGGTCAAAGCCCAACGCTGTCTCGTTTCCGGCTGTTGGTTCCACGTAGAAAGCCGGGAAGTATTCCGAACGCTGGTCGGCCTTGCGGAGTTCCCCTCGGGGGCCGCGCTCTGTAATCTCAAAGCTGGAGTCGGTTTCGGCTCTGGCTTTGGCTTCGTAGTTGCGCCGCTCGGAATTGGGGACGCGGGGGGCCCAAGCCAGCAGTTGCAGGCTGGGGTGGACGGATAGGGGACGGCCGACAAAGCTGGCAAAAGAGGAACGCTCTACGGCGCTGAAGGCTTTCATGTAGTCGCTGAGGGCGAGAACTGCGTCTAAGTCGGAGTTGATCTGGCGTTCGATGCCGATCGAAATATCGTCAATGCGGCGGTGCATTTCGTAGTCGCGGCGCTTGTCTTCCCAGTCCCAAACCAAGGCAAACGCCAGGGCAGACATTCCCACACCCAAAACGAGCGTCAACCCGGCTGGAATGTAGCGAGACCAGGAGAAAGGTAATTTTTTCAGCATAATTGCCTAGTGAATGAGGGCAGCAGATGAGCGCACCGCTGAATGCGACTAATTTCGGCCTCTGAGTGCGGTTAATTCCACCAGTATCAACAATCAATCACCTGAAAACCTTTGTCTGCAAGGTTTATATCCAAAAGCAGACTTCCCAGGCATTCCCCTGATTGTTGGGGAGTAGAGGTTGGCGCCAGAGCCGCTTCTTCCCCGAATCGTTGCGGGGGTACAGGATGGGTCTGGTCTCAATCGTCAGACAGCAGACAGGTACATTTGAGCTGTTTGTTGACCAAAAGAATGGGATACAAGCCCCGTCCTTATAGGACGGCTTTAATTCGATAAACTCTGGAATTAACGTCAAATATATGGTAGTATAAGATAGCAGCCTGCTCCCGGTCGAACCATGCTAGTTTTTGAGTTCAAAGCCTACGGGAAAAAGCAACAATACCACAAGATCGATGAAGCTATTCGCACGGGGCAATTTATTCGGAATAAATGCCTGCGGTACTGGATAGACAATCGCGGTGTCGGCAGAAAAGAACTGTATAAATATTGCACTCAATTGCGAGCAGAGTTGGGCTTTGTCAAAGACTTGTACAGTCATGCTTGTCAAGCTGCTGTTGAAAATGCCCAACGCGCGACCGATCGGTTTTTCGACAACTGTAAAAACAAAAAGCCGGGTAAAAAGGGCTATCCGCAGTTCAAGAAAAACAGTCGCTCGATCGAGTACAAGGTTGGTGGCTGGAAACTTTCATCATGCCGGAAACGCATTAACTTTACTGATAAGAAAGGTATCGGGATGCTGAAATTAAAAGGCAGTCGAGACTTGCATTTTTATCAGATAGAGCAAATTAAAAGGGTACGGATTGTCCGACGTAGTGATGGGTATTACGTGCAATTCTGTGTCGATGCTCCTCGGAGCGCTCTCAAAGATTGCAAGTCATCCAATCGTGCGGTAGGAATTGATGTCGGAATTAAATACTTTTTGGCTGATAGTGAGGGAGGGATAGTCGAAAATCCTAAATTTTATCGCAAATCAGAAAAGCAATTAAACCGCGCCAACCGGAAAAAGTCCAAAAAGTTCAAAAAGGGTAAACCGCAATCTAATAACTACAAGAAGGCAAAAAATCGGTATGCTCGGAAACATCTAAGAGTAAGTAGGCAGCGAGAAGAGTTTGTCAAGAGAGTGGCACTCCGTTACGTCCAATCTAACGATTTGGTCGCCTATGAAGACTTAAATGTTCAGGGCATGGTAAAGAACCGAAAACTGTCTAAGTCGATTAGTGATGCCGCGATTGTCTAAGTTTCGGACGTGGTTGGATTATTTTGGGAGCGTCTACGGAACAAAAACCGTAGCTGTATCGCCCCACAATACCAGTCAGAATTGCTCGAATTGTGGCAAAAAAGTCAGTAAGTCTCTATCAACTAGAACGCACATTTGTCCGGATTGCGGGTATTCGGCAGATCGAGACACCAACGCAGCAATTAACATCTTGAAACGCGCCCAAAATACGGCGGGGCACGCCGAAATTAACGCTTGGGGAGAGATGCCCTCTAGTTTAGTTGGGGAAACCCTGCTAGGTTATGGCGACTCATTGAACCAAGAATCCCCGTCCTTATAGGACGGGGAGTGTCAAACTAACGGTTTAATTCAAAACCCCGATCGCTCGAGTACCGACGGCAATTGGCAATTAAAAGTTAAATATTTTAAACTTTTAGATGATACGGACGATCGCTCGTGCAAGGAATTTCAATCCAAAATT
The DNA here is from genome assembly GCF_049646505.1 of Microcoleus sp. Classification (GTDB taxonomy): domain Bacteria; phylum Cyanobacteriota; class Cyanobacteriia; order Cyanobacteriales; family Microcoleaceae; genus Microcoleus. The sequence goes on from NZ_JBARVX010000597.1 coordinate 4,910, forward strand.
CCGCTCCCTGTCCGGGCGCTGAGATGCACCGCAGACTTCCCCTATGTTTTTCTACCACAATCTGATGGCTGATGGACAATCCCAAGCCTGTGCCAGACCCGACCGGTTTGGTCGTAAAAAACGGGTCAAATATCCGTTTGCGAACGTCTTCGGTCATTCCCGCGCCGCTGTCGGCGATACAAATGACAATGCGATCGCACTCGCTCAGCTTGCTTTGATTGTGGCTTGTCAACCCGGCTTTTTTCATTTCTGTGCGAATCACGATCGTCCGCGGTTGCGGTTGGTTTTCTACAGCGTCGATCGCATTGCTGATAATATTGAGAAATACCTGGTTTAACAGCCCCGCACAACAGTATGCTTTCGATATTTTTCCGTAATCTTTAATAATTTCAATTTGGTTTTTTTGACTTTCCTGTTCCAATCGGTGCTGCACAATTAACAGAGTGCTGTCAATTCCTTCATGAATATCTGCAAACTTCATTTCCGACTCGTCCAACCGCGAAAAATTCCGCAGCGACAGCACAATTTTACTAATTCTTTCTACTCCTACCCGCATAGAATTGAGCATTTTTGGCAAATCTTCCTTAAGAAAATCTAACTCTATTTCCTTAATTTTTTCAACAATCTGAGGAACTGGGGGCTGGTAGCAGTGCTGGTAGACATTCAAGAGCTCTATTAAATCTTGAAAATAGCTGTGAGTGTGAGAAATATTGCCGTGAATAAAAGTTGCAGGATTGTTGATTTCGTGGGCGATGCCAGCCACCATCTGACCCAGACCAGACATTTTTTCAGATTGAACTAATTGGATTTGAGCGTGTTGTAGCTGTTCGTAGGCTTCTTGCAATTGGGCTGCTTGTTTTCTCAATTGAGATTCGGAAGCTTGGAGCGCTGCGGCGGAAATTTTGCGGTTGGTAATATTTTCAATCATCCCTAAGTTATAAATAGGTTTTCCTTCGCCGTCTCGGATCGCAGTAGATGTCACGTTTACCCAAACAATTTTACCTGTCCCCGCAATCTGGCGGATTTCGATTTGATAGCTCGTAATTTCTCCCCGGTGGAGAGCAGCAGCAACTTGAATGTTTTTTTCATTGTCGGCGGGATGCCCAATTTCTATAAATGTTTTGCCGAGCAATTCGGCTGCGGTATATCCCAGCATTTCGCAGTAAGTTTTATTGACTCGCACTAACTTGTTGTCGTCTAAATTGGCTAAGTAGATACCTATGGGTGCATCTTCAAATATTTTGCGAAATAGTTCCTCGCTGGCCCGGACTTTAGCTTGCAGGGAAAGCCGGCAAGTGATGTCTTCAAACGCCGACAAAATCCCTACAACATTGCCGCCACTGTCATGTAAAGGTATTTTATTTGTATCCAGCGAGCACTGAGTGCCGTCGGCTTGCATTTTGGATTCTATGATGTGATATTCAGGGGTGTTTGTTGCCATGATGCGGCGGTCGCCGGCTCGAAAACTTTCTGTTTCTTCTGGCAGCCAGGGCATATCGAAGTCGGTGAGACCGACGATTTCACTGGGGTGATTGAAACCTGCGAATTTGGCAAAGTTTTTGTTGGCTCCCAAGTAAACTAAGTCTCGATCTTTCCAGGCGATTAACTGAGGGATGTTGTTAATTACCAGCCACAGCATTTTTTGCGAGGTTTGCAAGGCTTCCGTGCGCTGCAGGACGCGCTTTTCAAGTTCTTGATTGGCTTGTTGCAGGGCAATTTTTGACTCGCTCAGGGCAATTTCTGCTATTTTGCGATCGCTAATATCGATTGTCACTCCCTCCCAAATTATATCGCCGTTCGGTTGCAGTTCGGGGCGGGCAATGGCGCGAATCCATTTCAGTTTTCCTGACTGGGTGACGATCCGCCCTTCATATTTCCAAGGTTGTAAATTTTCCCCGGAAATAGCTAGGGATTCTAATAAAGATTTGATGTCGTCTGGATGCACCGCAGACCACATGAAAGCTGCGTTTTTTTTCAGTTTTTCGGGTTCTAATTCGTAGAGTTCCCAACTGCCGGGACTGACATAAGTGAATCGATCGGAACCGTCGGGATGCAGCAAGTATTGATAAATCATTCCGGGCACGTTGGCGGCCATTTTTTGAAATCTGGCTTCGCTTTCCCACAGTGCTGATTCTGCTTGTTTGCGATCGCTAATGTCGATCAACAAGCCGTCCCAAATAATGTCACCTTTTTCGCCGAGTTCTGGTCTAGAAGCCCCGCTAATCCACTTGATGCGATCGCCCGGTAAAACTAATCTGCCTTCCCAGCGCCAAGGTTCTAAAGTTTTAGCCGAGACAGCCACAGATTCGTGAAAGCTTTGCACATCGTCTGGATGAAGCATTTCGATCGCGCCGGCAGCAGAATTTTCGAGCACTTCCGGTTCTAATTCGTAGAGTTCGCGACAGCCGGAACTAACGTAGGGGAATGACGCAGTACCGTCTGCTGCTAACTGAAATTGATAAATCATGCCGGGAAGGTTGGCGGCTAGTTTTTGAAATCTCGCTTCGCTGACTCTGAGTGCTGTTTCTGCTTCTACGCGATCGGTAATGTCGTAAAATGCCGATAAAATTGCTGCTTCGCCGTTAAAATCGATCGATCGCATCGACATTTTTACCCAAAAAGAACTGCCGTCTGCTTTTTTGAGGCAGATTTGTTGGCTGTCGCTAAAGCCCTTTTCTTTAACTAATTCTAGCAATTTATGGCGATCGCTCGCGTTGGCATAAAAGTCGTTTTTTTTGCTGCCGATAAACTTTTGGGAACTCAAACCGAAAGTTTCCCCTAATGCTGGATTTGCGTACAAGATTATGCTGTCTGAGCCGCGGGTTATGAGGATCGGAACGGGAGTCGCAGCGGCGATCGCCCGCAATCTTTCTTCGCTTTCTTCCCTGGCCGTTTCGGCGGCGACTCTTTTAGTAATATCGTTCTGAACTCCGATAAAATGAGTTAATTTTCCCTCGCCATCTAACACGGGGGAAACGGTTAATTCGTTCCAAAAAAAAGTTTTGTCTTTGCGGTAATTTTTGAGAATTACCTTAATTTCTGTTCCCGATCGCAAACTGCTGCGGAGTTTGTCTAATTGGGCGCGATCGGTATCCGGGCCTTGCAAAAAACGGCAGTTGCGTCCCATAACTTCTTCGCTGCTGTAACCGGTCAGTTTTTCAAAAGCAGGATTGCAGTAGATA
>NZ_JBARVX010000598.1:0-28763 GCF_049646505.1 Microcoleus sp.
CGCTACAATCTTGATGGGGGCACAACTTATACTCCGTTTTCCGATAATGAAATTGTTGTGACAGTTGCGGGCGATAGAGTTGTCAGCCAATCCCCCGGAGGAACCCAGGGAACAACAACTTTTCCCATTCCAGCAAACGGTTATGTTTTGGCTTTGCGTTCCAATTTTTCCCCTGCTTCTCAATTAACTGCTGGCACTTTATTGCGTTTGGAAAGTAACACAATTCCGGCAAATTTCAACCGTTTTCCTTACATTCTAGGCGGCGGGCCGGTGTTGGTAAAAAACAGTCGAGTTGTTTTGGATGCTAAGGCGGAAGGGTTTAGCGATGCCTATGTTCGACAGACGGCGATTCGGAGTGCGATCGGGCGAACTGCTGCGGGGAATTTGCTGATTGTAGCGGTGCACAATCGCGCGGGCGGGGCGGGCCCAAATTTTGCGGAACTAGCGCAGATATTGCAGCAAATGGGTGCTGTGGAGGCTTTAAATTTGGATGGGGGAAGTTCGACGAGTTTGTATTTGGGAGGGAGTTTGCTCGATCGCCCGCCGTCTACTGCTGCGAGAGTCCATAATGCGATCGGTATTTTCATTCAACCTTAATTAGTTAATTTGCGGCATTAATTTTCGGCATTAATTTTTGGCATTAATTTGCAGAATTTTCGGCGGTTAGAAACCGCTACTACACAAACAAAGTCCACCTACGTGGACTGGGAAATGTGAATTTTCCAGTCCACGCAGGAGCGGTTTCCAACCGCCGGGGCATTTGCTAGGAAATGTGAATTTCCCAACCTGCGGAGGCAGGTTTCGTCTGTGTAGTAGCGGTTTCCAACCGCCGGGGCATTTGCGATCGAATAAACCGGGTTTTTACCGGGCTTACAGGTTTTGAGGCGGTATTTTTGCCAAAAACCCGGTTTCTCAAATTAAGCCAAAATCTACATGAGGTCATTAAATAATATCTTAGAAAATTAAAAAAATGCCGATCGCAAAAAGCAGATTGCAGGCCGATTCAGTACGCACTCCCAACCGGGAATCAGGGCCTACAGGGGACAGAAGCCTGCAGCAACCGAGTTTTCGCGCACCTGCATAGCTGAAAAGTGCTGTAAGTTTGTACTCAGGACTTGAGTGCTGAAAGTTGAGTTATACCATTTTTCTTTCATATGTGCTATTACCCCCCCCACTCCCCCCCCGAAATAAGGGGGGGTTGGGGGGGTAATATCTAGCGCTACTTTATGAAATTGGTATTAGGCAACAATTGAAAGCAAAAGAAAAATTATCTCATGCCCCCTCTCTTCTTCCTTTGAGTGCCGATCGGCTGACAAAGGTTTAAAATCAGTACAGTCCTCTGCTGACTTGCTTTCAGCAAGATTTAAGCAAAATCACCCTGAAACCTCATAATAATTCTTGTGCCAGATAATTCCCAGAACCGCCCAGAGCTGGATCTGAAGACCATATTTCCCTTCGAGCTAGATAACTTTCAAAGAGAGGCCATCGCCGCCCTCGATGCAGGTAAATCCGTTGTGGTGTGCGCTCCCACAGGCTCCGGGAAAACGTTAATCGGCGAATACGCCATCCATCAAGCACTCTCTAGGGGGCGGCGCGTATTCTATACAACTCCCCTGAAAGCTCTCTCCAACCAAAAGCTGCGCGACTTCCGCAGACAATTTGGAGACGAGATGGTAGGTTTGCTGACGGGCGACATCTCTGTCAATCGAAACGCGCCGATTTTGGTGATGACTACGGAAATATTTCGGAATATGCTCTACGGTACGCCGATCGGAGCTGTGGGTACTTCCCTCGCCGGAGTCGAAACCGTGGTGCTCGACGAATGTCACTACATGAACGATCGCCAGCGCGGTACAGTCTGGGAAGAATCGATCATCTACTGTTCCAGCGAAATTCAACTGCTGGCCCTCTCAGCCACCGTCGCCAACAGCGGGCAACTCACAGACTGGATCAACAAAGTCCACGGGCCCACGCAGCTCGTCTACTCAGACTTTCGGCCAGTGCCGCTGCAATTCCACTTCGCCAATCAAAAAGGCATATTCCCCCTCCTAGACGAAACCGGCAAAAGAGCGAATGTCCGGCTAGTCCCCAAAAAGAAGCAAAAAGCAGAAAGAGGCAGCATTCCCACTCCGAGTTTGACCGATGTTTTGTGTCGGTTGGACGATCGAGATATGCTCCCAGCCATCTACTTCATCTTCAGCCGCCGCGGGTGCGACCAAGCAGTCGCAGAAGTCGGAAATTTATCCCTGGTTAACGAAGCCGAAACAGCCGAACTCAAACGGATCATTGACGATTTTTTACAGCGAAACCCAGAAGCAGAACGTTTCGGTCAAAAAGAAGCACTTTTAAAAGGCATCGCAGCCCACCACGCAGGCATTTTACCCGCTTGGAAAGGCTTAGTAGAAGAACTTTTTGGTAGAGGTTTGATTAAAGTCGTATTTGCCACCGAAACCCTCGCAGCCGGGATTAATATGCCCGCCCGCACCACAGTCATTTCCACCCTGTCCAAACGCACCGACAAAGGACACAGACTGCTAAACGCTTCAGAATTCCTGCAAATGGCCGGTCGGGCCGGTCGGCGGGGGATGGACGAGCTGGGGCACGTAGTCGCAGTTCAGACGCGCTTTGAAGGCGCAAAAGAAGCTTCTTATTTGGCAACAGCCAAAGCCGACCCCCTCGCCAGTCAATTTACGCCCAGCTACGGCATGGTGCTAAATTTGCTGCAAACTCACACGATCGATCAAGCTCAAGAGTTAGTAGAGCGCAGTTTCGGTCAATACCTGTCAACCTTGTACTTGCAGCCGCAGCAAACAGAATTAGACCGGCTGCAAACAGAATTAGCGGCGATCGAAGAGTCCCTGGCGGCCGGAGGCAATGTCTCTAGCATGGAAAAACACCTCGCCCATTACGAAAAATTGCAGGGAAGGCTCAAAGAAGACAAACGTTTGCTCAAAACTCTATTGCAGCAAGCAGAAGAAGCTCGAATTAAGGAGATGTCCGTAGCTGTAGCTTTTGCAGTGCTCGGCACGGTTTTGAGTCTCAAGGGAAAGCACGTTCCCACAGCTAAACGATCGCACACAACTCCCGTGCCCGCCGTACTGGTTGCCAAAATCGCAGGTTCGGGCCAAGCACCAAATTTGGTCTGCTTGGGCAAAGATAACCGCTGGTATATCGTTGCTATTAGCGATGTCGCCACCCTGCACGCCGAACTACCCCGTTTGAGCGCTGCAGATACCTTGAACCCGCCGCCGGAAATGACCCTCAGACTCGGCCAGTGCCGCTTGGGAAGCGAAGAAACTATTTCAATTGCTCAATTAATCCCAGAATTGCCCGCACCGGAACCGAGCCCGGAGGCGATCGAGCAACAGCAAAAAATCGCAGCCCTAGAAGCTAAACTAGAAACTCACCCAGTTCTAGAATGGGGCAATCCCGGTACTTTGCTCAAGCGCCAGCGCCGCCGGGAAGAATTCAAAAAAGAAATCCGCAAAAGCGAACAAGACTTAGAAAAGCAGCAAGCCCGCTACTGGGAAGAATTTCTCAACTTAATCGACATTTTGCTGAATTTCGGCTGTTTGGAAAGAGTAATTTCGGCAGGTGTAAACCGAGACGAGGCCTCCGACAGGTTAGTACCCACCATCTTGGGTCAAGCCTGCGCCGCCATTCGCGGCGATAACGAACTGTGGCTGGGTTTGTCGCTGATGTCGGCGGAATTTGACGAACTCGACCCCCACCACCTCGCTGCTGCTTGCGCTGCTTTGGTGACTGAAGTTTCCAGGCCCGACAGTTGGACTCACTACTCGCTGTCGCCGGAAGTTTTGGCACCTTTGGACAACCTGCAAAAAGGGCTGCGGCGCAGGTTGTTTCAAGTGCAGCGCAAGCACGAAGCTGCGATCCCGATTTGGCTGGAACGGGATTTAGTGACTTTGGTGGAACAGTGGGCTCTGGGTGTGGAATGGCTGGAACTGATTAGCCATACGAGTTTGGATGAAGGGGATGTGGTGCGGATTTTGCGCCGGACTTTGGATTTCTTGTCTCAGATTCCTCACGTTCCCCACGTTTCGGATTCTTTGCGCCGAAATGCTTGTCGGGCGATGCAGTTGATCGATCGATTCCCGGTGAATGAAGCTGCAACGCCAGAAAATAGTTGACTGTTGGCTGTTGACTGTTGGCTGTTGGCTGTTGGCTGTCGGGCATCTAAATTTTATTTTGGGTTTTTCAATCCAAATGCACGCAGATTTTAATCTCAAATTGTTTTCGGTTGCATCGGTATGGTTCAAATGCCCAAACAGTCAACAGTCAACTGTTAACAGTCAACAGTCAACAGCCAACAGTCATGAGGAATACACCCACATTTAAAATCCAAAATCTAAAATCTAAAATCGATAGATCGCATATTGTCCTGATTCAGGTTGCAGCACAGGATAAAAAATTGTATGGTGCGGATCGATCGCTCGAAATTGTTATTGAAATTTTATATAGCGGTGTGGTGGATAATTATCGTGTCAATGCAACAAATTAAACAAATCGCTCGAATGAATGAAGCCTGCTCCCAGAGTCAAAAAAATCGCTTTTTCACTTTCTGGCAAAGAGTCTTAATTGGAACTCTAGCTAGTACATTACTAAATATATTCATCCTATTTCCCTCTGCGAGTTTCGCAGAAGTAGTTCTGGGAGTTGTTCGCAGTTCCGAAAATTCTCCAGACTGGGTGAAGATTACCACGCGCCTCTGGGAAAGCGGCATCGCTTACAAACCAATCAATCTCGAAGAAATTAAAAATGTGGCGGATTTAGCAGGCGTAAACGTCCTGTTTTTACCCAATATTGAAACTTTGACTCCGGCACAAATTAAAGTTTTAGAAGCTTGGGCTTCCCAAGGCGGCCGCTTGATTGCTTCGGGCCCAGTCGGCCGCAGTTCCCCGGCTTTAGTCCGCCAATCTTTACGATCGCTCCTCGGTGCCTATTGGGCTTTTCCGTTAACCCAGCGGGCAGAACCGGAACCGCGCCAGCGCTGTCGGGATCTCGCCTGCACCAGTTCTAGCAATTGGATGCCCCCGGCACAACAAAATGCCTCAGTTCAAGGCGGTGTCCTGATTCCCGCCGACGCCAACAGCCAAACAGTCGCGACTTGGAAAAATAGTTCCGGTTCCTCCGCGGCGATCGCCACCGATCGCGCTACCTATCTCGGCTGGCGCTGGGGTACCGACGGTTCGGCAAAGACAGACACAGCTTGGCTGCGGGCCTCGATCGCCCGCTGGGGAGGCACAATCGCAGCCTCCTCAGCGCAGCCAACAGCGGCCGCCCCCCCGCTGCCAATCCCCCCCAACCGAGTCCCTAGAAACACCGCCCCTGCGCCGCGCAGTACCCCGCTGAGCAGGCTTTCTCCATCGGGTGCGCTTCCAGACCCAGTACCCGCAACTTTTACAGACCCTTCGGATCAGTCTGCGCCGGCGGGTTTGGACGTGCAGGCAAATTCCAACAAGCCGATCGTCAGCATTGAAGCCTACTTGATGCGCCAAGAACTCACCAACCTCCTCGGTAGGTTTGAAAGCGCCCTGACAGCATCTAATTCAGGCAATACCGCCGTCAATCTCGCGGCTCCTGCCCCCCCTCAACTGGTAGCGGGAAGCAACAGTGCTGGCGCTCCTGCAGCCAATCGCCCGCCTGTTTTGCAAGCAACGAAAACCCGGGCGATCGCCAACGCGCGACAGGTTTTGCAAACATTTGACCAACTCCTGCAACAGCAAAAATACGCCGAGGCCAGACAGCAGTGGGTGCAAGCGCGCCAGTTGCTGTGGCAAAATTACCCGCAGGAAGGGCAGCGCGTCGGGGCGGAAATTCGGGCGGTTTGGCTCGATCGCGGTACGATCGTCGCAGCTCGATCCGAACAAGGTTTGGCTGCAGTGTTCGATCGGCTCGCCGCCGCCGGTATCAATACCGTTTTCTTTGAAACTTTAAATGCCGGATATCCGATTTATCCCAGTCAAGTTGCACCCCAACAAAACCCCCTCACAGTTGGCTGGGACCCCCTAGAATCTGCGGTTAAATTAGCCCGCGAACGAGGCATGGAACTGCACGCTTGGGTTTGGATTTTTGCCACCGGAAATAAACGCCACAATGCTTTAATTGGCCAACCTAATTCTTATCCAGGCCCAGTGCTTTCCGCTCATCCAAATTGGGCAAATATTGACAATAAAGGACGCATCCAAAATCCTAATGACGGTAAATTTTATCTCGATCCGGCAAACCCGGAAGCGCGCAGTTATCTACTCCAAATTATCAACGAAATTACCACCCGCTACAAAGTAGATGGCGTGCAGTTAGACTACATTCGCTATCCTTTTCAAAATGACAGTGCGGGTTTTACCTACGGCTACGGTATTGCCGCAAGGCAGCAATTCAAGCAGTTAACCGGTGCAGATCCGGTGAATATTTCTCCCAAAGACGGCAGTTTGTGGCGGCAGTGGGTTGAATTTAAAACTAATCAAATCAACAGTTTTGTAGCTGAAGTTTCTCAGCTTTTGCGGCAGAACTATCCGCGCACAATTCTCTCGGTGGCGGTGTTTCCTCACCCTGCAAGTCAGCGGATTTACAAAATTCAGCAAAATTGGGAAGTTTGGGCCCGTCAGGGTATTGTAGATTTGATTGTGCCGATGACTTATGCTTTGGATACGAACCGACTTCAGCGCATCACCGAACCTTTGGCGAAGGAACAAATGCTCGGTTCGGCTTTGATTTCTCCCTCGGTTAAGTTGTTGACTCTCCCGCAAGTTGTGGCGATCGACCAAATTCAAGCTTTGCGCGATTTGCCCACAGGAGGCTATGCTATTTTTGCGGTGGAAAGTATCAGCAGCGCCATGCAAGGCTTTTTTAACCGCACTCAAGGCCCGCCGGTGCGCTCTACTTCAGCAGCGGAGCCGATTCCTTACCGGCAGCCGTTTGCGGCGGCAGCTTCGCGGTATACTGCTCTCAAGCAGGAATGGAGTTTTTTGTTGGCTAACAATCAGTTGCGGGTGTCGGAATCTGAACTGAAAGTTCTGCAAAGTCGATCGGACGAATTGGGTGTTGCATTGAGCCGATTGGCGGCCAATCCTTCTACTGAAAGTTTAGCTACCGCTAAAAGATTATTGGCGAGTTTTCAATCTCAGTTTCAATCTTCGATGCGCTGGCATTCTGGAGAGAATAGCTATCAGGTACAAACTTGGCAAAATCGTTTGGAGAGTTTGGATATGCTGTTGCGTTACGGCGAAAGGGTGGAGTTCAATCGCAGGTAAAAACAGGTGTTTAGGGTGCGCGTACTCGTTAGCTACTGTTTGTTCAAACTCACATCTTGCACCATTGTCAACAACCTGTAGGGGCGGGTTCACTCTTGAGCCTCAAAGCTTGCAGACAGGTTAAAGAAACCCGCCCTCCCCCACGATAAATCACCTTATTGACATTGCTGCAATATCTCAGTTTAAACTCACATCTTGCACCATTTTCAATAATCCTGTAGGGGCGGGTTCACTCTTGAGCCTTAAAGGCAACAAACAAGTTCAATAAACCCGCCCTCCCCCACGAAAAAGCCCCAATTGACATTGCTGCAACATCTCAGTTTAAACTGACTGACATCTTGCACCATTGTCAAGAACAGGCTGTCCGGCCTGTTCCACAACAAGTGAATTTCTTGTGGGATGGGCATCCTGCCCGTCCATAAAAGCCTTATTGACAATTGTGCAATATAAGCTGTTGCGGCATTTAAATTTTATGTAAAAAACGATCGAACAATGAGTGGGGTAGGCCCGATATCTCGCTCCTCAAAGCCTTATTGACAATTTTGCAAAATATAGCAACCTTCTCGGTAGCTAGGACATTGATACATTGCTGAAACCGATTGAAAGCACTAAATCAACCATATTACTCTGCTTTCAATAAAATAATTTCGATTTAGGTCGATCGCACAAAATTATCAGTATAAGTAGTTGCCAAAACAATCAGCAAAAATACGCTATATTAGTTTAAATATATCGACTGTACTATTTTCAATAGACTGCAGCCTAAACAAGCCCAAACAGAAAAAAAATGCAATCGAAACTCTTCCCAATGACTAATGACTAATGACTAATGACTACTAAGAGGGCGGGTACGGAACACCGCCCCTACCAACTGACCAACAACCAACAACCAATAACCAACAACCAACAACCAACAACAAATAACAAATAACAAATAACAAATAACTAATAACTAATAACTAATAACTCTGAGGATGAATATGTTTCCTAAACCGCTCAATCGCTTTGCTGCCAAAATGTTAGGTAAAGTTCCATTACAAACCGTGCTCGTAGTGCCTTTTTTAGTGCAAATTGTCGGTACCGTAGGAGTTGTAGGTTGGCTGTCGTTCCAAAACGGTCAGCGGGCGGTTAACGATGTGGCAGCTCAGTTGCGGGCAGAAATTAGCGATCGCATCAAAGACCGCATGGAAAACTATATGTCAATTCCCCACATCGTCAATCACCTCAACGTTCAAGGTCTAAAATTGGGGCAGTTGAACCTAGAAAATAAACAACAACTAGAACTTCATTTTCTCGAACAAATTCAATATTTTGACTCGATCAGCATCATTTACGTAGCCACAGAAAATGGAGAACACTCCGGAGCAATTCGCACTAAAGAGCGAACTCTCATATCTGCTGCCGACAGCTCAACAGGCAACAAATTAGCTCGATATACTTCTGACTCTCAGGGAAACCGCGTTGAATTAGTACAAATTTCTCCCGATATTTACGACCCGCGAGTTCGCCCTTGGTACATAGCAGCAGCCGCAGCCAAAAAACCTGTTTGGACTCCAATTTATACAGATTTTTTGACAAGAGAACTGGCAATTACCGCTGCTTTGCCTATCTACGATGACGCTGGCAAATTGTTAGGAGTAGCTAGCAGCGATTTGCTGTTTTCCCGGATTAAAGAATTTCTCGTCAGCTTGAAAATTGGCAAATCGGGGCAAACTTTTGTAATGGAGCGCTCCGGGATGTTAATTGCCACTTCAACCGCGGGTGAAGAATTCGTGGTGGAAGGTAAAGAAGCAAAACGCATCAAAGCTTTAGAAAGCCAGAATCCCGTAATTCGCCAAACCGCACAGCATTTAGAAAAAACTTACGGTAACTTAGATAAAATCAAGAATTCTCAGCAGCTTACCTTTGATGTTGAGGGGAAGCGCAATTTTATGGAAGTAGCTCCTTTTAAAGACGATCGGGGCTTGGATTGGCTGATTGTCGTAGTTGTGCCAGAGTCCGACTTTATGGAGCAAATTAACGCCAACACGCGCACTACTTTTTTACTGTCGGTTGCAGCTTTGATCGTCGCCACAATTCTGGGAATTCTTACTGCTAAATGGGTGGTACGGCCGATTTTAAAATTGAATGCGGCGGCGAAAGCTTTGGCAGAAAATGAATGGGATACAAAACTCGCCCTGAATCGCGAAGACGAACTCGGAGAACTTGCCGTTGCTTTTAACAGCATGGCAGAGCAATTGCAGCATTCTTTTACTTCGATTTCGGAAAATGAAAGCCGAGTTAAACAATTTCTCAATGCAGTACCGCTAGGCATTTTTATTGTAGATCGAAACGGTCAACCTCACTACGTTAATCCGACTGGAGAGAAACTTTTAGGTCAAGGAATTATAGCAGCAAAGTCCGAAGATTTACGCGAGTCCTACCGAGTTTGTTTGGCTGGCACTCAGGAAATTTACCCAGCGGAGCGCGACCCAATTTTAAATGCTTTGCAGGGCAAAAGTGTAACTGTTGATGACATTGAAATCTGCTTGACTGACAAAACTGTTCCCCTGCAAGTTTGGGGAACTCCTATTTACAACGCCCAAGGAAATATCATCTACGGGATGTGCGCTTTTCAAGATATTACCGAACACAAACAGGCTCAGAAACTGTTAACCCAATACAATCAAAATTTAGCCGTGCAAGTTGCAGAACGCACCGCCGATCTTGCCAAGGCAAAAGAAAAGTTTTCTAAAGCTTTTCGTTCCAGTCCAAATGCGATTACGATTACGAGAATCAGTGACGGCAGCCATCTTGAAGTCAACGACAGTTTTTGTCAAATGATGGGCTACAGTCACGAAGAAATCATTGGAAAAACAGCGGTACAATTGAATTTTTGGGCGACTTTAGCAGAGCGCGACCGCATGATTCAAATGTTGAAAAACAAAACGGCAATTCACAATTACGAGCTGAGGTTTCGCAATAAAAGCGGTACAGAAAGAACGGCGCTGCTGTCGATTGAAACTATCGATATTGACGGAGAAGCTTGTTTTTTGTCGATTTCTAGCGATATTACCGATCGCCAAAAAGCAGAAAACGCTCTCCGGGAAGCCGAAGAAAAGTACCGCAACATTTATGAAAACGCTTTAAACGGCATTTTTCAGACTGCTGCTGACGGAAAGTACATCAGCGCTAACCCCGCTTTAGCTAACCTCTACGGTTACGAATCGCCGGAAGAATTAATCGCAGCGCAGCCGAATTTCAAAAACCAGCTTTACGTAAATCCCAACCGCCACGAGGAATTTACTGCACTGATGGACGAGTACGGGATACTGGCTAACTTTGAATCGGAAATTTACCGCAAAGATGGCAGCATCATCTGGATTTCTGAAAACAGTCGCGCTGTCTGCGATGAGGCAGGAAATTTACTTTATTACGAAGGTTTTATCAAAGATATTACTGATAGTAAAGAAGCGGAAATTAAAATGCAGCAGGCGAAAGAAGCGGCCGAAGCAGCAAACAAAGCTAAGAGCACCTTTCTCGCCAACATGAGTCACGAATTGCGATCGCCCCTGAACGCAGTCATCGGCTTTGCTCAAGTCATGATCCGCAGTAAATCTCTGTCTCCCGAAAACCAAGAAGATGTCGGAATCATCCTGCGGAGCGGCGAACACTTGCTGTCTTTAATCAACCAAGTTTTAGACTTGTCAAAAATTGAAGCCGGACGCACTACAATATATGAAAAAAACTTCGATTTGTACCGATTGCTAGACGATTTAGAAGATATGTTTGCGCTAAAAGCTGAGGAAAAAAGCTTGCAATTAATCTTCAACAGGGATGCGGAAGTTCCCCATTACATTTGCACCGATGAAGTGAAATTGCGCCAAGTCTTAATTAATTTGCTCAACAATGCGATTAAATTTACTTCGGAAGGGGGAGTCTCGTTGCAAGTTAAAGGAGGAAGGGGAAAGCTACACAAAAACAGCACTGACAAATTGCCCGGTCGCTACTGGCTGCATTTTGAAGTTCAAGATACCGGTGCAGGCGTTGCTGCTGAGGAAATCTCTCAGTTGTTTGAAGCATTCGTGCAGACAAAAACAGGTAAAGATTCTCAGGAAGGAACGGGTTTAGGTTTAGCGATTAGCCGCCAGTTCGTGCAATTAATGGGAGGCGAAATTACTGTTAGCAGCGAACTCGGAAAAGGTACGATATTTGAGTTTGACATCCAAGTTCATCTGGTTGAAGCTGCTGATATTGAAAGCAAAAAAACTGCACGCCGAGTTGTTGCCCTAGAACCGAATCAGCCGCGTTACCGCTTACTAATTGTGGACGACAAGCCCCTGAACCGCCAACTTTTGGTAAAACTTCTGAGTCCGCTCGGATTTGAACTCAAAGAAGCGAATAACGGTAAAGAAGCGGTGGATATTTTTATGGAGTGGCAGCCGAATTTGATTTGGATGGACATGAGAATGCCCGTGATGGACGGCTACGAGGCAACGAAACAGATTAAAACTACAACGGGCGGGCAAGCAACGGCGATTGTAGCTTTGACTGCTAGTGTTTTGGAGGAAGAACGGGCGGTGATTCTTTCGGCGGGTTGCGATGATTTTATGCGTAAACCCTTCCGGGAGGAGGATATCTTTGTGGCAATGGGCAAACATTTAGGAGTACGCTATATTTATGAAGATCCAGCAGCAGCCAGTGCGGCAGGTTTAGGGGACTCAAGTCAGGAGGTGCTGACACCGGAGGATATGGCCTCTTTTTCCGCCGATTGGATGGATCGATTCAAGCAAAATATTTTGAGTGTGGACATGGAGGCGATCGCCAGTTCGATCGCACAAATTCGCACTGTCAACCCCTCTCTCGCCGACACGCTCGAAAATTGCATTAATAATTTTGAATATGACATAATTTTGAACACGATATCTCGCAGCGAACAACAGTAAATACCCAATGAATTTAACTTTACCGAATACCAATAAAGCTAATATTTTAGTAGTAGACGACACGCCCGAAAACCTGCGGCTGCTGGCAGGAATTTTGAGCGAAAAAGGCTATCTAGTTCGCCCGGTTCCCAACGGCAAACTAGCAGTTTCTGCCGCTCAAAAAATGCCTCCGGATCTAGTGCTGCTAGACATTATGATGCCGGAGATGGACGGCTATGAAGTTTGTCAGCAGCTCAAAGATTCTGAAATCACAAAAGATATTCCGGTAATTTTTATCAGTGCGATTAATGACGTGATGGATAAAGTCAAAGCTTTTGAAGTTGGGGGAGTGGACTTTATCACCAAACCGTTTCAGGTTGAAGAAGTTTTAGCCCGGATCGAAACTCATTTGAAAATTTGTTCGCTGCAACAAATTTTGCAAGAAAAAAATCAAGATTTGGCAACTGCGATCCACGAACTGCAAGCCACCCAAGAGCAGTTGATTCAATCGGAAAAAATGGCTGCACTCGGACAACTGATTGCCGGGATTGCCCACGAAATCAATACCCCGCTGGGTATTATAGGTTCATCTATTGATAACATTACTAATTTTTGGGATGAAAACTTACTAAAAATGCCTGAACTTTTTCAAGAATTTTCTGAAGAAAGCCAAGCTTATTTTTTAAATTTGCTTTACAGAGCTACCCATCAAGAAAAATCATTTACTAGCAAAGAGAAGCGGAAATTTAAGCAGAAATTAATTGGTTGTTTGGCGGCAGAATCTGTGAAAGATCCTGAACAAATTGCCGATACTTTAGTTGATATGGAAATTTACGAAGACATAGAACATTTGTTGCCACTTTTTAAATTGCCGGATTGGGAAGTAGTTTTCAATACTGCTTATCAGTTTGTCAGCTTTAAAAAAAGTATTAGCCTGATCCAAAGAGCGACAGCTAAGTCCGGGAAAATAGTATTTGCGTTGAAAACCTACGCTCATTTTGATAGCAAGCAAGAAAAAGTCCTGGCAAATTTGCACGACGGTATTGAAACGGTGTTAACCCTTTATCAAAATCAACTTAAATACGGTATAGAAGTAGTTAAAGATTATGGAAATCTACCTAAAATAGTTTGCTATCCCGATGACTTAAATCAAGTTTGGACGAATCTCATTCACAACGCCCTGCAAGCAATGGATTATAAAGGTGTTTTGACTATAGAAACTCAAAAGCAAGACAAAAATATTCTGCTCAAATTTACTGATAGCGGCAAAGGCATTCCCCCAGAAGTTATTCCCAAAATTTTTCAGCCATTTTTTACGACTAAATCTGCGGGGGAAGGTAGCGGTTTGGGATTGGATATTGTGACAAAAATTGTTAAAAAACACGAAGGCACAATTGATGTAGAGTCTGTACCGGGGCATACAACCTTTACAGTGTCGCTGCCAATCTATTAAATAAAACTTACTGTTGTTTAAAAAAGAATGCAAGTTTCAACCCGCGCTCCATACTATTATGTCATGAATGATTCTAAATTGACAATTTCAATGCTCAAATGGAAAATGGTATAAGATGGGGGATAGATACCTTGTCTGGTAGCCTGAAATCAATCACCTAGCACCAAGTCATTTTCGCAAGCCCGCCCGCTAAAATCCCAACAGCTATAAACCTATGAGTAAGCCTGTAATCCTTTGCGTTGACGACGAACCCGATATCTTGAATACTCTCAAAATGCAGCTCAAAAATGAATTTAAAGATGATTACTTTTACGAGTTAGCTGAAAGTGGTGATGAAGCTTTAGATTTACTTGAGGATTTTCAAGAAGAATTTCAGGTGATTGTGGTTGTTTCTGATTGGCTGATGCCGGGAATTAAAGGTGATGAGCTTTTAATTAAAATTCACCAAAAATATCCTAAAATTATTACGGTGATGTTGACGGGACAAGCTGATGTAGCGGCAGTTGAGCGGGCAGTCAAAGAAGCTGATTTGTACTGCTGTTTGTACAAACCGTGGAGCAGCAAAGAGTTAATAGAGACGATCAAATCTGGGCTGGCTAAGTTATGAAAAAACCTGTGATTGTTTGTATCGATGACGAACCTGATGTTTTGCAAAGTTTAAAGATTGAACTGAAAAAGGCGATCGGGGATAGTTGTATTATTGAAACGGCTGAGGGGGGGGAAGATGCTTTAGAGTTGCTGGCAGATTTGCAGGCTGATGAATACGAGATTGCTTTGGTGCTTTCCGATTATATTATGCCGGATATTAAAGGGGACGAACTGCTCAAACAAATTCACGAACGCTCGCCGGATACGCTGACGATTATGCTGACGGGCCAAGCAGATTTGGAAGCTTTGAGCAATGCTATCAAGTATGCTAAGTTGTACCGTTATATCCCTAAACCTTGGCAAAATGAAGATTTGAAATTAACGGTAGTAGAAGCTGTTCACAGTTATTTGCAAGACCAAAAGTTAACAGATGAAATCCTGAAGAGGCAACAAATAAATGAGGAGTTGAAGCTAGTAAATGCGGCGCTGTCTGCGAGTGAAAGCCGCCTGAATCAATTTTTAGAAGTTTTGCCGGTGGGGGTGTGCGTTTACAATGCCGACGGCTCGATCGCCTATTTCAACCAGACAGCGCAGGATTTGCTGGGTGCAGACACGATAGAGGAAAGCAGGGCGGAACAATTAGCTGCAAGTTATCAACTTTATGTGGCGAATACCGATGAGCTTTACCCGCCGGATAATTTGCCAATTTTGCGCGCGCTGAAAGGGGAATTTGTCAGGGCTGACGATGTAGAAATCCGTCAAAATGGCAAAATAATTGCGATCGAGATCAATACCACGCCGATTTTTGACGCTAGCGGAAATATTGTTTACGCGATCGCAGTTTTTCAAGATATTAGCAATCGCAAACAAGCCGAAAAAATACTGGCAGACTACCAGCACACCTTAGAAGTCCAAATTGAAGAACGTACAGAACAACTGCAACAAGCCGCCTTAGCTGCTGAAGCAGCAAACAAAGCTAAAAGCACGTTTTTAGCCAACATGAGCCACGAGTTGCGAACCCCTCTCAATTCCATACTCGGGTTTGCACAAATTCTGGAACCCAGCCCCAATTTTACTGTCGAAAATCGAGAAAATCTCAGAATTATTCACCGCAGCGGCGAACACTTGCTGACGCTGATCAATCAAGCCTTAGACTTGTCAAAAATCGAAGCGGGACGGATGGCGATCGTCCCGAAAAACTTCGACCTCTACCGCTTGCTTGACGACTTGCAAGATATGTTTCAACTGCGGGCAGAAACTCAAGAATTGCAATTGATTTTCGAGCTGGAGGCTGACGTTCCCCAGTACGTGCGAACCGATGAGGTTAAACTGCGGCAAGTGCTGATAAATCTCCTCAGCAATGCCATTAAATTTACGCAGACAGGCGGCATAATCTTAAGAATTATAAGGTTAGACAATTCTGGAACAGTAGATTTATTGGACAGGCCGAATGTGATGTTTGATACCGCAACAAGTATTCGGGATTTTGCGATAACTGCCAGGGAGTTGGCAATATTTGAATTGAACAAAGGTGCTGAGGATTCAAGTGTAGAGCCGATGGTTTTCCTTCAGTTTGAAATAGAAGATACAGGAGTCGGCATTGCTCCAGAAGAAGTGGGCAATGTTTTCCAGGCATTCGTGCAGACGGCTTCCGGTCAAAAAGCTCAGAAAGGCACTGGTTTAGGATTGACGATCAGCCGTCAGTTTGTCCGCTTGATGGGAGGAGAACTTGTGGTAGAAAGTCAACTGGAAATTGGCACTACTTTTAAATTTGAAATTCCAGTCGGGGCGGTTTATGAGGCTGATATTTCCGAACCGCAAATTAATCTGGAAGTTACGGGGTTGGAACCAAATCAACCCTGCTACCGGATTTTAATTGTGGACGATCGCGAAGACAACCGCCAACTTTTAGTCAAAATGCTTTCTCCTTTGGGTTTCGCGCTGCAACAAGCCGCTAACGGCAGCGAAGCAGTAGATATCTGGGAACATTGGCAACCGCATTTAATTTTGATGGATGTGCGAATGCCAGTGATGGACGGCTACGAAGCTACTAAAGAAATTAGAACCCGAATACAGCAGAGAGAGCAAGAGCAGCAAGGCAACGCTCAAAAGAGTGTTTCTGAGTTTGAATCTCCGGTTCCGAAGATTATTGCTTTGACTGCTAGTACAATTGAAGGCAGGCGATCGTTTGCTTTATTGGTAGGCTGCGACGATTTTATTAGCAAACCTTTCCGCAAAAATGATATATTTGATACTCTCAACCAACACTTGGGGGTTAAATATCTCTACTCTAACTCAATTGATTTCATGTCAAGGGGCGATCGTCGCGCTCTATCTGACTCCCAATCTAATGTTGAGCTTGCTTATTTGCCCGAACTTCCCGCAGAATGGATAGAGAAAATGAAGCAGGTAATCCGGAGTGCGGATTTTGACTTAATTTCCACGACAATCGAGGAAATAAGGGATGCTCATCCTGAATTTGCCGAAATCCTCCAGGGTCATCTCGATAATTTTGATTACCAGAAAATTCTCAATTTAATTGCCGAGGCGGAGGAATCAGATAATGCAGATGAAGGCGAAACAAACTGAAAACTATCAAGCAGATATTTTAGTAGTTGACGATACGCCAGATAATCTGCGTTTGTTGATTAGACTTCTCCAAAAAAATGGTTATAAAGTTAGACCTGTTACTAATGGTTTTTCTGCTATAGATGCAATTCAATCTAGCGTACCAGATTTGATTTTGCTCGATATTATGATGCCGGATATTGACGGCTACGAACTCTGTAAGAAATTGAAAGCCCAAGCGAAATTCAAAGAAATTCCGATTATTTTTCTCAGCGCGCTAGAAGAAGGAATCAATAAGGCACAAGCTTTTGAGGTGGGCGGAGCAGATTATATCACAAAACCTTTTCAGGTGAAAGAAGTATTGGCGCGAGTCAGCAATCAACTTACTGTGCGTTCCTTGCAAATGCAGTTGCAAGAAAAAAATCAAATATTGACAGATCAAAATATTCTGCTGCACCAGGAAATCGCCGAACGCCACCAGGTTGAAATGGAAACGAAGTTGCTGCTGAAGGCTACTCAAGCTATTAGCAAATCTGATAATTTTGAGTCTGCTATAGATTTGATTTTAGGTTTAATTTGTCAAACTATTGAATGGAATCTGGGCGAAGCTTGGATTCCTGGCAGTGATGGGGTTTTAAAATGCGCTACAGGCAGGTACGTCAGCGACTCGATTTTTTCCCAATTCCGACAGACAAGCTGGCAGTTAACTTTTGCTGCTGGTGCGGGACTTCCGGGGAGGATTTGGCAGTCGCAGCAGTCTGAATGGATCGAGGATGTTTCTATTGCACCGGAACAAGTTTTTTTGCAATCGGAAATTGCGGTGAATGTGGGATTGAAAGCGGCTTTTGGCGTGCCAATTTTGGCGGACAACCAAGTGTTAGCTATTTTGATTTTTTATCGGGAGAAAGTTCTGGAATGTCAGCCGCGCTTGTTGGAATTGGTGCGTGCGGTTGCTACGCAGCTAGGTTCGCTGATTCAGCGGAAACAAGCTGAAGCTGCGCTGAAAATGCAGCAAGAGCAAACAGAGAAATTGCTGCTGAATATTTTACCGAAACCTATTGCCGATCGCTTGCAAAAAGAGCAAAAGTTGATAGCGGATCATTTTGATGATGTGACGGTATTGTTTGCGGATTTGGTGGGTTTTACGGAGTTTTCTGCTCACAAAAGTCCGACGCAGTTGGTAGAAATTTTGAACGCGATTTTCTCGGAATTCGATAGGTTGTCTGAGTTGCGCGGGTTGGAAAAGATTAAGACGATCGGGGATGCTTATATGGTGGTTGGGGGTTTGCCGACGGTGCGGGAGGATCACTCTGAGGCGATCGCACTTTTAGCTTTGGAGATGCAGGCAGCTTTGAGAAGGTTTAATGCCAAAGTTGGAGAAAGTTTTGAATTGCGGATCGGAATTCACAGCGGTTCGGTGGTGGCGGGAATTATTGGGATTAGCAAATTTAGCTACGATTTGTGGGGGGATACTGTGAATGTTGCGTCTAGGATGGAGTCGAACGGATTGCCCGGTAAAATTCAAGTGACTGCGACAACTTACGAGCGTTTGAAAGACCAGTTTGTTTTTGAAGAACGGGGTCATATTTCGGTAAAAGGTAAAGGAACAATGTTGACTTATTGGTTGATTGAAGAACAAATTCATTCAGTTGACGGTTGACGGTTGACGGTTGACTGTTAACTGTTGACGGTTGACTGTTGACTGCACTTGACAAAAGAAGTTCGAGGATTGGAGTAATGAATAGTCTGATTTTAATTGATCTCGATCAGGGTTCCGGCTTTAAATCAATTCTTGATGATAAAGGTTTTTAATTTTTTGAACTCAATTTAAATTAATATATTAAAATAAGATCGGACTTGCAATTTTAGGAGGGATAATCCTTTGCAGACAGTTGAAACAAAATCGCCGACAGCGTTGAAAAGAGTCCTAGTTATTTTAATATCACTGGTAGCTGTAGCGGTACTGGCGATCGCTACTTTTATCTTAATTCCCGGAGAAAAAACAATGTTTGCTGGAAAAAAACCTGCCAATATCGGCATTGTGTCAGGAAAACTCGCGGCGTGCCCTGCTTCCCCCAACTGCGTCAGCAGCTTCAGTCAAGATGCCGAACACCAAATTGAGCCTTTGGCCTACACTTCGTCGGCGACAGAAGCAATGGCCGAGCTCAAGGGGGCGATCGAGTCGTCGGGGAAAACTAAAATTATCGCGGCAACTGATAATTACCTCTATGCGGAGTTCACCAGTGCTTTGATGGGGTTTGTGGATGACGTGGAATTTTTGGTGGATGATGGCGCAAAAGTCATCCACGTGCGATCGGCTTCGCGTCTGGGACAGTCGGATTTAGGAGTTAACCGCAAACGGATAGAAAGTATCAGAACTCAGCTCAATCAACTCTGAAGTTAAAAAATCTAGCTTTCCCGAAGCCCCTCTTCCGCAAGATGAGGGGCTTTGATGTTTGTACTTCTAGTCAACAATTATTAACAGTAGGGACGGGGCAATGCGGTGTCCGGCGCTTTAGGGACAGGGCAATGGGGTCTCCGGCGGGGGGAGAGGGCAGGATGCGGCACCGCGTCCGTGCGGTTCGCTAGCGCAGAAGAGACGGGGCAGTATTCCTATAGTATTAAACGCCCTAAATTCTACACTTCAGACTTTAGGGAGAGGTAAGTCAGCTAATTAATTTTTACTATTAATTTAAGTAGACAAACGAGGAATAAATACATGGCACTTCAAAGAATAGAAGAATTTTATCCTAATTACCGAGAAGAAATCTTTGCTGGAGACGACATCAAGGGATTTGATGTTTATGCCGGCGACTCTGATGAAAAACTTGGCACGGTTTATGACGCTTTGGTTGATGAAACGGGTCGTTTCCGCTATCTGGTAATTGATACCGGGATTTGGATTTTTGGCAAAAAAGTATTGCTGCCGATCGGCTCGGCCCGCTTTGACTACGGATCTCGCCGCGTCTACGCCACAGGCCTTCGCAGCAAAGATCAAGCAGAAAGATTGCCTGCTTACAATGAATTAGAACCGGTAGATTACGATCGCGAAGAACAGGTAAGAGGCGTTTACCGCAATCGAGGCACAGCCGCCACCGCAACTCCTGCCAGCTACGATCGCAGCAGCTACAGCTACGATCTCGATCGCCCCCTCTACGAAACCAACGAACAACAACACCAAAACCTCAAGCTTTACGAAGAACGCTTGATTGCCAACAAAACCCGCGCCAAAACAGGCGAAGTAGCAGTTGGCAAGCGCGTGGAAACTGAAACAGCGCGAGCTTCAGTACCCGTCGAGAAGGAACGAGTCGTAATCGAGCGAGTAACGCCCGTAGAAGCGGGTCGAGTAGTTTCAGCCGGTGAAGCTGACTTCCAATCAGGGGAAGTTGCCCGGATGGAAGTCTACGAAGAAACGGCCGACATTCACAAGGAAGCCTACGTGCGCGAAGAAGTCAACGTCAAAAAAGAAGTTGTCCGCAGCACGGTTGAAGGCGAAGAAACCTTGCGCCGCGAAGAATTGGACGTTGACACCGACGGCACTCCGGTTGTAGATAAGAATAAGAAGAAAAAGCTCTAAACCAACCGCAGCAGGTATTGAATAGGAATTGCCGATTTATCGCATAATTCTGTCACCGCGCAGGTTTGAATTGTGGCGAGATCGAGCAATTTCTATTCAATAACACAATATGCGATCGGACTGAGGTTGAAACCACATTTACAGAAACTTTCGTCCGATCGCCTGCCGACTCAAAAGAGTAACGTATTTTTAACCGCCCAGTCTTCTTAACCCAAGCGTATTGGTATATAAGGGGAAGGAGGCGGGTGGGGTAAAAAAATGTCTGGTTTTGGCCAAGTGCACTTCCCCGGCCTTAACCAATTCATAATAAAAATCCCTAAACAGGAAAGTTTAACAAATGAAAGGTCAAGTATCAGCCGAAAAAATAGCAGCGGCAAAATCAATTACTCGTCTCAACCGGGTGCCGGAAAAAGTCAGAACTAAGCTAAAAAGTTTTACGGTCAAAGACAATCAAGGTCACTTGGTAGGTAAAATAAAAGATGTATATTTTGATGCAAGCGGTGAGTTAAACTTTGTGGTATCTGGGCTGGGCAGCGAAATGTCCCGCATTTTTTTAGTAAGTATTAAGCTGCTAAAAAAAGTAGATTATCACGAAAAAGCTTTGTTTGTAAATATTAATTCAGAGGAAGTCGAACTGCTGCCGGGAATTTCGGCAAATGGCGAGCCTCAACCTGCTGAACATCCCTCAGAAGCGCTGAGCGAATTCACCGATAGCGAGTCCACCAATCCTTCAACAGTTATGTCAAATCTAACAGATGCCGATCGCACAAACGAACATTTAGAGACAGAGGAGGGCGAGGAAGATTTTGATATTGTCGATCGAGAAGTAATTCGCCTGCTAGAAGAACGGTTGGTGATCAATCGCAGCAAGCGCAAAGTCGGCGAAGTCATTGTCCGCAAAGAAATTGAGACTCGGATGGTACAAGTGCCCATCCAGTGGGAAAAGCTGATTGTCGAACAAGTAGGCGACGATCCGAAGGTGTTGGCCGAAATAGATTTGGGCGAGGGAAGCATCACCGGTATAGATTTGACGGAGATTAAGAGCGATCGCCACGAACCGACAGTTAAGGCTGAATTCACCTCGGTGCAGAAAGCCAGCAAAATCTTAAACTCGATCGCCTCTCAACCCCGCCACGGTTGCGTAAAAGTCCGCATCGAACTCGTTCTGGAGAACCCGGAACTAGAGGAAACTTACCAAAAATGGATGACGGAGAACCACTCAGACAGTTAAATAAAAATAGTTTGTAGCAAGGAATGCAAGTCCTCTGAATTTTATGAGGACTTGCATTCCTTGCTAGCAACACCTGGAAATTTTGAGCGATCGGCATACCGACAAAATCTTACCAAATTGCGGTAAAATTGTGGTGGTCAAATTTACAAGTATTTGAAAATGCCCAGCACCATCTCCGACATTAAAGTAAAAACGATCGCAGGCGCAGACAAGCAGCTAGGAGAGTACGCTGGTAAGGTACTCTTGATAGTTAACGTAGCTTCTCAATGCGGCTATACATCTCAATACAAAGGACTCGAAGAATTGAGCCAAAAATACAGCGCTGGGGGACTCAGGGTTTTAGGATTTCCCTGCAACGACTTCGGAGCACAAGAACCGGGAAGTAACGCAGAAATCGTCAATTTCTGTACTACCAAATACGGAGTCAGCTTTGAATTGTTTGACAAAGTACGCGCCAAAGGCAGCCAGCAGCACCCGCTGTACGCTAAACTTACGAGTGAAGCCGACCCCAAGGGTGAGGTTTCGTGGAATTTTGAGAAATTCTTAGTTAGCAAGCAAGGTGAAGTAGTTGCCAGATTCCGCAGCAGCGTAGGCCCAGATTCCCCCGAACTGATTGCCGCCATTGAAAAAGAATTGGCAAAATAAGCTGTTCGGCGACGGATTTTTTAAGGAATTTAACGGATGTTGAGGGAAGGGAGAAGAAGTTAATCTGCTTTTTTTGATAACTTTGAAAGCTGGTTTTTCTTCTCTTCCCCATTGTTTGCGGTTAGCAGCAATTGAGAAATATCGGTGATGGGATTTAATTGGAGAATAATTTAATTTAATGGAAAATACATCGGGATTAGATTTAGCTGTAGGTTTACTAGCCTTCGCAATTCTGGGAGGCGGGCTGGCAATGTTATTTGTAGGTATGGCATCGTTCCCTAAAGAAAAATAACAATAATTGAGATTATATCCTGACTGCGACTCCAATCAAATTGGTTCGTAGTGAGGACTTCAGTCCTCTGATTTCTATGAAAAGTGAAGTCCGAACCATCAAAATTTGAATAAATTTCAAAGCATTCATTTTTAGAACAACCGTCAAAAAAATTAGGAAGTTATTAATTTCGGAAAACCTTGATTTGATTGCTTATTTCTTGTTTTTTGTTTTTTCTTCCTAATGACCAATGACTAATAATACCAAATTCATAAAATAGCGCTACATATCTACCCCCCCCAACCCCCCCTTATAAAGGGGGGGAGTCAAACTTTCGGTAGTAGCATAACTTTATGAAATTGGTATAACAATGACTAATGACTAATGACTAATGACTAATGACTAATGACTAATGACTAATAACTAAGAGGGCGGGCACTCTTGGCACCGCCCCTACCAACTAACAACTAATAACTAACAACTAATAACTAACAACTAATAACTAATGACTAATGACTAATGACTAATGACTTCTTCTATAACATTTGCAATTGACAATCATGCAAACTACAGAAAACACCATCAAAATTGTCCTCGCGCCGGGAAATTTGCGCCGCGTTCACCATATTGCTTTAAACGTGCGGGACATGAAAGCTTCCCGCTACTTTTACGGTACAATTCTCGGCTTGCACGAACTCGCAGGTGCAGAAATTCCCGCAAGTTTAACAGAAATGGTAGCAGCGGGTAAAGTGGCTAATTTCATCACCCCAGACGGGACTGTAATTGACTTATTTTGGCAGCCAGATTTGGAACCGCCAAACCCTGACCCGGAGAAAGCTTTTACTCGCGCCAACCACTTGGCTTTTGATATCGAGCCGGATTTGTTCGATCGCGCGATCGAAGTGCTAAAGTCAAATCAAATTGCGATCGACAGCGGCCCCGTCACGCGCGCTACAGGACGCGGCATTTACTTTTACGATCCCGACGGATTTATCATCGAAATCCGCTGCGATGCAGATTAAACAGGCGCGATCGGGTTTGCGGTGCGCTATCGACGCCCTACATTTACTAGATTTAGAGTTGTTTCACTTTCCTCTTTGCTAATAGGTTGCTTGGGCCAAGTAAATCTAAAAATTGCTCCTTCACCGACCGCAGATTCCAGCGAAATACTGCCTCCTTGGCCTTCGACAATCTTCTTCACCAGCGACAAACCAATGCCAGTATTTTCAACTTTATCGCGAGCTTCCAATGTCTGAAAAATCACAAAAACTTTATCGTGATATTGAGCAGCAATCCCCGGCCCGTCATCGGCTACTGAAAATTCATAAAAATCATCTAACTCTTTAACTGATATATTTACGTGACCGGATTCAGCTCGATTGTGCTTGATGGCGTTGCTAATTAAATTAGCAAAAACCTGGTACAGCGCCAATTTTTCGGCCGCAAAAGTTGGCATTCCCGGTTCAACTTTCACCTCAAATCCCGGCGGCGGTGCCAAGGAATCAATAATTTCTGCTAATAAATGCTCAACTTTTACGGTTTCTGAAGCTACTTGAATGCGCCCGACGCGGGAATATTGCAGCAGTCCCTCAATCAATGCTTCCATCCGGTGAACTCTGCCGCGCAGCAGGTTCATTTGGTGCAGAGTATCCTCTGTCATCGAGTCGCTGAGGTCTTCTTCTATCCAACTGCTGAGATTGGCGATCGCCCGGAGCGGCGCTTTCAAATCGTGAGAAACTACATAAGCAAACTGGTCTAATTCTTGATTGCGCTTTCTCAAAACATTGGTCGTTTTAGCCAGCGAGTGCGCCATCCAACTCAATTCTTGAGTGTGCAACCTGAGCGATTCCTCAGCTTGTTTGCGTTCCCTAATATCCTCTATCACACCCATCAAAAATTGACTGCCGTTTTGTTCTCGCAGCAGCGAAACCGTCAAGTTTGCCCACACCAAATCTCCGTCTTGGCGCAGGTAGCGCTTTTCCACACGGTAATTTTCAATTTCTCCTACTAACAATTGGTGCAAAAGTTCCTGTTCCTTTTCCAAATCTTCGGGCAAAGTAATGTCCTGAAATCTTTTTTGGATCAATTCTTGGCGGCTGTAGCCCAAAATTTCGCAAAGCTTTTGATTGACTAACACAAATTTGCCTTCTACAGTGGCTTGGGCCATGCCGACTGCCGCTTGTTCAAAAGTATGGCGAAACCTCTGGGCGCTTTCGGCTAAGGCAATTTCTGAGCGTTTGCGATCGCTAATATCGTTGCTGATTTCCAAAATAGCTGCGGGTGTGTTTTGCTCGTCGCGCTGCAAAGTCCAGCGGCTGGCAACCGTTATTTTTGTGCCGTCTTGCTTGGTACGGATTAGTTCTCCTTGCCAAGAACCCCGCTCAAAAAGCTCTTGTTGAATTTCCTCGAAAGGTTGCGTCCATTCTGTTTGCAAAAGATCGTGAATATTTTTTCCTATTGCTTCCGACTTCCGCCACCCGTAGAGCCACTTCGCCCCCAAGTTCCAATAAAAAATCTCTCCGTTCAAGTCTAGTACCGCGATCGTATCGTTCGCCAAATCCAGCATTTGCGCTTGCTTGCGGAGAGTTTCCTCAGTTTGTTTCCGTCCTCTGATATCGCGGCAAATTGCAATAAACAATTGTTGATTTGCCAGACGCATTTCGCTGATGGCCAACTCCATCGGAAACTTGGTTCCGTCGCTGCGAATTCCAACTGTTTCTTGCTGGTAAGTATTCAGCTTAGCATGGGGATTTAACACAAAATATTCTACTGAATAATCCCCAGTGCTGCTGTGCGGTTGCGGTTTAGCTATCAGCTTGCGGAGGTTCGAGCCAATTGCGCGATCGGTCGATCGACCAAAAATTTTTTCTGCTGCCGCATTAAAAGACTCAATATTTCCCCGTTCATCCAAAGTGATAATCCCGTCAGCCGCATTATCTACCACAGCTTGAATGCGGGCTTTGCTTTCTTGCAAGCCAGCTTCCCGCTTCTTCAATTCCTTGTCTAAACTATCAAATAAATACCAGGAAGCCACGCCACCCAAACAGCCGACAAGCAAACCACCAACTTGCAGGTAATTAGTTAAATCTCTCAACTCCCGTATTTGTCGCTCTTGAACTTTCTGGTAAGCTTCGTTGGCACCAGCAAAGGCATCGATTTTTTCGCGCAGCTTATCCATCTGCAATTTACCTGCGCCCAACACCTGAATTATTTCCGGAGACGGCAACTTTGTTTCCGAACTCTCAAGCTTATTTAAAGTATTTTGCAACAAATTTATGTATTGTTCGGTACTTTTTTTAATTTGTTCAAATTCCTTAAATTCTGATTTATTTTCTCGCAGCATAAACTTGAGTTTAGCCAGCAGCGGAGGTACAGTTTTTTGGGCTTCTAAGTATGGTTGTAAAAAATCGCGGCGCTTGGTCAAGCCGTAACCCCGAATTCCGGTTTCTGCATCCACTACCGCTGTTAACAAGCGGTTAGTTTCCTGAAGTATTTCCTGATTGGTATTGGCTTGCTTTCTGAGCTGTATGGCACTCTTCCGGAGTCCTGAAATCGCTATCAGCGAAGTAAACAGACAAACAACCGGGATAGCAACGATGATTGTTCCCCGCTGGCGAATTGGTCGGTCTGTCCAGATTTGTTGGACGAGGCGATCGAGCAAATACTTCACGGATATTGAAGGAGAAAGTTTGCTGGCAGTATATCGCTTTTTGGCAATTTATGCTAGAGATCCGTTTTTTTGTTGGGCGATCGCCCGGGCGCAACCGTGGAAACTAGATTATGCCCGCGGCAATTGCTACCGGGCCAGAGTCACAACAGATTTTTTAGCCAGCTTTTTAAACGGAGGCAAAGAGAAGGCAAGGGGTTTTTTCGGCAGCGAGATTGCGGGCGAAGCAGAAATAGTTGTTTCTACTTTACCTTCGTTTTCGCGATCGGCTTTGGCTGTCAAACTAGAGTCTGTTTCGCAAGGACTCTCAACTGTTAGGACTACGGTAGTCCACCTGCCTGTAGCGGGATCGCGATGACAAGTGAAAGGATTTGTTTTTAGCGGTTGACTGCAAGGTTTAATCATGTAGATGCACTCCTTTGATTCTGAAAACTTGCGCGCTGTTGAAGGCGGCATTGCTATGAAGCTAATAGAGGCAGCAGTTTAAAGGCGATCGGGAGGCGGCAAAAGGGGCAGATTGTGTTTCTGCGTCCTTAGACTTTTGATAATTCCTGATTTCCTGTTAACTTTTGCCTTTTACTGGTTAGCGACCATAGCATTACTTTTACCAAATTGTCTTTATACAAGCAATCCCCCACTTCCTTTAATCAGGCTGAGGTGCGACTCTTGGATGCAGGCAGGCGATCGGTTCTGCTCGGGGCAGAAGTTTAAGATAATATTAGGTATTCTAGACCGATCAAAAATATTATTGTGTGATGAGCAACAGAGGTCGATCGCGATCGGTGTCACAATTCAAACGGGAATAGGTAATTGGGAATTGGGAATTGGTAATCGGTAATCGGTAATTATTCTCTCTTGCATCTGATATCATTTCCGGCTGCATCGGTATTGTTCAAACTCTCAACGCCGTCATTCGATTTTAGATTTTAGATTTTAGATTTTGGAGGCAACCCCACAGATAAATTCGGGGGCTTGAGACAACAAAAACGGTTCGTCCGCTCCATTTCTCGGACTAAAGTCCGCACTGCGAACCTTATTGATTGCATTCAATCCAACAGATAATGATATTATTAGAATTTTGTCATTGAGAATCGGTTGACTAATGACCAATGACTACCCTTCGACTTCGCGAGCGGGCAAGGGCCCGCACGGGGGCACCGCCCCTACTGACTAATGACTAATGACTAATGACTAATGACTAATGACTAATGACTAATATCAACTTTTGCCTTTAATTTAACAGTAAAAGTAGAGCCAACACCCAACTGACTCTCAATAGTGACATCGCCGCCCATCATCTGACAAAACAAGCGGCTGATCGTCAATCCCAAACCGGTGCCGCCGTACTTGCGAGTAGTCGAAGCATCGCCCTGCATAAAAGGTTGAAACAAACTCTGCTGCTGTCCGGCAGACATTCCAATCCCGGTATCAGATACCTGCAAATAAACCCAATCGCTGCCGCCTGCTGGTTCCCTAGTCGCGCCCAGCAGCACTGTTCCACCTTCGGTAAACTTCAAGGCATTCGAGAGCAAATTGAACAAAATTTGCCGCACTTTAGTTAAATCTGCATACATCAATCCCAAATTCGGACAGCAAGAAACTTCTAGTTGATTGTGATTTTTTTCGACCAAAGGGTGCAAAGTTGCCACGACTTCTTCGATTAAATTCCCGATGTCAAATTTTTCTAAATAAAGCTCCATTCGACCGGCTTCTATTTTAGAAAGGTCTAGGATATCGTTAATTAAAGTCAGCAAGTGTTTGCCGGCGTTGCGAATTTTTTGGGTATCGGGAATGATGTCTTCGAGTCCCGATTCCAGTGCTTCTTCTTGTAGCATTTCGCTGTAACCGATAATCGCGTTGAGCGGAGTCCGCAGTTCGTGGCTCATATTAGCGAGAAAAGTGCTTTTAGCTCTCGAAGCTGCTTCAGCTTTGTGCAAGGCTTCTTGCAAAGCTATTTCGGTTCTTTTGCGCTCGGCAATTTCGATGCGGAGCAGTTTGTTGGCGGCGGTGAGTTGAGCGGTGCGCCGATCGACTGTCATTTCTAGCTGAGCTTTGGCTTTGGAAAGTGCTTCCTGAGCGCGCTGGCGTTCAAATCCTTCGATCGCCAGCGCGACCAAATTTGCCAAAGAATCGGCGAAGGTGCGTTCCTCCAGAGCCCACTGGCGGGGCGCGCCGATATGTTCCAAAGAGAGGATGCCCACGATCTGACCGCCGAGCCTAATTGCTACGTTTAAGATCGATGAATTTGGTTTGCTCTGATTCGGCAGCACGGCGGAGTGTTCGGCTACCGAAGATGAGCCGCACAAATTTGTGGCGATCGAGTGTTGAGTGCTGGGTTCAGGTTTCAAAGCTTCG
Source organism: Microcoleus sp. (assembly GCF_049646505.1). Lineage (GTDB taxonomy): Bacteria > Cyanobacteriota > Cyanobacteriia > Cyanobacteriales > Microcoleaceae > Microcoleus. Next base: position 28,531 of record NZ_JBARVX010000598.1, read on the forward strand.
TCCTCAGCTAAGTTTTCGCCCGGTGCGGCTCCTCCGACATCATCTAAGATTGATGAAAGTTCTAAATCGCTGGCTGCCGATAGGGGCTGGCGGCTCAAATGATTGTCGCTGGCGCGATCGTACAAGTCGAGACAAACTAATCTGAGGCTGGGGTTTTTTTGCTTGAAATGATTCACCTTAGCTGCGTGTTGCGGCCTTGCCGGCGTTTCTGTATCGATTGCCTCTGTTTGGTT
>NZ_JBARVX010000599.1:0-13102 GCF_049646505.1 Microcoleus sp.
CCATAACTCACGGCAACATCCCCGTAGTTTCAAACGCCTCATAAGCTGACAACATAAATGACTTAATCCGCTGCCGGCCCAACACACCCAGTTCCTGACTATTTCTTGCCAAATCAAAAGTTATCCCCTGAGCATCAATTGCATTCCTTTCCCGCGAATAAAACTTAGGAAAATCAATCACCTTCACCTCATACTTTTTAATCGCATTCTGTACCTCCTCCATCTCTTCCACAGAACTCCAATCATCCTCCAATCCTAAATTACGGACAAGAACGTGAGCAATCTTATTATCAAAATGCTTAACTGACTTCAAAAAGAGTTGCACGCTATCATAGCCCCCCGTGCAAATAAACCACTTGCAAAAACTAATGCGAGACTGCTTCCCCAACTCAATTAAATTGTTCCTTCCCATCCACTTAGTTACCAAAGGATAAACCTGAGCCGGTAAATTGACAATCACGCTCTTCTCAAACGCCAATTCAAAAATCCGATCCGCTTCGTAAAACTTCTTCTCGTCCTCGCTAAACAGAGCTTCACGGCATACGCTCTCATAGATTCGAGATACATCAGGATTAGAGCGATCGGTATCTACGGCAAAAAAAGGAAAATTCTTGTCCAAGAAATACTGAATCAATACCCTAGCAAATAAGCTCTTTCCAACCCCGCCTTTCTCTCCATCAATCAGATGAATTTTAGTGGCCGACTTCTCAACCTTCTCTAAGCTGCACTCTTGGAAACCCTTCGAGTTTTCTGTCGCTGTACCCATACCTGAATCTCCTCCTTCCTCAACCTGTTTAACCACAGAATCTGTTAGTTGAACTTGATACTTAGAGTTCCTACTTCTACTTGCCATATCCCAATCCTCTATTTCACGTTTACTTTCTAAGAAATCAACACTTGAATCCTAATCAAGCGAATCCTGAATCATCAAAATCCTCTAATTCAAACAAGTCATCCGCAGTCAATTTGCTAAGGTCATGGTGAGAACACCTCAAACTAGCACCGTTCAGCCTAGACCTGTCTGACTCCTCAATATCAGCAGGTAATTCTCGCGAAGAGGGTATTGAAGAAATAGGCATTCCCCCTATATGAATAGGAGGATATTCAAGCCCGCCTCGTTCGCGCAAATAGAGAGCTTGCTTTTCCAGAACATAGACGGCATTTCTAAATAACCGCCCTAAAATAACAGGATCGATATCCCCTTTTTCCAAATATGCTAACGGCAACCAGTAAGGGCGCAGAGCTTGGAGAATCAATTCTCTCGAAGGCAACAATAAATTGCCTTTAATATACGACATCAAAACTCCATCAGGAGTAGATTTAAAAGGCTGATAGCGCCACAAAAAATCAACCCTTTCTTTTTCCTTAGCCATGAGCCACTATCTCCTTTAAAGCGGAATCTTTTGACCCACAAACAGCGTCTTCCTTTATCTGAGAATTGAACTGCTTTTTCAAACTTCCCTTGAAATACGAAAACATCCCATAGACATCATTGAGCCGATTTTCAAACCCTTTCTTTGCCAAAATAGGTGGCATAGCAACTTCGGCATTCCAAATAATCGGGAAGCGATCGTAATGTTCGTTTAACTCCCTACGAAGATAATCAGCCGTCCCACCACAGAACACCAATTCATCGCAATCAGGTGGCAAATTCTCATCCAACCAACTGGTAAGACTCCGCACATATTCAGGCCGCGCCTCTTTGATTGCTGCTATCATCTGCTGCACTTCTTCAGCCCGCCCTTGCTTAGTCGTGCTGCGAGCCAACCGCATCAGAGAAGCTGCCTTAAACTCAGATCCCGCTGCGGCGATCGCCGGAGTCAATCGCTCAGCAGTCTGCCCCGAAGTCCTAGCTACCACCCTCTCCACCATGCGGATGAAGCCCAAATCACTCGTTTTTCCCGGTCTAACATCCCCCCGTTGCACCACCAGCAGACTGGCATTACGGTAGCCAATCATGGCGATCGCGCACACCCGCTCTTTCAAAACAGAGCCGACTTTCTTGTTGTGCATCAGGTAAATGCCACCGCCCTCTGGCTTGCAGTTAAACGCCAACAATTCCACGCTCATCTGACCTGTAGGAGTTTGGTAATCCGCTAAAGCTTCCCGCAGCACCCGCTCGAACCGATTTCGGTCTTCATATTCCCCCGGTGGCAACAACACTGCGATCGCCGCCGTAAATTTCGCAGGCAAATTCAGCTTTTCCTTAATCGCCCACATCCCAGCCAGAGTTTTGTGCAGCGCCCTCTCGTACTTAAGCTCCGAAAGGCCAGCATTGGCGTGAAACCTTTCTTTCGCCAAATACCCCACTGCCCTGTAATCGTTCCTAAAGGCAACCCAAGCCGTATTCTCAGGCTCGGCTGACCCCAATTGGTCTCTGCCATAAGCCAAAATTGATTCGTGCGGTACAGATACGACCTCCGGTTCCATGCACAGCAGTCGAATTTGATTCTTTGGCCCTGCGTAGAGAATTTTGGTAGCTGACCCCCCGTAATCGTAGGCCGCGATCGCTTGAGGCCAGATGGTTTCGATAGTAGTTTCACTCATATCGCAGGTCTTCCTAATTGAAGTTTTAAGAGTGGTAAACAAACAGCCCTGTACGTTTGGACGTGCAGAAATAACCCTTACGCTAAGCCAAGCGTGCCACCTCAAAAGAAGGCTGCAAAGCAACAGCTATTCAAGGACTAAAACGCACTTACTACTTATTAACCCCTCCTAAAACCTCCCCTCCCTCAGCCAGTTGTCTGAATCCCAGCATCTACAAAAATCGGACTCACGGCTTAGGCTGGGACAGAGCTTTTGGTAGCAAGCTGTGTCAGAGGTGCGTGCAAACTGCTTTCTCTAACGGGATAGCACCCCTATGAGGAGAGCGCTGCTGCCAGCCTGTCGCTGTTCAATGGAAAATTTTCCATTAGACAGACATCTCGAAAAAAGATGTAGAGACAAGGGCGATCGGGTATGCAAGCAAAAGTGGAAGAGCACGCATCATTGATTTTCGGAGATGTCTATGGGAAATTCCCACGCCTGTTAAGTTCAGCCAAATCTGGATCTCGGCCTCCGTGACAATGGAAAATTTTCCATTAGAAATTCCTACGCGAGTCGAACCCAGCCAAACCAGAGTCTGAGCCCTAGTGGCAATGGAAAATTTTCCATTGGAAAGGCTGACATCGAGTTTCCATGCGTTAAAGCCCCTCCAGACAACAAGCGATCGGCAGGTGGCTGAGGCGCAATTGCCCTCCGTGCACGCTACCCGATCGCAGCCGAAGGATAAAGTTCGTTACTCCAACACCAAATAGCGAGCAAACTAACCATGTCGAGCTCCAAACGAATCAAAAGAATAGCCATATACCTAACGCCAGAAGAACTTCAACTTGCTGAAGCAATGGCTAAAAATCTCCAGGTAAGTATCAGCGGTCTATTCCGATACCACACTTTTAAACAACAACATCAACCAGCTTTGTGCCAAAAATTAGCAGAACTTAACCTCCGGCTTAAACCAATTGCTATTGCTACAGAACAAGCATTATGGATGGGGGGGGAAATTACACAGCCAGCCAACTTTGAGGAACTTATTGAGGAAACTTTGGCACTGCTCAAGCAAGTACAGCAAAAGCAAATGAACGTCCAATTTCTAATGAATTTAAGCGAAATCGAGGAAAATTCAGAATATCCTAGCGAAAAATGTTAATAAAACTATCCACAAATCATCACTTTTGGGCTACACACTTTTTAAGTTTAGTAAATAATGATTGGCAAGCAGAAAATCGGTAAAAGTTTTACTCCATTGCTCAATTACCTCTTCTCCAAAGAAGGAGCTTCACTGATTGGAGGAAATATGGTAGGGGAAAAGGCCGAGGAATTAGCTGCGGAGTTTCTCTTCTCCAAACAACTCAACCCTAGAGTTGAAAAACCAGTTTATCATGCGACTTTAAGCGTGCCTTCTGGCGAGTATATTCCTGATGCTAAATGGCGGGCGATCGCTCTAGATTACCTAGAAGGAATGGGACTGGATAAAAACCTGTTTGCTATCATCCGCCATACCGACCGCGACCACGACCACATTCACATTGCGGCCAGTCGCATTAAATTGGATGAAAAAGGAACTTGCGTATCCGATAGCTGGAACTATCTACGCAGCGAAAAGTTAATTCAAGAATTAGAAAACAAGTACAATTTGACACCAGCTCCCCGAAACTTTGATAAAGAACGGCGCTCTTCTACAACTGGGGAATGCCGACGGTTAGCGCGAACCGGAGAGATTAGTGTACGGGAACAACTGCAAACAGCACTAGATCGATCGACCACTGACAGTCCCGCGATCGCTCTTTTGATTGACCGACTCGTCGAACAAGGCATTAGTGTAAAAATAGAACCTACCCCCGCAGGCGAATTAGGGATTAGCTACAAATTAGGCAATATTGCTTTTAGCGGCACTCATTTAGGCAAAGCTTACACCTTCAATGGGCTGCAAAAATACAGAGGAGTCACTTACTCTGCTAATACTGACAGAAATGTGGAAGCCATTCCCCCATTGCAAGAGCCAGAATTGAACGAAAATTTGGAAACAGAAAACTCTAAACCAAATAGCGACGCGAACACTGATAGTGATCCTGATGACTGCGGCGAAATGAGGAACAGCAGCATCGAGAGCAATTCTTCACCAATATACTGGCAAAGCTACTCTAACATTGACAGGCCAGAGGGAGAACGAAGCAGCACAGGGACTTCCTCAGAAACCGACAAAGATTCTTTAATCGCTGAGTCAGAAGATGTAAGCAAACCCGACTCGCCCAACGATCGCGAAACATCGGGGTTCGACTCACTTAACTGGGAGTCTGTACGAAGCAATTTGATAGAAAATGCTTGTCTGCCAGTCGAATTAATTGACCTGCTACACGACAGGGGATGGATAGACGCAGACAACCTGAACCGCCCTGTATTCCACCTCCGCACCCTTGCAGGAGAGTACAGAGGAACCTGCACCTTAGACGCCAATGGAAAATTTTCCATTGACAGTCATGGGGAAGGCTCACATCAAGCAGGCGACAACAGTGAAAAGGGAGTTTTCTGGATAGCGGTTCAAAACAATATTGAAAGAGCCATTATTGCCAGCAACCCGGTAGAACTCCTGTCTGTAATTGCCTTAGATCCAGATTTCAATAATAGACCGACTTTATACTTAAGCATTGATGCGGTTTCTTCGCTGCCAACCGACTTTCTTAAGGAAGTAGAAACTATAGTAGTCGGCTTCAAAGGAGATCGAGACGGCGATCGATTGTCAAAAGAAATTATTGAAACATTCCCTCAATCAAAGCGAATCAATCCAGGCTTTGCCGGCTGGAACGCAATCTTAGCATCTCAAGAGCCAGAAAACGAAAATGGTTTTAACGCTCGTGATGAAGCAATCGATCGCAATTTTGGCGTAATTTTGGATTAATCAAAGCTCACTATTAGTATTTTATGCAGCTTTCATCGTGCCAGGAAACGATGACTGAAGTTGGGCGATAAACAAATTGCTTATTTCCAGCCCTTTTCGACTTGTTTGAGCAGTAAACCCGTCGCTGCAACCCACCTAAAAACCAAACAATTATCAGTAGTGTGAAAGAGTGGAAGCGCCACCTTAAAATTATGAATCTACGTCACTTACTTGTCTCGACTGCGCCCTAAATCTTCGTGCAACCAGCGAGAATGGAACTCTGCTTTGTTAGAAGTAATGGAAGGACTAAAAGCAGTGTATCTCCAAATTAAATTCAGCGATTTGCCATTGGTGAAGTGGCTGCTAGCGCAGCATTATGAATGGCTTGCTAACAAAAATTTGAATCTGAGAAATTCCCAACTATCATCATGAAACTGCATTCACCCATTTGCGATCTGCCAGGGTTAAGCCGAAGCAATTACAAAATGCTAGAAAGGCTGGGCCTTACAAATGTACGAGACTTACTGCTCTACTTTCCCCGTGATTACATTAAGTATCGGCGAGTAAAAATTTCTCAGTTGAAAGTAGGCGATTCAGTCACGGTTGTAGGTAAAATTCAACATCAGGAAGTAGTCAGCCCGCCTAAAAATTCTAGGCTAACAATTCAGACTATTATTGTCAAGGACAGAACCGGTAAGATAGCCTGCAAGCGTTTCTTCAACCACCCGTACTACCAATCAAAAAAGTGGAGGAACGAGCAAGCCGCCACCTATGTTGCTGGAGGCATTGTTGCTATATCTGGGATAGTCAAAGCCGATCGCTATTGCGGAATGACATTAACTTCCCCTGAAATCCGATTAATCGGTCTAGACGAAGCCAAGGATACGAAAAATTCAATTATCCCAATTTATCCTTTGACAAAGGGAGTTAGCAACGAAATTGTCCAAGATGCAGTAACCTCAGCTTTGGAATCTGCCAAGCTGCTAAATGACCCCCTGCCGCAGGAGTTCAGACGACAACATGGTTTGATGGAATTACAGAAGGCGATCGCAAACATCCACCAGCCCCCAGACGAAACAAAACTGGAAGCTGCCCGCCGTCGCCTGGTATTTGATGAGTTTTTCTATCTTCAGCTATCGTTTCTCGTGCGTCGCCACCGACTTTTGGCGCGATCAGCTTTTACAAAAATAACTCCTGCTGGCCCTCTAATCCAACAGTTTTACTCTCAACTTCCCTTCTCGCTTACCTCAGCTCAACGTAGGGTGATTAACGACATTCTCAACGACATGACTTCCAAAACGCCGATGAACCGACTGGTACAGGGGGATGTCGGTTCTGGTAAAACAGTTGTTGCTGTCGTTGCTATCCTCGCTGCCATCCAGTCTGGCTACCAAGCGGCACTTATGGCACCTACAGAAGTGCTAGCCCAACAGCATCACAGGAAGATTGCGACGTGGTTTGAACGCCTTGGCGTTTCTGTTCAATTGCTGACGGGTTCTACCAAAACCACCAAGCGCAGAGAAATCCACGCCCAATTAGAGACGGGTGAACTTTCACTATTGGTAGGAACTCACGCGCTTCTGCAAGAGAAGGTCAACTTCAACAAACTAGGGCTGGTAGTCATCGACGAACAGCACAGATTCGGCGTGCAGCAGCGACAAGATTTACTGAACAAGGGAAACAGACCTCATGTGCTGACGATGACCGCGACTCCTATTCCGCGTACTTTAGCACTGACCTTGCACGGGGATTTGGATGTCAGTCAGATTGACGAGTTACCGCCCGGTCGTCAGAAGATTCACACGAAAGTGCTTAATAAAAGCGCTTCAGCATACGATTTAATCCGCCGCGAGGTACTTCGAGGTCGTCAAACGTACATCATCCTTCCCCTGATCGAAGAATCGGAAAAGCTAGATCTAAGAGCAGCGGTAGCAGAATACGATCGACTATCAACTGAAATCTTTCCCGAATTTAGAGTTGGTTTGCTGCATGGTCGGATGACATCAGCAGAAAAAAATGAAGCCCTCAACTCCTTCCGTGATAACAAAACCCAAATACTGGTTTCCACGACTGTTGTGGAAGTGGGCGTGGATGTTCCAAACGCTACTGTCATGCTGATTGACCATGCCGAGCGCTTTGGCTTAGCTCAACTGCACCAGTTAAGAGGTCGTGTTGGTCGAGGTTCGCACCCTTCCTATTGTTTGCTGCTAGATACCAGTAAAACAGCAGAAGCCAAGGCACGTCTTGAAGTGTTGGAAAACTCCACTGACGGGTTCTTTATTTCGGAGATGGATTTGCGGTTGCGAGGGCCAGGAGTTGTGATGGGCTATCGCCAGTCGGGAATCTCAGAATTTGCTTTGGCGAATATACTGGATGATAAGGATTTGGTGAATTTAGCTCGTAAAATGGCAGTGGCAATTGTTAAGAGTGACCCTGATTTAGAAGGACATTCATTGATAGTTGCAGAACTTAAAAGACTAGGGCTGACCAGTTGGAATGGCTCTTTAAATTAAGAAGTAAAAAATATCAGATTAGCGAGAAGCTGGATTAATCTGGTAACATCTAGTTCTAAAGACCAGGAGAAGTGAGCCAACGTTCTCCTGTGTTTAACTTTACCTTATTTTATACCAATTCTGCAAAGTTTTGCTACAATCTGCATCGTTGGGTTAACTTCATATAATTACTCTACTTAGGCCACTGTTGCATAAATTTGGAGAATTGGTATTATAATTTGCTCCTCTTACCAAACTACGGTAACTCATGCGCCAGTCTTTCGCAAAGTTCAATAGCAGATAAGCAAAAGGCAACAGCCGTTTCTAGAGAAACTTTTTGCCCTTCACTATGTTGGCCGAAGTCTCCTATAGCTTTGATGTGTTCTACAAGGAGAGCTGTTGGTTTTGAAATGAAACGAGCTACTGATCTTCTAGTTTTGACAGTGCCAGTCATGATTATAAGAAGTCTACACTGACCACCTAAACTGTTTGGAACATTTGGTAAATTCTCTCCATCGGGTATTTGTTCACCTTTTGAACGCCAAAAATCGATCCATTCTTGCGGAACTTGGTAATTAGGAGTAAGCTCTGCACTCCAGATTAATTTAAGTGCTGTATCAGTAATGTTGCGAAATCTCATTATAGCATCATTGGGTTCTGGATTTAGGTCTCCAATGGCACATTTGATCAAACGTTTCAAATCTTGATTTGCATTGGATACTTGTGCTAACCTCAATTCAAGTAAATTGCGGATGTTTCTTTCATAATTATTATTATCGCCAAATAGGCGTTGCAAATCAGTAACAGGAGCTTCTCGTTTTTTAGCGTACTTCTGCATTAAACGGCAATTAGCTGTTAATTTGCTGCCTGATGCCTTAGCATAGCCACGACCTTCCAAAAAGTCGCGGCGATGCTCAGAAATTTTAGATAAAAGAATGTCATTTTTCGTAAGTTCGATTAAATCGCTTTGAATTTCTACCCCACATTCATCCCAAAGTTCGTCCAAAATAATTTCCGACTGGTTAAATACTTCTGTAGCTGCGTTGTCAATTTGCGTTTTAGAAATGGTTGTTCCCAGTTCAATTTGTTCCCAAAGGTAAGAGCAGAGAGTAGCAGCTAAAATTGGTACTCCTCCACTCCAATTACTCAGTTCTTTTTGAGCGCTACTGTCAAATAAAATATTTCTATCAGTAAAAGGTGTTAATATTTCAGACCAGGTCTTATCCTGAAAACAGCCTATTTTAAAGGGATTGGGGTTAAATATATTCCAAAAATCTGATGTTTGTGATGCCTCAGTTTTACAAAGTTCACGAAGTGGACGGCAGCTTCCTGTAACAAATCGCAAACTTTTTTTCTCAGCAAGATATCTAAGCCTATCCCAGAGGTTGCGGGTTAGACTCGTAATCCCCAGCACTCTATCAAATCCGTCTAGCACTACTAAAAGTCGCTGATTTTCATCCTGCAAAAGTTCTAGCACTTCAGGGAGAATATCCCATAATTTTTCACAATTTGGATCTATTTCATCAGCCAAGTCCTTTTTTACTGGCAGGAGAGCCGACTTAATTTCTTCAGCAAAACGGCGCATAAACTCCCTATCAGAACTAGGAGTTTGATGACCGAGATCCAAGTATAGTGCTGAAATATAGGGTGCTTTACCAGCTTTGAAAGTAAGAGCAACATCTTGAAGAAAAACTGTTTTACCAATAAACTTGTGTCCCACAATTTGCACATGGTCAGGAGATGGTTTGGTAAGCTGACAGTTTAGTTGCTCAAATAGGCTTTGCCTGCCACGACAAATTACTGGCGCTGTCCCCAATACTTGATACGGATTAATGGCCATTAAAATTTCTCCTCTCCTTCCTGCACTGCTTTTTTGCGCTGGTCTTCATGATCAACATTCCTTTTAATCCAGTCTCCCATAAGTGGAATCGCCAGTTTGTAGATATCTAAACCTCCGGTAGAGTCTAGTTCCAAAAGTTCAAGCTCTCGCAGAAACTCGATATCCTCTCCGAGGCGCTCCCCAGACGGTATAAGAACTTCTGCTTCTTCTAACTTAATCTCCAACAGAGCCAATGTTACTGGGTCTGGCTCTGGTTCAAGCTTGTGACATAGTGACAGAATAAACCGTCGGCGCTCTGTGCCTGCGTAGTCCCATAATGTGCGGAAATGCTCATTGTCACGCACCATCTCATCAGCAGCAGTTTGCACAGCATCTAGGGTTATGGTTTGTTGATTAGTCTGAACGGCACGTTCAAAAATGCGGTTGCATAGAGACTGAATTAAGAAAGGTTGGCGGGCGCACAGCTCAACAGCGAGGTCTCGCGCTTGCTGAACGTAAACAAGACGACTTTCCACCGGCTCGGTAACAAGTTGGCGGGCGTAGTCTAATTCAAGGGGGTCAAGTCCTATACGGTAGCCCAAACCAAATAGTACAGACCAATATTCCTCACGCAAGCGCTTCAGACGGCGGGAACCCGTGATAATGCCGGACAATTGAGAATAAGTTTGGAACAAATAGCGGATGTTTTCTGGAACTTGGGGGTTAGTGACACCTGAATCGATACCTTCTTGGAGTTTGTCAAATTCATCAAGCATGAACAAAATCCGCCGAGGATGTGCGACATCAAGAAGCAATTGCAGGAAAAGTTCAAAGTCTTCAAAAGGATACTCGTTCGATAGATATTGGCGAAGCGAGCGTACAAACTGTAATTGAAAAGGACGGTTGGGGTCATAGGGTGGAGCATCAGGAAGCTGCACAGTAAGTCCTGCCTTGTGCGCTGCTATCCCAAGTTGCTTTGCCATCAGGCGAAACACCGCTGCGGTTGTCAGCCCCACTTTATCTGTATCGGCTTCTCCTCCCTGAAAAGAGCAGTTGACAACAATCCATCCGGGGAGTTTCTCGTCTCGCTCGAAGTGCTTCAAAATTGATGTTTTTCCAGTTCGTCGGTTTCCTTCCAAAAGAATTACATTGGCTTGGTGTGGAGTTGTCAGTTGGCGCTTGATAGCTTCAATAATTTTGCTACGTCCAAAAAACATTTCTTCCCGATCAACGGGATTTCCCACAATGTATGGGCTTGCTCCAAAATCAACTTTTCTGAAAGATGACTCAAAAGCTTTGATACCAAGAGTCAGTGGACTTTCTCGTTCTATTCTTTCACCAGTCAAAAGTTTACCTGACCACAAAACTACAAAGTCAAACATTCCCTCCGCCTCTTGAGGTGGAACTACCAGACGTACATCTATTCCTTTTCCTTCAGGGAGGTAGGGTGTTTTTGCGGTGCCAATTTCCGGGTAAGTCGAAACATGGAACTGCCGAATTGGGATAACTCCTATATTGTGCAGCGTCAAAATAACTTCAACCTGAATTGCTGTAGGGATAACTGGTAGATTCAAAGAAACTTCAACATGGACATCTGTAACTTGTTCTTGTATTTGTCTATCTACAAGTTCGAGCAGTCCGATAGTCAATTCTCTAGCACGCTTAACTAATAGTATGTCTGATCTGGTTAAGATATGGAGCGTTCTAGTAAGAGAAAGTTTTGTATTAGTCAGTACAGTCAGTCGTGCCATACCCGGTGGAATATCCTCAAATCCTGTCATCTCCCGTAGTCCAGATGCTAATTCTAACAACCAAAGTGTAAGAATAGGGTCAGTTGATGATGGGGAATGAGCAATTTTATTTCGCAACGGGTCAACTACCTCACTAATCCTCAACAGTAAGGCAAGATTCGCTTCTTTTTTAGCCGAGCGCGAGCTATTTAGAACATCTTGAATGATTGGATCTACTTCAAGCCAGTCTGCAACTATATCAAAACCTTCTTTAGTTAAACAGGCAAGAAGCCTCCTTGTAGCATTGAGCGGAGCATCCCAACTTCTCCGATCTATACGCTCTTGAATCGGCAATGATAGAACAGGAACTGGTAGTTTGCGGAGAGCTTTAATAGATAAATGCTGAATAACACTGCCATTTGCGTGTTCTTTAAGCCATGCTTGGTAGTTTGGCGAACGGAGTAAGATAGATAAGTAGGTGGATGAAATTTCTGGAGGTAATCGAAAGACTGCCAAACCACTAGATGCAAGATTGCCAGCCAATTTTTCAGGCACAATACCTACTTTCCCTATAGTCCCTGAAATTGATACTAATAAATCCCCAGCTTTAAGAAAATAGCCATCTTTTATTTTAGGAGTGATCTGCTCAATTTTACAAGATAAGGAAGGAATTTTAATTTTTCCGTCATTAACATCTGCAATACGAATTATTTTTATTGCTTCATCAGTATTTTGGGGGTCTTCGTTTTTCTGATTGGTGGATGATAAGTTGTATTTGATGCCAGCAAAAATCTCAAACTGTTCCCATGACTGCTTAATAAATATATTAGGATCTACTCTATGCAGTTGCCGGATAAATTCTTCTACTGTTTCTTCTTCAGTTTTTTTGGCTACCAGTTCCCAATTTCGCAAGGACAGCTCTTTTACGGGAATTTCCCATAGATGTTGACTTGACTTCCCATGTTGAAATTCCCATACAATATTATGCGAGTCTAAACTATAAAAATCGTCTTTAATAACTTTCGATAATTTTTCATCATTAGTTGAAGATATGTAAGAAAAATTATGAGACCACTTTTCACTTTGAGGGATTTGAAAAAACCGAATTTTTTCATACGGATGATGGTGAGAAAAGGTCAGAATACTTGTCTTGATACTTGTGTAGGGATAAAAAGCATTTGGAGGAAGTGAAAGCACACCTTCAACTCTGTATTTTTCAAGCAGTAGCTGACGAACTTGCTCCGCTCTTGGATCAAATAAAATGTTCTCGGCAAAAGCAACTACAGCACGCCCTCCTGGTCGTAGAACACTCATAATATGTTGCATAAAAAGCGCTGCGTGATGCAAACTCTTAATAGGGAAACGACTTGCTACTTCTGAGTTAACCTTAGCGCCAAAAGGTGGCACTGCTAAAATGCAGTCAAATCCTTCAGAGGATAAATCAAATGGTGGCTGAGTTATTATTTTCTTGGAGCGTTGATGACCTTGTAGTGCAGGAATATTACCTGAAGTTTTTAAATTCTGCCCTTGCTGGAGTGTGAATAAAGTATCCGAACTAATCTGCATGATAGGATTTTCTAGTGTATCCCCTAATTCAATTGCTGGATTATTTATCCCAGCTAGCATCAGCCGAACCATACCAATC
>NZ_JBARVX010000600.1:0-16582 GCF_049646505.1 Microcoleus sp.
CCCAAATTCGGCTGCAAGGTAGAGCGGAACTTATCAATACTCCCTGCCTTGTTGATGGAGTAACGCAATTCTCCCAGAGCGATTTGCCTTGCTACCGGCTGCTTGACAGTGCGGCTGTAAGGATAAAAATCGTTCGTCGGGTTGGAATAAAGCAAGCTACACTGCTTCTCTTGGAGAGAAACCAATACAGAAAAAGGCACGGCATCTCCCTGCAAGTAGGCATCGAATAAGCGATATTGAGTGTTACCATCTGTTACTTCAGTTACAAACTCTGTCCTAAGAGTCCCTAGACCAACTGGAAGGCAAGCTGAAGGGAAATCAGCGTTTCGAGTCGGCTGGCTAAAAGCTGGGGGATGGGTGAATAAACTGCTCAACAAATAAACCAAAAAAGCTGTTAGCAAGCCCCAGGTAAATTTCAACATAATTGTCCGTTTTTTCAAGGAAATCATGGTGCAGAACATCTCCGTTTAATTCAAATTCCTTCTTGAGATGGGTTAACAGCCGTTCCATTAATGCGGGTTTCAAAGTGCAAGCGAGGGTCTGCCGTTGTTCCAGTGCTGCCTAGTCCGCCTATGACCTGACCTTGAGAAACCCGATCGCCAACTTTGACTTTCACTGAACCCTCGCGCAGGTGAGCATACCGAGTTGTGCGACCGTTGCCGTGCTCGATTTCGAGCCAGTTGCCGTAGCCACCGCCGCAGTTCTGTAACCCTTCCTGGCAGTTAGACACCGCTGTCTTGACAACGCCGCCGCCAACAGCTTTTACCGGACTTCCCATTGAACCGGCAATTCCAATGCCGTTATAGATTTTCCGCACCCCGGAAACCGGACGAGTTCGCATCCCAAAGCGGCTGGTTACTGGCCCATTCGCAGGCTTGATATACTGACTCGTGGATTCACCACCGCCGGGGGCCGCACTCGCAGAATTAGAGGATTGCGCCGCACTGGAAGTCGGAACGCAAGCAGGAGCATTCGACCCCGCGATCGCCCTACCTCCCTCTCGATAGCGCCTCAAAACATCCTGTCCGTAACTTGAGAGAGTTAAACGACCGAATGTATCGGTTGAAGAGCCGTCAACTTTGGAGTAGTCGCCCCCGAAATGCTTTTGAGCTACTCGCTCAATTAGGCGATCGCCACTAAAAAAACTTCCAGTAGTAGGGTCTTTTTCTTGAGAGGTGGCATTCAGCTTAGAAGCGAGACTTTGAGCAAAAACAGCTTCTCGATCGGCAGGCGGAAAAAATTGAAAAAGTTCTGCTTGAGTGGGTTGATAACCGCCTCGCAGTTTGGCTAAAAATTGCGTGCCCCCTGGTTTAGATGAAATTGAACTAGCAGCGTACTCGTCGTAGTTTATAAACTGGTACTTGCCCAACGGAACCACACAATTATTGCCACCATCAGCGCAAGCATTAGCGCCGGCATTCTCGTAAGAACCGCTACTTTCAATACTGGCGATCGCTTCCGACAAAGCGGGAACATTGACTCCTTGAACATTGCCAACTGACACGGGCGCTGGTGCGGTGCTACCCGGAGGGCAAGGAACATTAATATTAGCTGCTGTAGTTACGCCTTTTGTAACAGGAGAAGATACTCCATCGCGAACTGCCGCAGTTTGTACAGAGGAAGAGCCGCCAGAGGACGATCCCAGCGCCCCAACGAAAATGGGAGAATTAACCCGATAGGTGAAGAAAGGTACTGGGCCAATGAAATAAGGAGAGCAGCCGCAAGGCGAACAAAATCGGAAGAATAGAGCCGTATCAACGGTATCGGTTTGCTCGTCCGGTTCCATGACCACTACCTTAAAAGCGCTGCCAAAAGGCAATCTTCCCGTCGGTTCCTTGCCGCCGTGGACACCTTTAAGACAGCCCGATCCGCCCTCCACTTCCTGGTACTTACCGCTAATCCATTGCTTGCCTTCGAGCGAACCGCGAGCGTTCCGACCCGAATTCTCCAGATCGTCTAGTTCGATGTAAGCGCAATCATTTTCTTGGCAGTTAACTGAGAATCCCTGAACGTCTGAGCCTGATATCGTCTTAGTTCGCCGTCGCTCGGCGGGACCATAAACCGCATCAATTCTCATTACTAAATTGCCTAATTCTGCTATTGGATTGGGAAAACTAGACAGAGGTAAAGCATTCAGCCCAGGTACGTCTTTAATTAAGGTTGTTTGCCAATCTGAAAACGCGCCAAGTTGAGCGCTGCTTAAGTTCGGAATCGAAGATATTGAATACTGAGACAGGTCAATTTCTCCCAGTTTCAACTGACCTAATTGTGGATTGGAACTGAGAACCAGCTCTAGAGTGCGATCGGCTACATCAATGCCAGCAGCTTTTGTTGCTAGCAGTCCCGCCACCGGCGCAATCTCTGCGACTTTAAATTGACCGAGAAGAGGGATAGCCTGAACTAACTGATTTAACGACTGCTTGGCAACTAAAGTAAATGCGCTTAAAGCTACGCTATCTAAATTCAGACCAGCTTGCTGCGTGACAAAACCAAACGATAGCAGTTCTGGTTGCAAAGCTTGGCTGATATCGCCCAACATGATGTACTGGTCAGGAGTTTGTCCTGCTGTCCAACTTCGGCTCAAATCATAGCCAACTGCCTGCTTGTACTCTCCCGCTGAAAGGCTTCCAGATTGACTGATGGGTGGCATTTGAGAAAAAGAAATTTGTGTCCAATCTGGCAAGAGGGCGTTAACTGAAGTAGGATTTCCTTGCCTGTCCATCTCTGGTATTTCTAAAATTTTGGTTGGCATTTCAGTTGTATCAGCAGGAATTCGTGCTATAGCAAATATTGGTTGCTCAAACAAAATGAAAAGTATTAAGACTAGAGAGAATAACCATACCGATAATTGCCAGAATCTTGTTGATAATATTCTTCTCATGTTTGTGCAAAAAACTTTGGTTATTGGTTGAGGATACTGTACAAAAGTTAAGCAATTAAGTGGGAGAAAGGAACCCACCGAACTTGATGAGGCTGCAATTACGCTTCTTAACATAAATAAAGCAGTCAACCGAGGCTTTACATGGAGCAGCCTCGGCGTAAAGCACTGCAGCTCTAAGTCATCGTCGCCGAAATGAGAAGTTTCATACAGGCGATTTTTAGCCTGCAATCTGAAGCACTACAGCTCTAAGTCACCGCCGTCGAAATGAGAAGTAGCTGTTTGATTTTGATAGGAATTAGCGTCATTTACCCCTCCCTCAAAATAAGGGTTAGGGTTAGCAGCCGTCTCCGTCCACGGAGTATCTGCTAAATTCAAATCGCCTTCAAAAACGTTTTCTCGATAGCCATCAGCAAAGTAGTCTGGAACCCCGTAACCCTCAGTTTGCTGACTGCTATAACCGTTGCTTCGATATCCGTTAAGGGAGGACTCGCACGGGTTACTTTCATAGCCGCTAACAGCATAGCCATCAGCGCTGTAACCGGGTTCATTGCCATAGATATTGTTTGGCTCGTTCATAAATCCTGTAGCTACAAAGTAGTAAGAATCAACAATTCAGCATAGCTAGGGATAACGAGTGGGGGTTTCATCCGATAGTCGTAATTAAACTACCGCCTATCGGCGGATAGGCTACGGCGCCTTAGTCTATCTGCAAACAACCAAGACCTACTGCTATTGCACGAAATAAAATATAGCGCTGGCATCGCTCTTAATTTCGCCTGCCTTCCATCCAGCAAGGTGGGTAAAAATTACTCAGAAATATAGAGGCGCGTATCTCGGCCGAATTGTTTGCCCAACAGACGGCGCAAATCCCTGTAACTGAATTCGCTACGCGATTTTTCTGATCTTCATTCGTCACACAATTATTCTTCAAAAAGAGATGACTCAGCTAAATCTGTTAACGCCCGAATTACTTGAACAAATTACCACTCACCCTGTAAAACCTCAGTCCGGCATTTTGGAAAAGCTGAAGCTATTCGCCCAGATGGGTATGCACCGCGACTTAATAGCCGTGCTACTGGAATTGACCGGAATTCCCCTTCCCCTTTTACGTTACTATGCAGGCCCATTAGTTTTACACAAAACCCCCTGGTCAGAAAGCATACCGGACTGGTTGAAAACGGCTTGCTTATCCGATAGGCTCGATTTGATTCTAGAGGAGTACAGCAACAGAATTGTAGGGAATTACTGCACTTCCACAGAAGTCGTGGCTTATATGATGGGAGCCACATTTGAAGCTCCTCTGCACCACAGTTATTACAACGTCTATATGTGGGCAGCACAAGACACCTTGACAAGACATAATCGGCTACCAAATGGTTACAACTTGTCCGAATTAGCTGAATTTTCAGCCGTGAACTTTGACAGCATCCAAAATGATTATTACCATCTAGCTAGAGCAATTAGGAAAAGCGTTGTCCGCCATGCAGCATCTCAAGGCTGGGGCAAACGTAAATTGTCCCAAGATAAAAGCGCTGATGCAGATTTACCGACAGAAATGGTAACAGCTAAGTCACCAAAAGATAAGTCAAAAATTGAAGGGCAATTGACTTTATTTTAACACGGAAAAAAAGGCAATGTTCGCGAATTATAGCCCGAATAGCAGCAAAATTAAAATGAAAGATACTTCATCGCTTGCAGAAATGCTATATGAGCGAATCCGAGAAGCTCCACCTTATTCTTGGTTCCCATCTCCCCCAGAGCTAATTGAGCTTATGATTGAAGAAGCTCAAATCATTTCAGGAATCTACGCCTTAGAACCAACAGCAGGAGACGGCTTATTGGCGCAGGGTATGGTTAGAGCGGGTGCAATCGTTGATGTAATTGAAATAAACCCGCTGCTACAAGAACTTCTGTTTCAAAAAGGGTTCAATCTAGTAGGAAGTGACTTTTTAACAACTGAACCGCAGAGGCGATATAGCAGAATTTTGGCAAATCCCCCATTTTCTACGCCCCACATCAAAGGAGTTGATTTAGATATCATACAACGTGCCTATAACCTTTTTTTAGCCAATTCTGGACGCCTGGTAAGTGTTGTTAGCAATTCCATGAATGTCCGAGGCGATCCGCGATCGCAAGCATTTCGAGCCTTTCTTAAGCGCACGTCAGCCAAGTTAATCGAACTTCCCTTAGAAATCTTTTGGGGGAGCGATCGCCCGGTTACTGTTGAGAGCTACCTAGTCGTAATAGACAAAAAATAGACGATTGCTTCCCCACTATACCGTTTTATTAGTGGGGACAGCACAACTTACCTTTCAACAAATTACTATTACTTTCTGTTGAAATAAATATTAAAAATGTAACTTGGTCTTCTCTATCGAATATCTGCCCCAATATCTCCGCTATTTCTATCAATTTCACGACTAAAACTATTACCTTAAAACCCCTCTACTCCCATGAATAATTCCCCACACTACGCCCCAAATTCTATTGTGGAATACGAGCTTATTACAAACCTTTCCAGACTAAATGATGTTCTCTCGCCTTTAATAAAAGCTCGTGTTATAGCCATAGACACAGAAACCACCGGGCTAGATCCACTTACGGAACGCATCCGACTTATCCAAATAGCTGTTCCCCACCGCCCAGTGATAATTGTCGATCTAGCTGCTTTTGCCGATCGCGAATTATCGCCTTTAAAAGCACTTCTAAACAGCAGTGCGCTCAAAATATTTCAAAATGGTAAGTTCGACTGGCAGGTACTAGAAATAGCTGGACTTAGACCGTCTGGCCCATTTTTTGATGTCATGCTAGCGAGCCAGGTGTTGCGATCGGGACTCAAGAAAAACCACGATCTACAATCCCTCGCTCTTGAATTTTTAGGAATCAAACTTGACAAGAGCCTACAGTCGAGCAATTTCGGAGGTAAGCTATCAGCTTCTCAGTTAGAATACGCCGCTTTAGATGCTGCTGTCCTGCTGAAACTTAGAGCGCGACTCATCTCAAAACTTCGGAATGCTGGGTTACTAGAAACCGCCCAAATTGAATTTGAAGCGATGCCTGCTGTAGCCCAAATGGAACTAAATGGAATGTTACTGGATGCAGAACAATGGCATTTGGTGGGGGAGAAACTGAAAGCTCAAAAACAGACTACGCTGGTAGAATTAGTGAAAGTCGGTCTCAAACCAGCCCCTAATCCCCAACTTTCGCTATTTCCAGAGATGGTGGAAACCATAAACCCCCGCTCGTCTGTACAAGTTTTAAGTGCTCTTCAGGCCCTCAATATTCCAATCAAGTCAACAAGCAAGAGCGAACTTATTCCTCTAGCTCCCCAATACCCGGTTATCCAGTTGTTACTGAATTATCGGAAATTAGCATCTTTGTGTTCAAATTTTGCTGAGGCATTGCCCAAACACATTCACCCGATAACGGGGAGGATTCACCCCAGCTATCGGCAATGCGGTGCGCGTTCTGGACGCTTTAGTTGCAATAAGCCCAACCTGCAAAACGTTCCCAGAGATTCTACTGCCAAGGGGATGCGTTCCTGCTTCATTGCCGCTCTAGGATATCAAATTATTAAAGCAGATTACAGCCAAATCGAGCTAAGGATTGTCGCTGAAATATCTGGCGATCGCCGAATGTTAGATGCCTACGCTAAAGGGGAAGATTTGCATACTTTAACGGCTTCTTTGATTACGGGAAAGCCATTAGAGGAGGTAACGGCAGAGGATAGGCGCATAGCTAAATCAGTTAATTTCGGATTAATTTATGGCATGGGTGCTGCCAAACTTCAAGCTTACGCTGAGGAAAAGTACGATGTTATTTTAACTTTGGAGGAAGCTAAAGAGTTCAGAAAACGATTTTTCCAAGCTTATGCTGGAATCAAAAGATGGCACGACAGTATCAGAAGAACGGTGTACGTCAAAGACATCAAGCAAATCCGTACAATTGGCGGACGCAGAAGACGGTGGGCAAAGAAACCCAGGCTTTCTGAGTTGCTAAATCACCCGGTTCAAGGAACTTCGGCTGATATGTTGAAAGTGGCGATCGCTCGTTTGTTCAAACTCCTACCCAAGACTGGAGCGAAGTTGATTGGTGTGGTACATGATGAGATTCTGTTAGAGTGTCCGCAGACAACTTTAAAAAGAACCAGTTGCATCCTCAAAAAAGTTATGGTGGAGGCTGGAGAACTATATCTACAGCAAGTTCCGGTTGAAGTGGAAGTAAAAATTGCTTCTTCTTGGGCTTGAATTAAGAGCATGATTCATTCTCTCTCTATAATACATTTATGCTACAATAGAGCCAGTGAACGGTGATTATTTATGGATAAAAAGCAAAGTGCCTCAGATGAGTCTCAAGTATCACGCATAAAGAGCGCGATGGTTCTTTATCAGTTGGAGCGAACCCTCGGTTCCTTTGTCGCTGAAGAAAAAGAAGACCCGACTGAACTGCCTACAGGCACTCTCAAAAGCATTCAAGAGCGTGAGCTTAAAGCAGGGCGACCATTTGACGACTCGACAACCACAGGAATCATTGCTGCTAGCTACCTGGATGAAGTTTTAAGGATGGCTGTGGACGCGGCTAAGGGACGACCAGAAGAAGAATACTTGAAAAGACTTCGTACATTGTGCGAGGTGCTTGAGGTATTTAATATCAGAAATGCTATTAGTCACCCTAATAGACCTTTTCATCCTTGCTACTGGTATCGCGTTGCCACTATTGCTACCGATCCATCAATTGACAAGATTCAGTTCCGAGAGGTAACAAAGGCTTTTTTAGCAGCGCAGGCGGGACAACTGGTTCAACCGCCCGATGATTGGATCAATGCACCGATTTGGTCGCTTCCTAACAATCTGCCACAGGAGTTTGAACATGATATTACTGGTCTCAAAGGAAGAAAGAAAGAGCTTGAAGATCTACTGGAAGAAATTAGAAACGAACGCAACCTTCTGATTGCAGTAGTTGCTCCTGGGGGATTGGGCAAGACAGCTCTAGTTCTGTCAGCTCTACAAGGAATCGTATCTTCACCCCAATCGGCAGAATGGGTCGATCAAATTCTTTATTTCAGCTCTAAAACTGAGGTATTGACATCTGATGGAATTGTTACTCAAATTCCACCCGCTGCCAATATAGAAGGTCTGCGTGACAGTATTGCTAGGACACTAGATGATGATGAAGGTCTTGCCGACCTGGAATTTGACAAAGCCTGCCAGCGGTTCAAATCCAGCCGAATACTTCTTTGTTTTGATAACCTTGAAACCATACTTCGAGATTCTGCTAGTGCCTTTGACTCTTTCTACCGTAGCTTACCCCGTGAATGGCGAGTTATCGTTACAAGTCGCATTAGCGTCAACTCTGCTACTTCATTTCCTCTTCTGCCTCTGTCCTCCAAAGGAGCCTTAGAGCTGGCTCGAAGTTATCTACAAAAGTGTGGTGGAGAACGGCTTAGTCAGGATGTTCTCCAGAACATAGTTCAAGCTAGTGACTCCAATCCTCTTGCTATTCGTCTGACGCTCGATAGATTCATTGCTGGAAGACCACTTAATGAAATTTTACTTGAAACCAAACAGCAGGTGCTTGAGTTTTCTTATAAGAATCTCATCGATGCGCTATCCCCAATAGCGCATGAAGTTCTTGAATGTCTTTTTGTAACTGCTGAGCCAATCAGTCGAGGAAAGGCGTGCGATCTCATTCAACGAAACTTGGATGAAATTGCTGAAGCATTTACGCAACTAGGTAGGACAAGTCTAGTCACAAGAATTTCAAGTTTGACGGAGGAAAGCTACAATCTCAGTTCATCAGTACGCGATCTTCTGCTTTACAGCCCCGTCAATACAGATGTCCGAACTGCTGTACAGGAGAAACTGCGAAAGACAAAGCAGTCTGTGAGCGAAATAGATAAGCTGCAACGCGATCAACAAATCAGCCCACTTTTCTGGGGATATGTTCCAGAAAATGCTCCTGACCAGGTACGAGTCGTATCAACGGACGCTATTCGGTTGTTATCACGTTACTCCCAGCAGCGGGGTCGTTTGTTGACGCAGAATGAGCGACGTAGTTTGACTGACCAACTTGATAAGGTTAAACAGGCTATCAATCGGTATCAAGATCAATCGGTACTCCACCGCATTCAAGGTCTTATCCTGCTAAATCTTCAAGACCGTGCACAGGGAAAACGTGCACTTCGGACTGCGTGGGAAATGGAGCCTTCTGATATAGCATCAGGTCTGCGCTTGTCCCTTGAACTTCGGACAGATAAGGATTTTTTGGACGCTAAAAATGTCGCTGAACGTTTGGTAAACGCTGGATGGCAAGATCCAAATCGCTCTAATGCACTTCTCGCTAGGAACGTTGTTCAAAACTACTTTCTTCCTCTGATTTGGCTGGGGGAAACCGAAAAAGTCATTGAGGATACTAATGAGTGGAAATCTGGTAACGAACTGCGTGGAATCTTAGGTTCACTGCGTGCTCAAGCCCTGCGGCAGTCAGTCGCGTATGAGCAAAACGACCCTGAATCTGTCGAAAAAGCGTTGTCGGGAGCAGTTGATGTACTTAGTGAGGTGTTTGCTTTAGATGGCTACGTTGGTGTTTTCGTAGCTGAGGGAATGAAACTTTTAGAGCAGTTAGTATATGCGGCAAAAAATAAGCAAGGGCTTAGTAAAGAAGCGAAATTGAAGTTCACTACCTTTGTCGATCAACATCTAGTGTCAATGTGCCAAGAGCATAAAACCCTTAAACTGGATTCTCCAGATGTACTTCTGTGGGTTAAAAAGCTATCAGCACTCTCCATTGAAGGAAGCCATAATCCTTTAACTTCCGAGCGATGGAACCTGCTTTGGACAATAAACGGGACAGAGTTGAATACTGATATCAAACTGGATAGTAATTGGCTTTGCGTTAGTGTTTACTACCGACCAACCGCAGATGGTAATGGGATACACCAGCCATTTCTGTTTGCTAAGTCTAAAGAAAATCAGCAGTACCAAGTGAGGTCTAATAAAATGGATTCAGCCGACAAGGTTTGGGAGAAGATACAAGTAGGTGACGAGTTGGAAATTTTGCCAGATGAAAAGGCACTTTTAAAAGAAGGTCAAGCTCGACCTGTAATACGTGCAAGGTTGTTAAGGCGCTAGTAAATATTTTTTAAGTAATAGATACTTAAGTAAGGCTGGTTGCTCTCTAAAGTGGATATTAATCATAATCAACCTTATTTCTTGGGGACACTAACCAAACAATTCCTGTAGCGGAATAGAAAATCGCGATCGATCCGGCCCACTAGCCGATCTAGCATAACTGGCTTGATTGCGAATCGCTAGAATCTGCTCCTCATCGCGAAGCATCGACGGCGTAAACTGATAGCGCTGATGTCGCAAGTCCTGCAAAGTCACCTTCAATTCATCAGGCTGTTTCCCTTGTAGCCGATCGCGATAGTATATCTCCTCAGCACATTTTCTCACAGCATTGCCGACTTCAGCGGGCGTACAAAGCCTATAATCCCTCAATAAAATCCGCCACTCATCATCCGTCCAAGGCGACTCAAAAGCATTACGAAACTCAGGAAAATATTTTTTGAGATGAAGATTGAAAATCTCGTACATAGCCCCTTCGTGAGGCAAATCCACAAAGAAAATATCATCAAAGCGACGAATTAATTCCGGTGGCAGCATCCCCAAACGGTTAACTGTCGCCACGATATAAATTGGGTATTGATGCTCTTGCATCCAGGTTAATAGCTTCCCCGATAAACGCCTGGAAACGCCGCCATCTGCATTGGAATCCCACCCTGCAAAACCTTTATCAAAATCATCCCAATACAGAATTGTAGGGCTTAAAGCCTGAGTCAGTTCCAGCAATTCGCGCAAAGCTAAATCTGGTCTGGAAGAACCGACAATTGAACCCCAATCAGCCGCCAACAGCGGTACTCCCATCTTCTTAGCCGCAAGTTTAGCACTCAGACTTTTGCCCGTACCCGGCGGCCCCCAAAGAATCATTCCTTTGGGAAATTTGAGTCCGTATTTCTCTGCTTCTTTCCTCAACAACGAAGCCACCTTTGACAGCGACTCGTCTAGCAAGTCTAAACCACCTGCATCCGGCACATCTGCCTCAGCAATAAACTCTAGGCCTCGCCCCCGCAGCTTGTTAATCTTGTGGTCGAGCACCAACCGCGCCATTTCCTCCACAGTCGAAGCAAAAGCTAGCGATCGCTCCAAAATCAACTCGATCTCACCTTGTGGCAACCCCTGGCAAGCTCGAACCAAACCAGCTTGCAACACCTCGTTACTTTTGTCGCCAAGCCAAGGATTGCGATCGCAAAACAACTCCACCACCTTTTGCGCTGCAACTCGGGACGGTAATGGAGTCGTCAGTACGGGAATCAAAGGCTGCAAGTTCACCGGCAGTTGTATGTAGTTTTCCAGCATCACCCAAAACTGAGGAGCCGCAGACCAAGATGAGTGATAGTAAGCATTTGCCAGTTGAAACCCCAGACGCGAACTCACCTGACCGGATTCGTCAAAATCTAACACTCCCTCAAGAATGTAAATTCCCTCTCTCCTACTCTCTAATAGAAACTGAAGCACGTCAGAATCTGGGTGCAAGTCAGTATTTTGTAATATACACTCACCCTCTCCACTCACAATTTCCTGCAAGCAACTGTACCCTGAGTTCCAAAAGAAAACAGGCAAATGCAGCTCCTGCCCCCAATTGTGGAACTGTGCTAACACTCTGATTCGGTCAGGCGTGTAATACTCCAGCCCGACAATCTTAATGCCTCTTTGGGCCAAAGCGAGCCAGTCATTAATGGTACGCATAAATTCCACGGTAAGAAATATTCAAAGGTACTTTTCTCATTGATAGGCTACGGTCGAGCGTTGCCATCAGCCAATAGTTCTACAGCAGCCAAACCTCCTCTTAATTCTTAGGAATTATTTACCTAATTTCCTCAATATACATAATTATGTATTTCTGCTACTCAAAAAAAGATACACCGAAATATTACAGAAATTTATTTCACAGGAAAAACTATTAATTATTATTAATGATAATAAAAAAAACTAATTATAAATTTGATGAAATTTGAGAGCGCCTAACGGCGCTGTTAGCCGTGAAGTAGTTTAATTAAATCAAACTTTATGGCTACAACAACAGCTAAAAACCATAACTCTCGCCCATCCAATGGAGCGGTGACTTTGAATGGCAAAAGCAATGGTGCTGCTAAGTCAAAGAGCCCAGCGACAGCTACCCAATCGCAGGTCAGTCGCCGTTCGACACTCACTGTAGAAGAGCAAGCAGACGCACTTCTAGACCGCGTGCGAACTACCATCCTGAAAAAATTTGGAGTCAAAATTCAACTGCGCGAAAAACGCCTCCAAACTAAGGTAGGTCACGCTACCAAGGAAAAACTAGGTTTGGATATTGCTGCACAGTTGAAAAAACGCGGCAAAACGATGAACTGGCAGCGTTGGAATAATGAAGTGTTTCCAGCTTTATTCGGTCAACCTGATGCACTGCGCCACGATATTGAAGTCATTGCTCTTGTGATGGCCAAACTGTACGACGTTTTCGAGGTTGACGCGCAAGAAGCAATTAAAGGTCTTGTCAAATTCAATCAAGAATCGCTTGCTAAACGCAATAGCTATAACAAGCAGGATGAATCCGATGATGAAGATGATGATGACTTAGAAGATGAACTTGATGCTGATGAAGATGAGAAAACAGATGAATCCGAAGAAGACTTGGACGAAGACAGCGAAGATGATTTCGATACCGAGGAAGAAGATGAGGAAGATGATGCTGATGAAGATGAGGACGAAGACGAAGATTTAGAATAATCTTTCACCCTCGCTCAAATTTTACAGCTTCCTTCACCGTCGCTCTTGTTGAATATGTAAAACTCTGCTCTACCTAAAAACGGTAGAGTAGAGTTTTTTATTTTATTCATATTATGAGTATTTTAATCAAATTTCAGCTTTCAGGGAAATATTTAAAGTATTAATTACTTTCAAGTTAATTAACCTTAAACACACTTATTAATGTTTTATTTGAAAGTTAAGACCAACAATTAAACTTAAAGAGGCAGCGATTGCTGCTGTGTAGATGAACAAACTTGAATTCAGGAAGATTGAGAAATGAGAGTCACTGAAAAAGTTCAAAAGACTAATGCAACCAATACCGCTAAAGCTCATAATACTCAGATAAAAGCGCTCGACAAGTGCATTAGTTACAACGATAAACTTCGCCTAATGGTACTAGAAGTTTTGAGAGAAGAATCAGGTCGAGAACTGGCAAGCGTTGCTCGCTTTAACGACGGCCAATTTGATTGGGAGACACATAATGCCCAATTTCGCGCTGACTACAGCGAGACACCTTTAAAGGAATTGATGCGTGCTGGTCGCATCCTATACGGATTGACCGACATGGATGCAATCCGCGATCGCCGCGCCAAGCATCGGGGCATTCGCAATCAACGGCTCGCCCGTCAGAGCAGCGGAGTCGCTTCAAGCTCGCAAAGTGTACATGAAGAAGTGGATGTTGCTGACGACGACATCGATGATTTGGATTGAGCCGCTTGAGTAACTAAGAATGTCAATGCCCGTTCAGGGCAGCTTCCCTACTCCTCATTCTAGGAGTGGGGAAGCTTATTGCCACCCACCCACCCACCCTTTGATTGAGAGCTATTTTATTTTGTTAGAACTATATTTGACCTGGATGTGAATTTTAAGGGGCTAAAAAAGGAGGAAAAAAGAGGAAAAAAGAGGAGAAAACAGCACATTTATTACTCATTACACCTTCTATTTCCTACTTTTAGCCTCGTAATGAGTATAACTACTCATCATTTTTTGTAAAGAATTGTTGCTTTTAACGCGATTTTTTGTATTTTAGACCCTTCTAAATCCTCCTAAATCCTCCTAAATCCTCGTAATATGTAGGGTAGTCGCATAGCAAGCCATGTCAAATAGACGTAAGAGGGGAATAAAAATGAGCAATTTATGGTTTTTATGGTTTTTGTAAGACTACGATAGGAATTGTTGAAAGTTGAAGTTAGCGATCGCACACTCTGCTCTGATGATGCCTGAAGCTTTGCGATCACCATTCACCCCTAAGCCGGGATACAGACGTTAACATCACACTTATGGCACTGTGCTAACGGGACTTAAACAAAATTTAAGCCCAAACAAGCCCAAATTGGCTTTAGATGCAGCAAATACGTCATGATGAACTGTTAGCTATATGTGCAAAGCACACGCTACGCGAACAAAAAGTCGAAAAAACATAGCTGTTCTAAAGGCTTCTAAATAATGATGCATTTTAAATTTTCACCAAAAATTTTGCAAAGGCTGGGAGAAGAACTTGTTCCGAATCCAGACCAAGGAATCATCGAATTGGTTAAGAACTCTTATGATGCCGATGCTACCGAATGCACAGTAGAACTTATCAATACTAGCGCCATAGGTGGCTCGATTATCATTTCAGATAACGGTTTTGGTATGGATAAAAATGCCATTAGCGAGGGATGGCTGGTGCTAGGTCGCTCGAAAAAAGCTATCCGTGAAGTTACCAAATTAGGTCGCTTACCTGTAGGAAATAAAGGATTAGGTAGATTAGCTGCTCTACAGCAAGGTTCTCAAGTAATCTTGAAAACTAGACCTGAAGATGAACCAAGAGTTGAATATTCTTTAACGATTAATTGGAATGATTTTAAGGAAGCTGATGTAGTAGAAGATGTTCCTTTTGATGTCCAAAAAAGTAGCACGGATAAACGGCATGGGACTGAGATTATAGTAAGCAATCTTAAAAAAATATTCACTAAACGCGATATCCAAAGACTAGCTAGGGAACTTTTACTGCTAGCAGATCCATTTAATAATCAGGCGGGTTTCCGTCTTCAACTTATTGCTTCAGAATTTTCTGAGATTGAAAAACAAGTCAATAATGCTTATTTTGATGATGCTGAATATCATTTAAAAGCTTATATAAATGAAAGTGGTATTGCAGAAGCAAGTTTACTAGACTGGCAGGGAAAAGTAAGGGTGCATGCAGAACATAGTAAACTTTCTCAAGTAAATTCTCAAGAACCTTACAAAACACCCCCAACAGAATTTGAATTGTGGGTATTTTTACTAAATCCTCAAAGCTTTTCAGCTAAAAATTCTTCTGTGTCTACCACACAAGTTAGAGAATGGCTTGCTCAAGCTGGAAATGTTCGTCTATACCACCGTGGGCTGCGGGTAAAACCCTATGGTGATCAAGACGATGATTGGTTGAAATTAAATTATGCACGATCTAGAAATCCAGAGGTACGTCCTTCTACAAAAACAGTTATTGGTAGAGTGATTGTCCAAGACTCTGAAGATATGTTACTTCAAAAAACTGATAGACTTGGTTTTATTGAAAATGAAGCATTTTTAGAGTTAAAACGCTTTGCAATTGATGTATTAGAATGGATGGCTAAAGAAAGGCTTAAGGTTACTGAAACGCAAAGAGAAAGGGTTAAGAAACAAGTTCCTCATGATATTACAGAAGCTAAAGCAAGAATCGAAGAAGTTATTGAAGCAGAAGTTCCTCAAGAATCTCGCCCTAAAGTCCTAGGGGCTGTTCAGCAATATGAAATTGTAACAGAGCGTGAAACAAAGGTATTGCGTGAAGACCTTCTGCTTTATCGTAGTTTGGCTACAGCAGGAACAACAGCAGCAGTTTTTGCTCATGAATCTGGCAAACCAGTAACATTAATTGAAAAAATAGCGAGGAGAATAGAAAATAAGGGTCGAGAAAGTCTAAAGGAGAAATACCAAGAATTTTTAGAAGACCCTGTTTCAAAGCTTTATAAAGTAAGTCAGTCATTACTACGGTTCTCAAATTTTCCACTGCATTTTTTAAAACGAGAAAAACGCCGTTCAAGTGTTGTAGATATTCACAGCGTGATTGATGATATTATTGAAATCTTTCAACCTTTTTTTGATGACGGTAATATTCAAGTTCAAAAAATTAAGATTGATGGTAAACCTTGTATTTATGGAAGTATTGCTCTTCTAGAGTCCATTATTATAAACCTTTTGACAAATAGCATCAACGCTTTTAATGTGGATGGCGGATGTAATGAAGGACGCAAAATAATTATATCTACTGAAACTGGAGGAGGTTATGTGAAGCTCAAAGTTTTAGATAATGGACTTGGTATCCGTGATATAAAAATAGATGAAATATGGTTGCCTGGGAGAACTACTAGACCCGGTGGTACAGGTTTGGGATTGACAATTGTTAAAGATTCTGTATCTGATCTTGGAGGAATGGTAAAAGCAATTCCAAAAGGTGAATTAGGTGGGGCAGAATTTATTATAGAATTACCAATTAGTATATAATAATAGTTTTATGGCAATAACAGAAGTTTTAAAGAATAAAATAATAGCTGTAGTTGACGATGATAAAATGTTAGCAGAAACAACTGCCTGGGATGTAATAGAAGCTGGTTATGAGCCATTTTTATTGTTCGATGGAAACTTTACAGATGTTAATGCAATGGTATCTTTTATTCTTAGCAACAATGCTGTAGGTGCTGTGTGTGACCATCGATTAAGTAATTCTGGACTGGCTAATTTTGATGGAGCAAAATTGGTAGCAGCTTTATATGATATAAAATTTCCATCGCTGCTTGTAACTCAGTTTACAGAGATGGATACATCTTTTTCGATTAGAAAATGTAGAAAT
>NZ_JBARVX010000601.1:0-8487 GCF_049646505.1 Microcoleus sp.
ACAAATAACAAATAACAAATAACAAATAACAAATAACAAATAACAAATAACAAATAACAAATAACAAATAACAAATAACAAATAACAAATAACAAATAACTAAATATAGCTGCTAGCTTGACGGGTGAACATGGAACAGTAAATTCCGTTTGATGCGATCAATTCGTCGTGACTTCCTATTTCGGCTATTTTACCATTTTCCATGACGGCGATGCGATCGGCAATTTTGGCCAATCCCAATCTGTGGCTGATGACAATCGTTGTTTTCCCGACGGCGATTTGGCGGAAGATGCTGTAAATTTCGTGTTCTGTCTTGGGGTCTAGGGCGGCGGTTGGTTCGTCAAAAATTAGGACTTCGGCTGTAGAAAGCCGCATGAGGGCGCGGGCGATCGCAATTCTTTGCCACTGTCCCCCGGATAAGTCGATGCCGTCTTCTAATTGTTTGCCTAAAGGTGTTTCTAAACCTTGCTCTAAACTGTTGATTTTAGCTGCAATTCCTGCTTCGGCAACGGCTTCGTTAATTGCGGTGTCATCCGACAGGGAAAGCAAGTCGCCGAAACCGACGTTTTCGCGGACTGTGGAGGGGAAACGGGCGTAATCTTGCATGACAACTGCTATGCGCGATCGCACGTATGATAGGGAGTACGATCGCAAATCTTTGCCGTTCCAGGCGATCGAACCTTCACTCGGATCGTACAATCTGCCGAGCAATTTGCCAAGGGTGGTTTTACCCGCGCCATTTTCACCCACAAAAACTAGCATTTCACCCGGATTAATGGTTAAGTTGATATCTGCGATCGTGTTTTTAGTGCTACCGGGATAGCCAAAAGATAAATCCTTAATCTCGATACCAATTTTATCCTTTGTGGCACGGGCATCTTGCCCGCTATCTGGCAATGGACTTGTGGCACGGGCATCTTGCCCGTGACCTGGTAAGCTAGGCAAACGAGATGCCACATCCCCAAGCGGAGACTGCAACTCTGGTTTCATATCCAACAGTTGAAAAATCGGACTCACACCTAGAGCAATATCGTACAAATTAGTGTAATTATTAATCAGTAATTCTAAACTGTTTTCTACTTGAACAATCAAACCAGAATATAGCGCCAAATCTCCCAAAGTATAGCGCCCTCCCAAAGCTCCCATTACCACATAAACGAAGGGCAAAGCTACTCCTATTCTACTAAGAATAGACCACAACAGTACAATAATTGCTCCCTTTTTTCTGATTGCCTGCATCTCGCTAAAAAACTGCACGAACTGACCTTGCCAGCGTTTGAGCCAAAGTTCTTGCAAGCCAAACAAACGCAATTCTTTAGCGTATTCTTCGCCAGTCAACACTCTAGCAGACAAGTTCATTTCGCGAGTAATTTTAGCTTGCTTTTTTTGAACTCTCCAGATGAGTTTCGTATATTTTCTTTCGATGTAAATTGAGGGAATTGATGAAAGTAATATCAGCAGGGGTACCCACCAAGCTATCGCAGCAGCAAGGCTTACAGATGGAATAAATATAAAAATTCCCGTGATGGTCATGCTGATGGTGAATGCTAGTTGCTGTATTCTGGATACTCCGGTTTTGGCTAGTTCTACAATATTTAAGAGTTCTGGGTTTTCAAACAGGGCGATATCGTCGAAATTGGCAACTTTTTCCAGAACTTTTCCTTCAACTGCGCCTTGAAGGCGATCGCGCAAAGATGTTACTGTAAAAGAACTCATTGTATCGATGGAGTCGCCAACTAATTTGAGAATTAAGACTCCGGCAATACTCCACAGCAACATTGGCTGGGAAAGCATTAAAGCTAAGGGCTGTGCTGTTTGGGTTTGCGACAGCAGGCGAGATACTTCGTCAATGATTAATTTATTTAAGAACAGCACGGCAGATGGGGCAGCACCGCGAATGATATTGAGTAATATTAAATTGCGGAGTTCAATGGGTGCGGCTTTGATTATCAGGCCCAAGCTGCGCTGCAAAGCTTGGACTGTGGTAATTTTAATGGGTTGCATTATTTGTGGGTAGGTGTCAGGTCTAGTCATCCCCGGACGGTAGATTATAGATCAATACGGTTTACTTAAGACGATCCCCCCTAACCCCCCTTAAAAAGGGGGGGACAAGAATGCTCTCAAAGTCCCCCTTCTTAAGGGGGATTTAGGGGGATCTCCGGGGGATAAATATGTTAAGTGAACCGTATTGGATTATAGATGATGATTTGATTAATTGTATTTGGCGATCGCATAATTTGTCTTTCTTGATCCTCAATTTTCCCAGGTTGGTTGAAAATTTACGATCGCATTCATAGCTCGTTCTAAGCTGGGGGAATTAGTCTGTGCTGACGCAACTTGCCAATTTCGATCGACAAACTGGATCAGTTGACCGTTGTAGTCTTTACCAATTTTTGCGGTACTATTGCGATCGGGGACGATACCCTCCCGCAGTTCTCGCTTCTTTGACTTTTTAGCCAGATTGATTAAAAGCTGTTTGGGGTCGGAAACTTTATCTACATCAGCAGGAATCAAGTCTACTGAAATACCCAGAAATTCAGCAAATCCCTCCCGATGTGCTAGCAACCACGCTTCGACTTCTTTAACCGCAATCCGAAACAGCAGATTAGGATGTTTTGGTTGAGTTAACCACTCCGAAAGAATTACTAGCGGGCATTCTGCATTATCCAAATCAGTTAACACTAAGTATGGCATTCCCTTTGCCGCATGATTTAATCCAGAAATCACCTTTTTAATTTTGCCATATCCTCTCTGATTCAAGCAATTTCCAACTGAAAAGGGACGTTGAGACTGTTTGAGCATTTGTTTGAGAACGGCTTCACTCAGTACATCCTCAAACACTAGATTGATGGGAATATCCGTCATTTGAATAAACTGAGTAGTTCGATCGCGGGCGGTGCTGTGAGAGGAAGTGCAGCATCCGCTATACTTAAACCTCCTTCTAGTAGCATTTTTATTTGTGCGTTACTTGAGGCAAGTTTTACTTGAGTTCCTTCAGGAGTCGGTGTCATTAGCAAGACTTCTTCGCCGCCAATGCCTTTGTCTGAGAGCAAATCGGCACTGTGGGTACTGAGAATAACCTGTCGCTTTCTCGGACGCTGAAGGCGATAAATCAGAGACGGTAGATTGCTAACAATCGCCGAATTTAAAGAGAGTTCTGGTTCTTCTAGTAACAATAATGTATCGGTTTCTAACAGCGACCAGAGTAAACCAATTAACCGTAATGTTCCGTCCGAAAATTGGTCTTCCCGTTGTTTTCCCGCTCCGGGCCGCCAATGTTCGTAAACAACTTCTAAATGGGGAACTCCCATTACATCTTTAGTATCCGTGAGGTTTTTTAATTGCGGGACAGCCAACTTTAAAGCATCTTCAATTTTTCTCAATCGCGCTCTTCTGGTTTTTTCGGGAGTTTTAGCGACTCGTTCTAAAAAAGTTCTCCCAAAAGGATCTTCGGAAAGTCCAGGGGTAGCAAAAGCTTCGGGATGGCGAACTAATTGAGGGATTAAATGTAAATATAAAATCGATTCTAAAAATTTAGCAATTTCTCTGAATTCGGCATTGGCATTAATTTGCTCTAGATAAGTCTGGGTGAGACGCAGCTCATCTTTTTCATCTTCTGGAGTAGGGCGATCGATAATTTTTTTGTCACCCTTCCAAACTCGTTCGTAGGCAACAATTGCCTCATTTTTCCCACCTTTTTTCTGTTTGATTCCCAGCCCATACCTCCATAATGGCTGTTGGGAATTAGATTCTGAAAGGTGAATTTCTATTTCTACATCTGGATACCGACGCGCATAAAGACTGCGAATTTTTGAGACGCCGCCTCGATCGATCGCAGCTTTTTGCAATCCGCCTCCTGCTTTCGCCAAATCCCGCAAAAAGCGGAATGAATCGAGAAAGTTGGATTTACCGCAGGCATTCGGGCCTACTATAAAAATGCGATCGCGCAAATCAACATTCACTGACTGAAAATTGCGCCAATTTTTCAGCTCTATATGGGAGATAATCATTATTTTAACCTAATCCAGAAATACTTAATCATAGAGTTGATTTTTACAGCATTTTATAGAGAATCAAAATTGTCAGGATTGATTATTAAGTAGTGGGCTTTCAAAAAGAGCAAGATATGGTTCGTAACGGTACAGTCTATTGCGTTGCCAACCTGTGACTTCGTTAAGTAAACCAATTTCTACAAATTTATCGACTATTTTACCAGCGGTTGCGTAAGTACATTGTAGTTCATTTTCTACTAAACGAATATTCACGATCGGACGCTGGAAAAGTAAATCTAGTAAGCGCAGTCCATAACTGCTGCTGGAAATTTGCTGACCGATGATTTCGCGGTGTTTTTCGCGCATTTCGAGAATAGAACGGGCTGTTGCTGTTGCTGACTGGCTGACTTCAAAAATACCTTGTAAAAAAAACTTTAACCATCCTTCCCAATCTCCATGAGTGCGAATTGCCATCAGGCGATCGTAATACTCTATTCTGTGAAATTTTAGATAATGACTGAGGTATAGCAAAGGCTTTTGCAGGATTCCTTGCTGACAAAGCAAAAAAGTAATTAACAATCGTCCAATTCGTCCGTTTCCATCTAAAAATGGGTGTATTGTTTCAAATTGAGCGTGAGCTAATCCGCAATGAATCAGTACAGGTAAAGAATTGGTATCGTGCAAAAAATTTTCTAGATTATCTAGATTTTGGTGCATTTGGGCCACTGTTGGAGGTACAAAAGCAGCAGTAGCCAAGTCACATCCTTGAGGACCAATCCAATTTTGACTTTTCCGAAATTCTCCGGGCGTGCGATCGCTTCCTCGCACGTCTTTGAGCAATTCTGCGTGAATTTCTCGCAGCAAGCGCAGACACAGTGGAAATTCTTGAAGCCGCTTTAAACCGTAGTTCATGGCGTTAACGTAGTTAACAACCTCTTGCACATCTTTAAAGCGTTCTTGACCTTTGACATCAATTTCATATTGAAGTACGTCCTCTAGGGTGCTTTGCGTCCCTTCAATTTGCGAGCTAAGAACGGCTTCCTGACGGACGTACATCGCTACAAATAGGTCAGGATTGGGCAAAATACAGGTAGCACCGTCGAGTCTTCCCAAAGCGCGATCGGCATCGGAAAGCAAGCGGTTGAGTGCGCCGTCCATTTTAATCGGTGGCTTTGGCGGGAGTGGGGCTGGAATGAAGGCGCTGTATCCTTCGATTTGTTGGACGTATCGACCAGATCGCATCATTTGGTGGCTCAGGGACAAAGGTTGAGGTTTTGCTATCTTATGTTATTCCAGTGAAATAAGATTACCGGATTTGATTTTTATTATACTAAAATTAATTTTAGTATAATAAAAATGAGGCAACAAGCCAACTCTTCGGTAATGCTAGAGAGATTATGGTTGCGATCGGATAATTTTCAAACTTTCAATCCCGCAATTTTCCACGATTTTGAGAGCAACGGACTGATAGTTACCGATTTCAAAACGTAACGAGACAGTCCCTGGATCGGACTAAATTCGATCCTCATCAATTTCAGCTTTAGATTCCGGGCTAAGCGCTACCAATCGTGCTTGCGGGAATCACAGGCTCAGATCTTTTCCGGTTGCATCGGAATGATGTTAACTGTTAACTGTTAACAGTCAACAGTCAACAGTCAACAGTGAATTTACTATTCCGATGAAGAGAGGATTTGATATCACATCTTTTCCATGATACGATCGCCCTTTCCACCTCAAACTCTACCAGATCGAGCGATCGCCCTGAATCAAAATCCCACCATAGCATAAACCGCTTTATGCCAAAATTATCCAAATGTCAAACGCCGCGCCGCACCGTCATCCCTAAATTGCTGTTCCCCAACGCCAACAACTTCCACAGTAACTTCGCGTTCAGAAATCGCAAATTCTCCCTCCCGCGCCGCAATTTCAACTATCACTTTTTCAGCCTCAAAATACACCTGGTAATTAGTCGCAGCCCAGACACCTTGTTCGTGCTCAAAACTGTCTCCGTCGTCCTCATAAAGCGTCCATTCACCAGTTCCGGGCCAAATTCGCATTTTCAATGAATCAAGCTGTTGTTCGCTGACAAATTGCTGCACGGGCGCGATCGCAATTATTCCCCCGCCCCGCACGTAAAGCGGCATTTTCTCCAAAGGCGCATCAGCCAAAATGTGCATCGGGCCCTGATAGCATTCGCCAGTCCACCAATCAAACCAAGTACCCTCCGGCAAATACACGGCGCGGTGCTCAACTCCCGGCCGGTAAACGGGTGCAGCCATCAGCGACGGGCCGAGTAACACTTGATCGTAAAGGTGATAAGTTGTGCGATCGCGCGGAAAGTGATAAAGTAACGGTCGCAAAATCGGCGTGCCCGTCGTTGCAGCTTCCCAAAACAACGTATAAATGTAAGGCAACAACTGATAGCGCAAATTGATATATTCGCGGCAAATTTGTTCAGTGCGAGATCCAAAAACCCACGGTTCGTGCTGCGCCGTACTCATCGCCGAATGACCGCGCATCAAGGGATACAGCATCCCCACCTGCATCCACCGGGCGAACATTTCGGCGGTTGCATTCCCCGCAAAACCGCCGATGTCGCAACCGACAAACGCTACGCCGGAAAGCCCCATATTGCAAAGCATCGGTAGCGACATTTCCAAGTGCTCCCACTGCGATTGATTGTCGCCCATCCACACGGAAGAGTAGCGCTGTACGCCCGCAAATCCCGATCGCGTCAGCACAAAAGATCGATCGCCCCGCAACTTCTGCAACCCCTCCGCACAAGCTTTCGCCATCATCAACCCGTACAAATTATGCGTTTGGGCGTGAGTCGCGCGATCGTCATCCGGGCCCTGGGGCGCATCCAGCGGAAACCAAATGTGATCGCCGCCGTCGCCAAAAGGACGTTCGGCGATCGCAGGTTCGTTCATGTCGTTCCAAATCCCCGCAACCCCAATATCTGTCAGGGTTTTGTGCAATTCGCCCCACCACTGGCGCACCTCCGGCCGCATGAAATCGGGAAATACCGATTTATCCGGCCAAACGTAGCCGTGGAAAAGCTTTCCGTCTGCGGTGCGGACGAAATAGTCGTTTTCTACACCGCGATCGAATATTTCATAATCTGCTTCCGGTTCGTACTTGACACCGGGATCGATAATTGTGACAACCTTGAAACCTGCTGCTTTCAAATCTGCGATCAGTTTCGCGGGATCGGGGAAACGCTTCGGGCTCCAAGTGAAAACGCGGTAGCCGCGCATATAGTCGATGTCGAGGTGGATGACATCGCAGGGAATGCTGCGATCGCGAAATTCCTGCGCCAACTCCCGCACAACGTCCTCTGATTCGTAGCTCCAGCGGCATTGGTGGTATCCCAGCGCCCATTTTGGCGCGAGCGGCATCCGGCCGGTTAACTGGGTGTAGGTGGCGAGAATTTGGGCGGGTTCCGGGCCGTAGATGATGTAGTAGTCGAGTTCCGTGTCTCTGGTTTCCATCCGCAAAACTCCCGGTTTTTCGGCGCCGATGTCGAACTGACTCCAAAATGTGGTGTTGAAAAAGATGCCGTAGGCGCGATCGGGATTCAGGGCGATGTAAAATGCGATCGCCTGGTACATTTCGTCGGTGAGGGAATTGTAGTCTAGCGCGTCGGTTGTCCAGTTTGTCTTGACTTCGGAGAGTTTGTCGAGAAAGCCGGTGCGCTGGCCGAAACCGTAGAAGTGTTCGTCGGCTTCGATGCGCTTCCAGCCTGCGGTTGCACCCGCGCGCCATCCCATATTGCGATCGCAGTCGCTAGCAAAGGGTTTTCCCGATTTGTCGAAGCATTCGATTGCAGCGGGCGATCGCTTGACAGAAACTAATATTTGTGCTGTTTCTATTTCGATTTTTTCGTCGGTTTCTCGCACTTCAAAGGGTACAATTTCCCACTGTTCGTCGGGGAGAGTTACTGAGTGCGATCGTTCTTTAAATTCGCCCGTTGGGGACATTCGCACTCGGACTAAATTGGGGGCGAGGATGCTGATGTTTAGGGAAGTTTCGCCGCAGTTGAAGTGAATTGTGCGCTCGGTTCGAGCGATCGATTGTACGGAGTCGATGGTTGACCAAGGCTGTTCTGTGGTTTGGAGTTTTCCGAAGTATTGCGGCATGGGTAGTTTGAGATTGCGGTTTCTAACTATAATGGCAGTTTAGAAAGAAAATGCGCTCTCTCTGAGGTTATAAGCAGTCATGGTAAATGCAACGAACAGATAGATTTTGTGTTATACTAAAAACGTGTCTCAGGAAAATAACTATGACCGCTTTAGTACAACAATTCCTAAACACCTTCGATCGCCTACCAGACTCAGAGCGGCTGGAAGTGGCGTTAGAAATTTTGAAACGAGTCATTCATTTAGACTTGCCACCTTTGTCTGACGATGATTTAGTTCTGAATGCTGAAGAAATTTTTTTAGAGTTAGATCGAGAAGAATCGGCTTATGAGTAGTCCCAATCGCGGAGAGGTTTG
>NZ_JBARVX010000602.1:0-3025 GCF_049646505.1 Microcoleus sp.
GAGACAGACTAATGACTAATGACTAATGACTAATGACTAATGACTAATGACTAATGACTAATGACTAATGACTAATGACTAATGACTAATGACTAATGACTAATGACTTCCCTTATTCCACCGTCACCGACTTCGCCAAATTGCGCGGCTGATCCACATCCAAACCCCGACGCGCCGCAATGTGATAGGCCAATAATTGCAGCGGAATTACTGTCACAATCGGCGACAACAATTCATCCACCAAAGGTACCGGCAAAACGTGGTCAAAAATCTCGGCTTCCGCTGCGCCCTGCTTCGGGGTAACGCCAATTAAACGTGCGTCGCGGGCCTTGGCTTCCTGAGCGTTGGAAAGCACTTTTTCGTAGACGCTTCCGGGCATGGCGATCGCCACTACAGGCACTTTAGCATCCAAAAGGGCGATCGGGCCGTGTTTCATTTCTCCCGCCGGATATCCTTCAGCGTGAATATAGCTAATTTCCTTCAGTTTCAGGGCTCCTTCCAAAGCAATCGGAAAATTAATTCCCCGCCCCAAAAAGATAAAATCTTGAGTTTCGGTAAACAGGTGGGACAATTCATCGACATACTGTTCTTGAATCTCCAAAAACTTCTCAATTTCCCCTGGCAATTGGCGCAAACCAGCAATAATTTCTATTAATCTCTCCGTGCTGATTGTTTGCCGTTGGTACGCCAAATCCAAAGCTAAGAAATAGAATGCCATCAACTGAGTGACAAAAGTTTTAGTAGCAGCCACGCCGATTTCTATACCGGCGTGGGTGCTGATTACGTGCGGCATCATGTGGGCGATCGAGCTTTCAGTACCGTTAGTAATGCCCAACATTCTCGCGCGAAATTTATCGGTAAAACCCGCACGGCGCTGCTGTTCCATCCCCAAAGCAGCCAGGGTGTCCGCCGTTTCTCCAGACTGCGTTACCCCAATAGTTAAAGTATTTGCTGTCAGCGGTGCCGGTGCGTAACGGTACTCAGAAGCGTACTGCACCGCAGTAGGAATATTCGCTAACTGTTCCAACAAATATTTGCCAATTAGCGAGGCGTGCCAGCTCGTTCCGCAGGCGAGAATTGAAATTTGTTCGACACCGG
The DNA here is from genome assembly GCF_049646505.1 of Microcoleus sp. Taxonomy (GTDB): domain Bacteria; phylum Cyanobacteriota; class Cyanobacteriia; order Cyanobacteriales; family Microcoleaceae; genus Microcoleus. Next base: position 1,099 of record NZ_JBARVX010000602.1, read on the forward strand.
CACAAAGTTCTTCGGGCAAGTTGAGATTGATGGGAGAGCGCAGATTTCCCGGCTGCCAATCGCTGTCTAAATAAGCATCCAAACAAGCTCGAACTACGGCCGGCTGTTCGTAAATCTCCTTGTGCATGAAGTGTTTGAAGCCTTGTTTTTCGACTAAAACCGGACTCCAACCAAGGATGCGCGGGCTTTTTTTGAGCCTTTCCCCTGTAAAATTGTAAACTTCGACTCCCATCGGAGTTAGCCTAGCCAATTCGCCATTTTCCAAGGACAAAACGGTGCGGGTGTGAGATATTAAGGCCGGCGTGTCGGAAGCGCAGAAAAATTCGCCAGCACCAAAGCCAATTACCAAAGGAGCTTGCTGTCTGGCCAGAATTATTTCGTCTGGAAAGTCGGCGCAAATCGCAGCGATCGCAAAAGCTCCTTCTAACCGATTTACAACCTTTGAAACCACTTCCAAAAACGACAAATCAGCAATTTCCTCTGCTGTTGGATCTTTTTCTTCTGCCTTCTGCCTTCTTTCTTCCGCAAAAAAATCAGCTATTAAATGAGGAATAACTTCTGTATCCGTATCCGAGACAAATTTATGTCCCTTCGCTTTCAATTCTTTCCGCAACTCGCGATAATTTTCGACAATGCCATTTTGAACAACGGCAATTCGCCCGCTATTATCCATGTGAGGGTGAGCGTTATATTCCTCTGGCTTGCCGTGAGTTGCCCAGCGGGTGTGTCCGATGCCGGTGGTAGCCGGAGAGTCTATCTCTGCTAGCTTTTCCCGGAGGTTGTGCAATTTGCCCTTTGCTCGGATGCAGGTAATTTCTCCTTCGGAGATGGTAGCCAGGCCCGCTGAATCGTAGCCCCGGTATTCTAGTTTCTCCAATCCTGCTAGCAAAATCTCGCTTGCTGCTTGCGTGCCGATATAGCCAACGATTCCGCACATTTAAGGTAAAACTCCTGCTTAGCGATCGCCATAAAACCCAAGTTTTATCATTTTTAGCTTCTTCGTGCCACAAAATGCAGATTTTGCGACAAAAAGAGAGGGGGCAATTTAATCGCCCCCTCTGTGTGTGCCCGTAATTCGATCGGCGTGCCGATCGATATTTAGTAGGCTAGACCCATACTGCGAGTAGTTTCTGCTCCCAGGTAAACCCGGATGCTTAGAAAATCGGTAGGGCAAGCAGTTTCGCAACGCTTGCAACCTACACAGTCTTCTGTGCGGGGAGATGAGGCAATCTGAGCCGCTTTGCAGCCATCCCAGGGCACCATCTCCAAAACATCAGTCGGACAAGCGCGGACGCATTGAGTGCAGCCGATGCAGGTATCGTAAATTTTGACTGAATGAGACATTGAATAAAGGCTCCCAACGAGTCACTAAAAATTTGCTAGCTCTGCGGATTAACAGATTTGACGGCGACGTGCCACCGCTATAGCCTGCACAGAGAGTTAAGCGTTAGTTTACCCCAGTGCCTGGAAGCACTTCCCCAAAAAGCGACAAAACTTCACAGTTATTCACGCTGGGAGTTGATTTTTGACACATACAGTCCTGCACGCATGAATATCAAAGAAACCGCATTTTTGAGCAGTTTTCAAGGCTAAAATGCAGTTTTTTCCTAAAAAACCCGGTTTTTGACCATCCGTGCGTCCTTGATTGTTTAACAAGATTCACAAAGGAATCGGTTTGACGGATGGCATCGAAATCACGATCGATATTAGCCAGCCACGGACACACAGAAAACGCAATCGTCTCCGAAAAGAACGTAGTGAAAAAATCTCAAAGCCTAGTTAGATTAAATCTCCGCTCTCCATCGTCCTGTATTCATCTCTCTCATCTCTTCCTCTGTGTTCTCTGCGTCCTCTGCGGTTAAATAATTCCGATCCCACAAAAATTGATATTGCACCGTTACCATGCGTCTAGGACTCCCGATCGGTT
>NZ_JBARVX010000603.1:0-9263 GCF_049646505.1 Microcoleus sp.
CAGTCATGTTTTGCTGTCGCCTCCGAGCTTTCGGTACAACGTCAACAGTCAACACTCAACAGTCAACAGTCAACAGTCAACAGTCAACAGTCAACAGTCATCAGTCATCAGTCATGTTTTGCTGTCGCCTCCGAGCTTTCGGTACAACGTCAACAGTCCGATTGAAGATGGAAGAAGAAAGATGGAAGAGTTGACAGCAAACAGCAAACAGTTGACAGCTTGCCCGAAAAGTCCGTTGTTGGGTTGATATTTGACTGATGCAAGATGGAACAAAAAACGGACAATCCTCCATCTCATACCAATCATTAAAAATCGTAGTTGTGTGCGCCGGATACGGCAATGCCTTTTCCCTGCTTGGCTGAGCGTTTGGCGGGAAGTGCGCGCTGGGTTGAAAGGTTTTGCATTTTGGGAGAAAAAAAACCTTCCGGTCAGGAACCAGAAGGAAGGAGGTGTATGATCTCAAGTACAACAAGGTCTTCGATCGCAATTGTCGCGGCACGAGGCGATCGCCCACATCTGTCTAATGGCTGAAAGTATCTGCACAGTTGCTAATCATTTTGAATCGCTGTTTTTAAGCTCTTGCAGAAAGAGCCGATCGCCTCTAAACCCTCTTCTGGAGTGCCTTGGGCCAAGCGTTTAACAAAAGCGCTGCCAACAATAGCAGCGTCTGCACCCCATTCTTTCACTTGGCGGGCGTGTTCCGGTGTCGAGATACCAAACCCGACACCGATGGGTTTGTCGGTGATGCTGCGAATTTCTTGCAGCAACTCTTTTGCTCTCGTTTCTAAACCTTCGCGCACTCCCGTAACCCCCGTCACGCTGACTAAGTAAATAAATCCTTGAGACTGGCGGGCGATCGCTTCTATGCGGTTTTTGGGACTTGTCGGAGCAACTAATAATGTTAGTTCAATCCCTAATTTGTTAGCTGGTTGGATGAGACTGTCAGCTTCTTCTAAGGGCAAATCGGGTACAACCAATCCCTGAACTCCGGCACTTTTGATTTGCTGCAAGAAGGTTTCTATACCTCGGTACAAAATCGGGTTGTAGTAAGTGAACAGAATAATGGGCGATCGCAAATTCGGACTAACTTTCGCTACCATTTCCAGCACCGGATCTAACCGCGTTCCCCGCTGCAGGGCCCTAGTAGCGGCGGCTTGAATCACCGGCCCGTCAGCCAGCGGGTCAGAATAGGGAACGCCAAGCTCGATCGCGTCAGCACCGCTATCATCCAAAACTTGCAGCGCTTTAGCCGTTGTCTCCAAATCTGGGTCGCCAGCAGTAATAAAAGGAATTAATGCACATTGGTTGCTTTTTCGCAACGTTTCAAAACAATTAGAAATAGTCATTAGTTATTAGTCATTGGTCATTGGTCATTAGTCATTAGTCATTAGTCATTGGTCAATAGTCATTAGTCATCAGTGCTGTCATCGCTCGCGAACCTTGTCATTAGTGCGAGATCAACAACTCGCTTTCCATCCTCAATCATTAGTTATCAGTCATCAATTTCCCTAAGCGAGCGACATCCTCGCACCCCTAAAAAACACTAATAACTAATGACCAATGACCAATGACTAATGACTATTGACTAATGACTATTGACTAATTATCTTTTTCCTGCTCAATTTCGGCTTGAAGTTTGGCTAACTCTTCAGGAGTGAGTGCATCTAGCTGCTTCTGCAAGACAGCATCTTTGTACTCTTTCAGTTGCTCGCTGTAGGTCATACTTTGAGTCAGGGCTCGAAATAAATAAGTCACCAGCCAGCCAATCAAGCCGGCAACCAAAAATAACTGACTCCAAATGCCTGCATTCATGCTGTCGAGTCCGGCGAATTGCAGCAGCAAGTAGACTATGCCACCTGCTACAAAAAAGCCGAGACTGATTCCAATTACGTCAATACGTCGCATTTAGGCTTCTATCTGCCGCCGTTTGGGGCGAAAGTTCAAAAAGGGAGCTAGGAGAAACATACCGGGGAAGAAGAAGAACATCAAGAAGTACATGAAGCCGCGCTCAAAAGACGTGGCCACGTACCAGCGGCTGTTCAGGTAAGCGTAGGTGGCGGCCGGTACTACCAGGAGATAGGCTCCTGCTAACACGGCGTAAAGCAGCAAGGTAATATACATAGATTTGCTTTAGGGGAATAATAACAGGGGTAAACGGGCACGGACGCTCCGCTAGCTGGTTAACTATTGTACCGCTTGAGGAGATGCAGCGCGAGTTTTGAGAATTTTTAGATTGGGGGTTGCGTAAATTGGGGTTTTGGTTGTAGAATAAAAGGCTGTTGCTGTCAGTAAATCAAATCCACAGCAATTTGACTAAAGGGGGGTGTGGCGGAATGGTAGACGCTACGGACTTAAAATCCGTTGACCCGAAACGGTCGTGTGGGTTCAAGTCCCTCCACCCCCATCAAATTCAATCCTTTGTGAGTCAATGGTTTCAGACTTATTGTCCCAGCAAGAGTTCTGTTTTCCGCTCATCTTTGGCTCAGTTGCGCTCTTGTGAGTGGTCGAGTATGTTACTTTATGAACCAGTCCCCCTTGGGGCCGACATCGTTTGACTTTCTGGCGGTTTCAACCGCCGAATCGTTCTGAGTTTTGAAGGCAGATGCAAGTGTCGCAGTTGTAGGGTGCGTCAGACATCGGCTTTTGTGATTTTAACAGCTTTGGACGAGCTGACGCACCCTACGCATTTACTCGACTTAAAGTTTCAATCATCAAACATATCTAACTGTTCGCCCTCAGACTCTTTTTTGCCATCTTTCTTAACACCTTTCCGCAGCCCGATCGCAATTTTGCTATGTTTCTCAATCTGTTTCATCACCTGTCTCGCCCTCTGAATCACCGACGGCGGCAAACCGGCCAACCTCCCCGCTTCAATTCCGTAAGATTTGTCAGCGCCCCCTGGCTGAACTTGGTGCAAAAATACAATTTGATCCGGCAATTCCTTCACCGTCACCTGATAATTTGCCACATTATCCAAAATAGAAGCTAACTCATTTAATTCGTGATAGTGAGTAGCAAAAATCGTCCGCGCCCGAATCTCGCTTGCTAAATATTCGGCCACAGACCAAGCAATCGAAAGTCCGTCAAACGTCGCCGTCCCCCTACCAATTTCATCCAGCAAAACTAACGATTGCGGCGTTGCGTGATTGAGAATATTGGCAGTTTCGTTCATCTCCACCATAAACGTAGATTGACCCGTTGCCAAATCATCCACGGCACCGACGCGGGTAAAAATGCGATCGCAAATTCCCAAAGTCGCAGCTTTCGCCGGCACAAAACTCCCCATCTGCGCCATCAACTGAATCAAACCCACCTGCCGCAAATAACAGCTTTTTCCGCTAGCATTCGGCCCGGTTAAAATTATTAAATCGGGGCGGTTTAGCGATGCTTCCCGACCCAAAAAAGCCGAGTTTGGGACAAAAAATCCCGGCGGTAAAGACTTTTCTACCACCGGATGACAACCTTCAATAATTTTAATTTCCCGACTTTCAACCATAGTCGGGCGACAGTAATCTTGATAAACCGCTACTTCCGCCAAACCGCACAAAACGTCGGCCGCCGCCACCGCGCGGGAAACGTTGCGAATAATTTCCGCCTGTTCTCCTACCTCGGCGCGCACTTTTGCAAAAATATCGTATTCCAACTGATTTAAATCTTCCCGCGCCGTCAGAATCCGCACTTCTCTTTCTTTTAATTCTTCTGTACTGTAGCGTTCTTCATTGGTAAGAGTTTGCTTGCGGGTGTAATCGTCCGGCACTTGGTCAACTTTCGATTTTGTAATACTGATGTAATAGCCGAAAGCTTTATTGTAGCCTACTTTTAAATTAGTAATTCCGGTACGTTGCCGTTCGTTAGCTTCTAAATTAGCAATCCATTCTTGGTCTCCTGATGCACTGTGGCGCATCTCATCAAGCATTGCATTAATTCCCGATCGAATCAAACCTCCTTCTTTTAAATGAATCGGCGGTTCGTCAACTAAATGAGCGTGAATTGTAGTTGCTAATTCTTCGAGAATTGGCGGGACATTTTGCAGCGCTTTCAAATAGGGCGAGATCCCTTGAGCTGCGATCGCGGCCAATTCCGGCAGTTTCGAGAGAGAATCAGCTAAAGCGACCAAATCTCTGGCGCTAGCGGTTCCAGAACCGGCGCGCCCTGTCAGTCTTTCGATGTCGTAGATTTGGCGCAGCAACTGCTGCAAATCTTGGCGCAGGGGATTATTTTCTACTAATTCTTGAATCGTGTTGTGGCGGGCGCAAATACCTTTAATGTTGAGCAAAGGTTGCAGCACCCAGCGGCGCAAAGCGCGGCCTCCCATTGCGGTGCTGGTTTTGTCGATCGCCCACAGCAGCGAACCGTGAAAAATCCCATCTCTGACGGTTTGAGTAATTTCTAAATTGCGCCTGGTTTGGTAGTCGAGGGTGAGAAAATCGGTGAGGGTGTAAGTGTGCAATCTTTGCAAAGCAACTGCTTTTTCTTTTTGAGTTTCTTCGAGGTATTGCAGCAAACCGCCGGCGGCGCGCACTGCGAGGGAAAGGTGTCCGCATCCCATACCTTCGAGCGATCGCACTTTGAACTTTTGCAGGATTCTCTGTTTTGCTTCGGACAAAGTAAACGGAATTTGCGATCGCAAAGAATAGCAAAACGAATTCGGCAAACAATCGGGTAAATGGTCGGATTTCTCTCCGGGCCTCAACATCGTCACCAAATCCGGCGCATTAGTTGGTATCAAAATTTCTGAAGGTTGCAAGCGCAGCAATTCTAGGGTTAATTGTTCTAAACTCTCGGCTTGGGTAGTTACGAATTCTCCCGTAGAAATATCTGTATAAGCCAATCCCCAATGTTCCCCAGCTATGACAACTGCTGCTAAAAAATTATTTTGTCTGGGTTTGAGCATTCCATCATCCGTCAAGGTTCCGGGAGTGAGAATGCGGGTAATTTCTCGCTTGACTTGGCGGCCTTCACGGGCGGCGATCGAAGCATCTTCAACTTGGTCACAAATTACCACAGCATAGCCTTTTTCTACTAACTGAGAACTGTAGCGGTCGAGGGCGTGGTGCGGCACTCCTGTCATCGGCACTTTGCCGATTTCTTTGCCGCTTTCTTTGCTAGTACAAACAAGTTCTAATTCCCTCGAAATCGTCACTGCATCTTGGAAAAAACACTCAAAGAAATCTCCAACTCGAAAGAATAAAAGTGCGTGGGGATACTGTTCTTTCACTTCAACATACCGCTGCATCATCGGCGTTAGCTTAGTGAATTCTAGTAGGCGGTGGTCGGCATTGCGGATGTTGGATTGATTGGGGTCTGTTGGGGTAGATGCAGTGTAAGGCATAAAAGGCGATCGATAAATTTTAATCTTTAACAACTTTAGCGCAAGCTCGGCTTTTAGCTATTACTAATGATACAATTTTTGACGATTAATCATCCTCAAGCAGGGTGCGCGACTCTCAAGATGCGATCGCAGTTATATCCTGTGCGGACTGAATGCCGCACTACGAAATGCGCCTGCGGTTAATCCAGCGGACGCGATCTCAGAAAGCAGCGACTGGCGATCGCCAAAAACAACCTCAGCCATGCCGCCACTCTCACAAACGTGATTGAGGACTGAAGCGGAGACAGGACGTACATCCGCTTCTAATATCAACCTTGAAAAATCTAGCTATTCTAAATAGTGCCCAATCTGCTGTTGCATAATTTTTCTTCAACTTGCTTAATCGTCAGTTTCTATCTCAGCATCTTCATCAGTCACAACTTGTCCATCTGGCATGATAGTATTTCGCTTGTAGCTGTCGCTTAAATCGCAACCTTCAACGAGTGCTCCTCTCAAATTGGCCTCGTACAGATAAGTTTCACCCATCATTGCACCTCTAAGGTCTGCTCCTTCCAGATTGGCTCGATCTAAGCTAACTTCAAATAAACAAGCATTTTGCAGGTTGGCATTTCGGAGATTAGTAAATCCGAAATTAGTACCTGTCAAGTTGGCATTACTTAGGTTAGCTCTCTCCAATGAAGCTCTTTCTAGATTAGTTTCTAAACTAGCATTAGACAAATCTGCTTCGTCCAGGATACTATGACTTAAATCAGCTCCCTCCAATCTAGCTGACCTAAAAATAGTACGTCTGAGATTGCTTTCTTTCAGAATGGCATCATTCAAGTTAGCTTCACTGAAGTCAGCCTCACTCAAGTTTACGCCTCTTAGTTCGGCACCTTCTACGTTAACCCGACGAAAATCTCTTTCACCCGCTGCGTATCTTTTGAGCAGTTCTTCTGCGTTCATAACTTGCCTCTTTAATCTATTTACACTTTCATATGATCGAGTAAAAATGACAGTGCTATTATGAAAGTATAAACTGCTTGAACAAGAAAGCTATGGACGTTGAAGAACTATATAGGCGTTACGCTGCGGGAGAGAGAGATTTCCCTGGAGTTGATTTAAGTCATGCTGATTTAAACGTTGCTGACGTGGGTGATATTAGAGACCTCCCACCAGGTCAGAATGAGTTGAGTGGTATCAATCTCAGCGGTGCTAACTTGACTAGAGCCGATTTGAGTTTTGTTAATCTCAGCGGTGCTAATTTGAGTAGTACGAACCTTGAATCTGCTATCCTATTGGGTACTATATTGATTGCTGCCGATTTGAGGGACGCTATCTTAGATTATGCCGAACTGGGAGGCGAACTGGTTGATGCCGACTTGAGAGAAGCCAACCTGCATTGTACGCGATTGATTGATACTAACCTGACTAGAGCCAATCTAATGGGTGCAGAATTTGCAGCCACCGGAGAAGGTCGTGTGATTTTCTGCAATACCATTATGCCTGATGGTACTATTAGGAATGACGATTGCTCCTAAAGGGATTGATAGATCGGTTTTGCTGGAAAAGGGTATTGGAGATGGTAGGATATACTTTGATTATCTCATTAGCACGGTCTAAGATTGATTTGATATAAGAAAAAGTCAAATCATCTTCAACTCATAGACTTTATTAAAAGTCAATAGCCTGGTATGCTAAGCAAGCTTTCCAGGCTAATTTGTTTGATGTCTAGACGATCAGCCTGATGATTCGATTATTTCCTCTATCTCGTCTGGAATATTTGAGAAGAAGTCAAGCTCAGTCAACTCCTCAATTTGGTTAACAGTCAGTTGCCATGTTTGCCAATTTCTCCAAGCAGCTTTGTTTTGTATGTCTGGAAGACTTAACCCCAACAAAGTATTGAATGGGTGAGGAACTGGAAGTGGGAAATCTCCATTCGCATCTACCGATCCATTTGGATTAGTTGGGACGTGAGCTGGTTCAACCTCGTTGGGTGTCAAAATGCCGTAAGTTGTAGTGTTAGCAATTGTGACATTAGCAGGATTCAGTCCTGGTTGCTCTAAATCCAGTACGACCTTCCAAGTCCAACCAGGAATATTGATTCCTTTGCTTGTAAGAATCTGGGGATTTGTTAATCTGCTGGGTCTTGCTCTATGGCTTATACGTTGAGGATTTAGATTGCTTTCATAACCCCCAGCGACAACATAAAGCTCTTTTGAGTTAATATTAGTAGTGGATGCAAGCAAATCATCAAAACTCGTCCATGCTGGACTTTGCGGATTTTCATCTAGGCTGAGATCGTTGTTATCTTGATGCTGTGGAACTACATTCGTCATCAAAAAAGTCGCTATGTTGTCCTTTTCACTATTAGTTCGCTGAGACGAAGGTAGCATATGACCCCTTGAATAAAAACTGTTGCTGTAGTCCTCATTTTTGACCCGACCCCAAGTTTCAGGAATACTTTGATCTTCGATAAATCTGAGATTTGAGCGCGCAACACTACCCAGCCACTTTTGATTCAGTTGCCAACTTACCCATTTAGGAGTTTTACTGCTGTCATCATAAGCAGTGGCAAACTGTGCTTTCTCTAGCAAATAGTTATTGCGCTCCGCAATAGCAAGATCAGTTGTGTTCCTGGCATCTGAGGGATTTCCAAACAGTAGATGTTGGCTTTTGAAAAATACATTATCTAAGTAAACATTACCGCCACCAACAACTTCAAACTTCAGAGTTGCTACTTGACCGCGCAAATTGTCAGGCACCTCTACTTGGAAAGTCTCAAACCCTTGAATTCCATAATCAATCCTTTGTGTATCTGCTAAATATGCACCTCTTGTACGATTCGCTCGCCTCAAGTTGATCGATGATGAAACGCCTAAAGGACTTCCATCTGCTGCTGACAAAGTGACCAAAACTGTTCTGCGTCGATCTCGATCGACCAGTTCTGTTTCGGGAACATGGAGGTCAAACCGTAAATTTCCCCACTCAGGCACGACAAAACGGTTGTGGGTAATACTTTTCCCTGATTCTAGCTTCAGAGATTAATTTGGTTGAGTTCGATCGACTCCAATTCGATCCAGTTCTGCGTGCAAAGCCGGAGCCTCCGTTGCAGATAGCTGATTCACATCAACAAGGTTGCTTGTAGACACGTTAGCTGACGTTTCACCATTATGAAAAGACCAACCAGGAATCGCATCAGAAAAAAGAGTCCGATTCAGTCCCTGCGGATTGAAAACAGCATCAAAATTGCCGTTAAACAGAGTAGGAACTGCAAAATCCCCCCGCATCCTGGCATCATAAGTATTCTCAAAATCAACCGGGATACGCTCTACATTCGTTTGGGGCCGCAACTCCGAACCGCCGCCCAAAACCGAATAAAACCACCCCGTACCAATTCCCTCCCAAGGAGCAGCATCAACACCGTGTTCAAAACGCTCTTCCGGCGTATACCAAGGGCTAACGCGAGCCGGGCCTGTCAAAACAGTACCGCCAAATGAAAAGTCTTGATCGAACAAAGGTTCTCGATACCCATCACCGCGCCGGCGGAAAATAGGATTAGCATCTAAGTTTTCATCGAACGGGAAGTTAGTTGGAAACAAATCTGATGTCCCCCCATACCAACTCAAAACACGTCCGTGTACGGCTCCCCTTCCAGCAATACCAACAGTAGGATCGGTTTCCTTCGTAAACCCAGCACGACTGTTGTCATAATCTGGGTTATTTTGATTAGTTCCCAGAAAAACCGACAAATCCGGTTCTCCCAACAGCGGAGCAGTAGCATCGGGATTTTCTGACCTCCAACCTTCTCGCGGAAACTGAAGTCCGGGAGCTGTTTTTCCATCCTCAGTAAACGGAAGATTGGGAATATCTCGACCCGCAGGCGAAACCGTACCGCTTAATAAATTCGGTACTGTCTGATAGTAATTATCCGCAAAAGTGACATTTTCCC
>NZ_JBARVX010000604.1:0-2250 GCF_049646505.1 Microcoleus sp.
GATTTGCTGCGCCGCTGTCGGGAAACAGGTGTTTCGGGTACTCCCGGACAAACTGCGGAATGGCTGCACAGGATCGATCGCTGGAAAGAAGATTATCCGTTAGTTGTGCCTCACTACCCCGACATTTTGTCTCCGCAAGAGGTGATTTGGGAATTGGCTACTCAAGCGCCGGATGCTTACTACACGACGGATGTCGGTCAACATCAAATGTGGTCGGCTCAATTCTTGAACAACGGGCCGCGCCGCTGGATTTCCAGCGCTGGCTTGGGAACGATGGGTTTTGGGCTGCCGGCGGCGATGGGCGCGAAAATGGCGCTACCCAACGAGCAAGTCATTTGTATTGCTGGCGACGCTAGCATCCAAATGAATATTCAAGAGTTGGGAACATTAGCACAATACGGCATTAATGTCAAGACTGTGATTGTAAATAATGGCTGGCAGGGCATGGTGCGGCAGTGGCAGCAGGCTTTCTACGGCGAGCGTTATTCGTCGTCGAACATGACTGTGGGGATGCCGGATTTTGTGATGCTGGCCCAGGCCTACGGCGTGAAGGGGATGCAGGTTTCGCGGCCGGATGAGTTGGAGGGTGCGATCGGCCAAATGCTCGCTCATGACGGCCCTGTGCTGATGAACGTCAAGGTGACGCGGGACGAAAACTGCTATCCGATGGTTGTTCCGGGCAAAAGTAACGCTCAAATGGTTGGTTTGCCGGAACGCAGCACGTTGCCATCTGCAGAGTTGATTTATTGTCCGAGTTGCGGCGCGAAGAATGTTTCGACGAATAACTTTTGTCCTGAGTGCGGGACAAAAGTTTAAGTAGTTTTGAGTGGGGACTTAGGCTGTGCCTATTAGTCTCAACTTAAGGTCAAACGTAGTCACAGACTGCTGTTTATTGCTAAGGCCAGATCCCCCCTAGCCCCCCTTAAGAAGGGGGGGACAAGATTCCGATAGAAGTCCCCCTTTTTAAGGGGGATTTAGGGGGATCTGGCCTGGGATAAAAGCGAGAGATACAAAGGTTTCAGACTTAAGTTGACACATATCGGCAATGCCGTGTCCTTACCGGGATCTGCTGTTTCACATTTAAAACCATCTGGGCTGGCATCCCATCGAAAGCTTTAATCTATAATTTATAAGCATATTTTATGAGCCACTGTCTCAACCCTGATTGCCTATTCCAAAACCCGTCTGGCTCTACAAACTTCTGTCACGAATGTGGGAATAAACTGCTATTGGGCGATCGCTACCGAGCCCAAAAAATCATTGGACAAGGAGGCTTTGGGCGCACTTTTCTAGCTGTTGACGAGTATAAACCCTCAAAACCTCCCTGCGTTATTAAACAATTTTACCCCCAATTTCAAGGCGCTTCTAGTATCCAGAAAGCTGCTGAGTTATTTGAGCTTGAAGCAGTCCGCCTCGAACAGTTGGGTAAACACTCTCAAATTCCCGAATTATTAGCATATTTTAGTCAAGATGAACGGCAGTATTTAGTCCAAGAATTCATCGACGGTGAAAATTTAGCCCAAACACTAAAATCTCAGGGATATTTTAGCGAAACGCAAATTCGCAATTTACTTAATAATTTACTGCCAGTATTCGAGTTCATTCACTCTCGCCAAGTTATTCACCGAGATATCAAGCCAGAAAATATTATTCTTCAGCAAGATGGGCAACTGGTTTTAGTTGACTTTGGAGCCGCGAAATATGCGACACAAACGGCTCTAGCGGTAACGGGAACGAGGATCGGGACGGCTGGATATACGGCACCAGAACAAGCCAACGGTAAACCGATTCATGCGAGTGATATTTATAGTCTGGGTGTGACTTGTCTGTGTCTGTTAACTGAGGTTGAGCCGATTGATTTATTCGATGATAGCGAGTTTGAGTGGGTGTGGCGAGAACACTTAAAAACATCTGTCAGTTCGGAACTGGGTCAGATTTTAGATAAAATGATCCAACCTGCTATTAAAAAACGTTATCAATCTGCTACTGAAATTTTGCAGGCTCTTGGTACTCAATCACCTCAAGCATCACCTCAAGTATCTCCTCCGCCACCAGACTCGCTTAAATCAGCGCAGGGTGTTGACTATACTCGTCTGCGGGATTTATTAGCAGCAGGGGAGTGGAAAGAGGCGGATAGGGAAACATTCAAGGTGATGTTAAAAGCTGCTAGTCGGGAGAAGGAAGGTTGGTTCCATACGAACTCGATCGAGAATTTTCCTGGCGATGATTTACGGACGATCGACCAATTGT
>NZ_JBARVX010000605.1:0-6695 GCF_049646505.1 Microcoleus sp.
TCGATCGCACCGCACCGCTTTTCTGCATTACCAATCTAGAAGATTTAGCAGCAAAACACCAAACAGCAGAGGCGATTTTTGCCGAAACCTTACCGCTTGCAGAAAAGCTGATGCAAAACCATCCAAATCAACCCAATTAACAGCCGCACAAAAAATCAGCGTTCATTAGCGTTCATCAGCGGTTAAAATTAAAAATCAACAAACATCCGCAACTTCCAATCCCATGACAAAACTCAGCGTCAACATCAACAGAATCGCCCTCCTGAGAAACTCTCGAAACATCGGCATTCCCAGCGTTACCGAAGCCGCAAAAACAGTAATTGCCGCCGGAGCCCACGGCGTTACAGTCCATCCCCGCCCCGACGAAAGACACATCAAAGCTGCCGATGTTTACGACTTAGCCAAAATGCTAACTGTCGAGTTCAACATCGAAGGAAATCCGTTTCAGCCGCCATTTATGGATATAGTTTGCGATGTCAAACCAGCTCAGTGTACCTTGGTGCCGGACGCTCCCGACGTGCTAACATCGGATAGCGGTTGGAATATTCCCGAAAATCGATCTCGGCTTTTACCAATCATTGAAAAATTAAAAAATCACGGCATCAGAGTCAGCTTGTTTATGGATGCAGATCCTGCTCTTATGCCCCTAGCAAAAGAAGTTGGAGCCGATCGCGTAGAACTGTACACGGAACCCTATGCAACTGCTTTTCGCGAAGGTAAAGCAGAATCTGTTTTGCAACAATATCTCTTAGCAGCTAAAGCCGCTCAATCAGCAGGTTTGGGAGTGAATGCCGGCCACGATTTAAATTTGCAAAATCTAGCTAAATTTTGCTCAATTCCTGATATCATAGAAGTGTCGATCGGTCACGCTTTAATTGCGGAGGCGCTAGAAATGGGATTGTCCAATACAGTACAAGCTTACTTAAAAATCCTCTCTGATTCGTAGTATAAATTAACCGGGCGCGGGAGAGGGTGGTTTTGCATCGGCAAACTCGTTTGTATCTGATATTTTTCACCATTTTCAATTAGCCTTTTATGAACCAATACGGTTCACTTAACATATTTATGTCCTGGAGATCCCCCTAAATCCCCCTTAAGAAGGGGGACTTTGAGGGCATTCTTGTCCCACCCCCTACTCCCCTTTTTAAGGGGGGTTAGGGGGGATCGTCTTAAGTAAACCGTATTGTTTTATGAACAGGCTCTCCGGCCTGTTAAGCGAGAATGCTGCAAGATGTGAGTTGTATCTGATATTTTTCACCATCCCGCCTCTACGAATCCGATCGCCAATTCAACCGCAAACATGACTATTTTCTGTCTTCCCTCCTTTGCAAATCCCGCAATTGCTTATCAATTTTTTCCACCATTGGCAAATCACCCAAACTTTGAAATCCATCTTTTGCCATTCGCAAATAACGCATGGCTTCCAGATTGTTTCTCACCGCTGAATGCACTTGTCCCAACCCGTAGCGGGCCGCTGTCAGTTCCTCAATATCATCAAGTTTCGCTGCATTAATTGTCTTTGAATAGTAGGCTGAAGCCTGCGGAATCAGTTGCAGTCTATCCAAATATAAATCGCCCAACGTGCGATAAATTGGCGGTGTTTCAAGTCCGGCTTTTGGTAAAGTTTCTAAAATTTCTATTGCTTCTGCGATCGCACTTGTGTTAAGATAAATGCTAGAGATTGCTAATTTCTTGGCGCTTTCATTCGGTACTTGTTTGTCGATCGCCCCAACCTCACTTTTCACCCTTTCTACCTCACCCTCATCCAGCAAGCTAAACTCGATATCTCCCTCTCCGACGGCATTCTCTGATGAAGCGCCCGTATTTGCATCCACAATCAACTTGTAGCTAGCACCAGGTTTCAGCGCCGGTTCCCCCGGATACACAGCCTCAGTACCGCTAACAGTCATTTCCCAGTTTAATTTCGCTCCATTTTCCCGGAGGCTCAACTTATAGCTAGTCGCACCAGCAACCGGATTCCACCGCAAAATTGGCTTGCTGTCGAGCAATTTTGTCCGTCTCGGACTGATAATATAAGGAATTGGGGCGCTATGCCAAGCAATTTTACTGTCGCCGCGATCGGGACATTTAATTAAGTCGAGGCTACAATCAGATTTTTTGCTGGCTAACAAACAGCTATTCAATTGATTTTCAGAAGGTGCGATCGACTTAATTCCCAAATCAGCACATTGGATCGTAACTTGTCCGTTTTGTGCTGTTCGCAATTTGTCTCCCGGATAAATCGGCGTACCGCTGGTAGGGCGAACAATTAAGCCGTTTTGGCGCTCGATCGCAACTTCCCCGCTAGTATGGATAATCAGTCCGTTGGGTATTCTGTTAGTGGCTGCTAGGGCGGTAGTTGCGATCGAACTTAAACCGATAAAAATTGCCATCCTAGTTTTCATTTGATATTTCCTTTTGCTTGTAAACGTTGGTGGGCAATTTGGATACATTCATCTTGTTTCGGTATGCGGTAATTAGAATATTGAAGCGCCTTATTCCAGGCTTCTAAGGCTGCTTGCGGTTTACCTTTGATTTCGAGAACCTGTGCTAACAGACATTGAGCTTCAGGGCTGTCGTCTCTGAATTTTATTGCTATTTTTAAATCTGCTTCAGCAGCATCATATCGCTTTTGTGTCAACCGCACCCAGCCGCGATTTTTGAAACAAGTGGCTTTTACTCCGTCGTGTTTAGTATTTTCTAAGCAAATTGCGATCGCTTTTAAAGCTGCTTGATGTTTGTCCTTAAGAATGAATAATTTAGATATTTGAGCGGAAGCATCAGGAAGTCCCAACCACACTGCATTTTGCATAGCATCTAACGCACATTTGTCATCATTTAATTCATCACATAATATCGATAAATTATAATGAGGTGCTGCATAATTTAAGTCTATCAAAGTGGCTAATTTGTAGTATGTTTTAGCCGCAAAAGGTTGATTTGTGCGGTGGTTTTTCATGCCCATTTCATTGGCAACTTTGGCAAGCATCGGGCCAAATAATATATAACTGCTAGCGGTAGTAGCTAAACCGATTGCGAGACGCCGAATTAAATGAGATGGCAAAACAAACGATTGTTTATTTGGTAAATTGCCCGCGATATCTCCCGTGGGAACAATTGGGCGATCGCATCCTAATTCTAATAATTTTAATCCCTCAAAAGTTGGATGCTGACAAAGCATCGGTATGCCGCTCGCACCAGGAAAATTATGTTCGTGGCGCAGCAAATCATTTTTAGCTTTTCGTATTGCCAAAAACAGAGGTTCTTTCAGAGCTAAATATCTAAACAAAGATTTCACAAATTCCTGAGCAATGAAATCCGGGATTGGCGCCCGCATCACAATGACTGACGGCAAAGAAATGCCCTCAGTAACTAAATCGGCTGCGATTCCCAGGCTCGAACACGAGTTGAAAATTAGCAATTGCAAGCCTTTAAAAATAGCTTGCTTTAAACCTTCTTTAAAATCCTCTAAAGTAACAGTATTATCTTGGAGTTCTTGATTGATATATAGCAGTCCGTTAGCAGCATTAGTATCGCTATCGCTGTGTCCGGCATAAAATAAAACTTGCCAACCTTTTTCATCAAACAACTCGTTGCGGAACTCTTGAGGTGTCGGTTCTTCAAGAAATTTTAGTTCGCAGCAAATGCCCAAATATTTTTCAATCTCTTTTTTATCTTTTTTAACATTAATTCCCTTGCTGTTTCCTGTAACACCTAAAATTCTGCCTCGCGAAGGTAGAGGTATTCCCCCTATTGTTGCCTGTCGAGGAACTTTTTGATATTCTGGAGAACTGCCAATGATTTCAGAGTTGCGGTAGTCTTCGCGAAATTGCCACACATCCCAAGGCAACTGCCAAATCAAAGAGTTATTGCACTCTAAAAATATTTCAACAAACTCCGATCGATTGCTGATTTCTGTTCTGAGTTCTACCTCTATTTTTCGGTAAAAATCGTCATTACTCAGCCACTTGTTCATCTCTTGCTTCAAACCTTGATATATTGCATCAGGCCTGTTTTCAGAAATATTTGTTGTGCCTGCAGATTTGATTTTGATCCGAGAACCGCTTCTGTTATATTGACCGGCGACACAACTAGCTTTCCACCTTCTGTGCAACTCCTCAACTTGGGGTGCTGGCGGCAAGCTTGCTAAATATTGAGCGACAGTTTCCCCTTGTTGTTTCAACTCTGCTGTCACATGAGAAAAACCATTTTCAAAATCCCCAGACCCCAAAGCCAAGATGACAGTCCAGCTCATAAATTGGATGTAATTGTAGTTAATCAAATTATCATACCACAAAATTTTCTGTTATGCTCAAATCATCTAAAGCTACTCGAATACTAAAGCTCTCGTCTGGCTCTACATGAAAATCATTTAGCAAAATGCACAAGTTCTGAACTGTTGATTCTACCTCGTGTAGATTCTCTCCGGTATCGGAGATTAAGGACAGTTTAATATTTGTTGGCAAATAACGATCGCCGATCGCCGGATGCAGTTGCACGTGAACTCTGAGAGTGCGATCGTCCTCTTGGGCAATAGCAACCAACAAAGCAACAGTTGTTGAACCCAAACGCATTCCCAAATCAATCAACTTGGCCCGCGTGACATCAGCTTCGGGAAACCTATTGATATTGCTTCTAAGCCCGTGCGAAACAGATTCTGTACTGGAATTTCCACCTCCTCGAAATACAAAACTTGGGTTATCTTCAGGAAAAATCAGGTCTTCTAAATTTTGTTTACCTTGCTCAAATTTCTGCCAACCTGCTTCTGCAACATTCTTCAACCAATTGCCTAAATTAGATTTGACCGGATTTTCAATTTCAGTCGGTTCAGTCTCCGGCTGCGGATCGAATATCGACTCAACAGACTGCCAATCCGATGTAAATATATTCTCCAACCACTGACGCAGATCGACTTGAGATTCATGTATTTTTTCCAGGTGAATCAAGAAGTCATCCAGGGAATACAAATCGCTCAATACTAACTCGCCCGTTGTCGCAGTCGGATAAAAACCCAACAATCTTGCTTCTTTTTCTTCTTCATCAATTTCGACCGCAATATAACCGATGCGTTCATCCCTAGCTTCCGTGGGAACCCGACACATTTCCGGCAAATTTGCCGCAGCAATTGCATTGCCATTTTGGGTATTTTGATGTACTCTTCTAATTGGGATGCACTCAATTTTACCCAATCCTTTGATATACAAATCTGCGGCATTTGCAAACAAACGAACTACTGGATTCCAGCTATCGCATTGACTCAAATCAGTTTCAATATCTAACAATTTTAAATAATCGTCAACTGCTAACACTGCCAAAGTGTTGAGATAAATTTGTTCTACCTTTTGCGGATGGTTGTGTTCGGAAGCAAATTGCGATGCTAGACGAATTGCCTTTTGGGTAATTGGCATTGGCAATGATTGGATTCCGGTAGTATTGTTTTTCATTTGCCTAGTTGAACTCCCTGTATGATTAATAGCCATGAATTTTGCCAAATTTTTCCAACAAACGAGGACGACATTTGTTTTTCCAGAAACCGTAGATTGTCTGATAAGCACAGCCATATTCTGCGGACATCTGCGTAATATTTTTACCACACAACAAATTTTTCAAGATAACTTGACAAGTTAGATCCTTCCGTCCTCGAATGTGTTCGTTTAAGATGCCATCAGGATTAGTCTCGATCCAGTTTTTAACAATTTGAAAGTATTGGATACATTCAATAATATGACTGTCATCCTCAGCGGGCAAAATTTCGATTCGATCGATCAGCCTTCCGTCTTCTAAAAATTGTTCTCGATCGCATCTCCTGCTATTTTCTCTATCTACCCTCACAACCCAATTTTGCAGCCGTCGCTTGAAATAATAATTGAACCAAGTCATCGGGTTACTGCGAGTACGATCGTACTGACGGCCCGTGCGGGATTCGCACAAATTGCTAGAGAAAAACACCCACTGTTCTTGCAAAGCATCTTCATAGTAAGGTACGTTATCCTTCCAGATCAGACCGGAGTTTGTCATTTTAATCACAAGCTGACTCAATAAACGTTTCCGCTTCCAAGGGTTCGAGGTTTCCTGGCAAATTTGGGTGACAAGGATGTCGAGCTCTTGATATAGAATTTGTCGATCGCATGGGTGGTCTTCCCCCTGGGAGGGGTTGTACTCATCATTCATAGTTCAGTGCGGCCGCAACTTTGTTCCTACATTTACTTATCAGGGTTAGCTGGGGAATTTTATGCGAAATTCTGAAAGTTTTTGGCGGCAGGTGGTTGAAAGTCTTGCTGTGCCGTGGATTTGGCTGTAAATTTGGATGTAAATTTTTGTTAAGACTGGCGCGCCAAGCTCAAGAAACCGGGTTTTTGGGGTTTTTGCGGTGTGTGACGAGTATTCTCCGAAAAAACCCGGTTTCTGGGACTAATACCAAATTCATAAAATAGCGCTACATATCTACCCCCCCCAACCCCCCCTTGTAAAGGGGGGGAGTCAAACTTTCAGTAGCAGTGGTAGGGTACGTCAGATGCGAGATTCTCGATCGCCACAAAAAGCATAATTCTGATATCGTTTCCGGTTGCATCGGAATCATAAAATCGAGTCAACAGTTAACACTCAACCATTCAGTTTTTCGACCCGCCCGTCAACAGTCAGTAGGGGCGGTGGATGGTGCGGGCCCGCCCTCTTAACAGTCAACAGTCAACAAT
>NZ_JBARVX010000606.1:0-12959 GCF_049646505.1 Microcoleus sp.
CCCGCCGATCCTGGTGCGTCTGCACAGCCGGAGGCAAATTCTCAAGGAGGTATGTTTAATAAGCCTTTTTATTCAGGGGAGCAGCAGCCTGTGAGAAAGGAAAAAACTATTTCGGCGGGTGCAGACGGGCCTGAAGTTGCCGCCATACAGCAGCGGTTGCAAGTTCACGGTTTCGAGACCGGGAAAATCGACGGTTCCTATGGTTCTCGCACCAAATCGGCTGTGAGTGCTTTTCAGCAGTCTCAGGGTTTGAATTCCGACGGCATTGTGGATAAACAAACTTGGACGGCTTTAGCAGCAGATCCGGTGTCAGCTCCTGAAAGTTTGCAAAGCAATGCTGCACTTCCAAGCGACGATCGAGTTCAGAAGAGCGATCGAGTTCCGACAAATCCTGCAACTGCTCTGACTAAAGGCGCGGCGGGTTCTAAGGTGAAGACGCTACAGGTGCGTTTGGAAATGCAGGGTTACGATCCGGGCCCGATCGACGGGATTTTTGGCGCTCGCACTGCTACGGCTGTCAAGAGCTTTCAGGAGTATAAGGGTTTGACGGCTGACGGCGTGGTTGACGAAATCACCTGGAAGGCGATCGGGCAAAACTAAGTGACGAGTTAAACATACGGAAAATTGCTGTGGCGATAACTCATGATTGAACCCGGTGTCCAAAAATAACCGGGTTTGTGGATCTTGACGCATGGCTTTGTGCTGTGCTATAATAGTTCGGTGTCTAAATGCGGATATGGCGAAATTGGCAGACGCGCCAGATTTAGGTTCTGGTTCCGAAAGGAGTGAAGGTTCAAGTCCTTTTATCCGCACTAAACTCAATGCTTTGTTCCGGCGCGAACATCTTCCCAAATTCGATCGGGATTTAAACCCAGTTCGTGCGCTTGATATTTTTCCAGAAATGCACCGAGAGATTCTCCAAAGCTAAGTTCGAGATACTGCGGTTGTTTGCGGCGTTGAATGTATTCGCGCAAGGCGATTTCAACTAAGGTTTCCAGCGAATTTTCTCGTTGTAGTTCGATCGCCTCTTGTAGCAGTGCCGTCTCCCCATTCAGGCTGGTCATCATTGGCTTTCGTCTTTTAACCGTTGTTTTAATAATACGATCGCCACCCGGAAAAAATCGATCGTATTATTATTGATGCAGTTAATCGACAAAGCGGCGGATGAGGGCGAGACAAAATTAGATTTGGCGGGGTTGGAGTTGGAAGAATTGCCGCCGGAGATTGGCAAGTGTACTCCGCTTGAGACGTTATAATCAGTATAATAGTAAATAGCTAAAAGAAGAAGTTTAGATATGGAACTGAATCAGTATTTTGATTTCTTAGCACCGGATGATATTCGGATTAAAGGACACCGCATCGGGATTGAGACCGTGCTGTATGAATATTTGCATCGGGAACGCACCCCAGAAGAAATTCAGCAATTTTATCCATCTCTAACTTTAGCAGAAGTTTACACAACTATTTTGTATTATTTGCTGAACAAGGAATCAGTAAGTAGATATATACAAGATTGGTTGGAATGGTCGCATCAGCAGCGAAAAATGCAAGCAGCAAATCCCCATCCGGCGACAGAAAGATTGCGAAAATTGAAGGCTGAACGGGAAAGGCAAACTGCAATCCAGAATACTTGAGAAATGGCGCTTAAATATTTGATGGATGAGAATGTTACGCCAATTTATACTACACAGCTTCGGCGGAAACGCCCCGATTTAGTAGTTTGGGCAGTGGGCGACATTGGTACACCTGCGAAAAGTACGCTCGATCCGGATATTTTGATTTGGTGTGAGGATAATGGTTTTATTTTAGTGACGAACAACCGCAAGTCAATGCCCGTCCATCTGGCAGATAATATGGCTGAAGGCAGACATATTCCAGGAATTTTCGTTTTGAACTCAGATTTAAGTATTGGGCAAAATATTGAGGAATTAATTTTGATTGCTGATGGTTCGTTTGATAACGAATACCAAGATCAGATCGTCCATCTCCCATTAACATAAACAGGACTGATCCACGAGTGGTCAGAAACCGGGTTTTTGCCAGAATTCTTGGTAAGGATCGAAAATTTAATAACTTCAGCACCTCATACAGTCCTCTCTCCTGTAAGTTGCGAGATAAAAAGGAGGCAGAGCCTCCGCACCTGCATTACCAGGCTCTTCCTGGTAACGAACAAAATCATTCCGATGCAACCGGAATTTATATCACATCTGGCTTGGGATTGCTATAGAATATGGTAGTGTTGCAATATCAGGGTTTTGATAAACGTGGGTCAACCATTTTACCCCCAAATTATCCTTACAATGCAGGACTAACTAGAATATTTTATTATCACCCTAAATAATGGAGGGGAGAGCCACGTGAACGAGTATCTTCTTCAGAGACTAAGAGCTGACGCAGCTCACTTATTGTGCTTAGCGAAAAATGAGGGAATGTTAAAATACCTGGGGTTAAAGGGCGCTTCCGAGAGTTGCTAATTGATAATATATTGTCTCCTTGGCTTCCACCAGATGTACATTGTGGAACAGGAATGATACTCGCAAGCAATAATGAGCGAAAAGAAGCAACCCAAGATGATGTGGTTCTTTATGCAAAAGGCATCTGTCCACCTGTTCTTGTCTCAAAAAATGCACCAGAAGGTATCTTTCTTTACAATAGTGTTTTAGCCCGGATCGAGGTTAAATCCTGCCTTAACAACACTGAATTAACTAAATTTGTTGTAGCGGCAAAAGAAATAGCCACCCTAAAACTCGATGTTAGAGACGGTTGTACGAATCAATTTACTGGAGCTTAAAATTTTTTATTTGCCTATAAATCCGATTTGAAATCTAATCAAGATTCAGAACTTAAAAGACTCATTTCTGCCATGAGTAAGCAATCCATTGATCCGTTATCCGGCATAGTGTCTATGCTATGTGTCCCAGGTCGAGGATTTTATAAAATTGGAGTAGAAAATGGAAAAAGAGTATGGCAAAAACACTTATCTAATGATCCTCTCGATCGTATAGCTTGGTTTGTTGCGTGTCTATCAAATTCATGTTTTCAATATCTTATAGAAAGACAGGGGCGTGATTGTAAAAATAGTCTTGAAGGTGGTGTTGGCTTATACCTCGATCACCGTTTCAAGGCTGTCAACATTACTTAACAAGGCGCTCCACTAAACGGCTTCAGTTGGGGAACGTCTAGAAATTGTAAAAACCCTTAAACAGCGAGTAGTGGTGCATCGATAGCAACCCTTACTGATACCGATCGCCTAAAACCAGCGTTTTTTGAGTTTCTTTAAGTGCGATCGCCTCAAATTCTCCACCAATTGCCGCAACTGACTCAAATTTCCTGCTTCGCCGCCATACTTCCACCGCACGTAAGCTTGCGAAACTTCCTCAATTACTTCGGCTTCATCAGTTGCACGATCGCGCCGCATTGTCTTTGCATACTCCAAAGGCGTTTGAGCTTTCTGCTTGGCAAATCCCCGGCTTGCCAAATCCTTCAGCATTTCCTGATAAACCCCCTCCACCGGCGGCAACTTCCCCAGCCAGCGGCGGTAGCGCCACTTGCGCCACCCTTGCCAAATTAACCAGCCAAGAAAGCCAAATGCGATCGCACTAATCAAACCAGTAAATAAACCCACCCAACCTTTAGCAAACTGTCCCAGAAACCAGCCCAGAATCAAACTTATCCAGCCAATTACAAAACCTATAACTGAATCCAGCCCGCTTCTGAGAGGAGTCGGCAGCCAACCTGCTAGCCACTTCCAAAACGATTCCAGCGCGCTAAAAGTTTGGTTGTCTTCCACCGAAGCCGGAATCAGCGGATAACCGGGAATCGGATTAAAACCAAACCAGCCGTTATTCGGAAAATATACCTCCGTCATCAAGAAAGCGTCGGTATTTTTGACAATATACAAACCTGTAAACGGATTGAATTCTCCCGTGTCGAAACCGCCAGCCAGTCGCGCCGGAATCCCGATCGACCTCAGCATAATTGTCAACACCGTTGAAAAGTGGTCTGGATATCCGCCTGTAACCTTTTTACCGTCTTGGGTTTTTTGATAACCAAACAGAAAACTCTCAACTAAATCTTCACTTTCCTCTAAATAAGGCAAGGCTTTGACAATTTTGTAATTCGGGTTTTGCTTCAAATATTGAGCTAAGTACAAAGCTTTTTCGTAAGGAGAATCGATCGCCCTGTCTGACTGGGATACTCTAGTTCTCGCCAACAAAATTTCTTCCGTTTTTTCTCGCACCTTTTTGGCAATTTTCGGCGGCACATCCAAATAGAACTTGCGAATATTTTTCGGGTAGTTAGTACCTGTTTCCCCCAACAAAGACCGATCGCGAAACGGCACGTTAGAAATCACCGTATAAGTCAAACCGTCCGCCAATTCTACAGGCGATCGCAAACCCCCTTCCGCATCAATCGCCACCTCTGTCGTCGGAAAATAAAGTTCCTTCGGCTTGTTTAAAGCCGGAATCAAATTCGGCAACTGAGCAAGAATAGTATAACTTTGAATCACCTCTTGAAAGCGGGGCGCATTGGGAAAAGGATTCAGATAAAATTGATAAGACCAGCGAGGTCGATTCACCGTAAAAGCGTCGTCGTTGCGAGAAATTTCCCAGCCTTGACCGGTGTATTTGTCAAACCCCAACACCCGCCAAAAACCCGCCGCCTGCGATCGTACCCGCATCACCACTTGAGGTTTCATTTCCCCCCGCAAATTTTGATTGATGCGCTGGTTGAAACCGTAATAAAAAGTAGAGTCCACCTCTCCGGGCCCTGTTTCTGGGTTTCGCCCCCTCCCTCCGCCAGTTCCTTCTTCATTTCCCCCTCTGACATACCCCGGATTGACAATGCTGCGCGAGTCAAACTCCCCCTGATATTCAATAGGAGCACTCACTGGAAAAGTCCGCAATTGATAGCCGGGGAGTCGCGGCAAAAACGCAAAAATAGTCAGCCCCAACCCGACTGCGATCGACAGCAGCAAACTCAAATACTTGGGGGACAAAGTAGCAGTAAATAGCGACCAATTGTTTTTTTTCTCTCTAGCTTCTGCAGCAGTAGGGATGCTTTCTGCCTTCGAGAGTCCCAAGCGCGATCGGTAATCCAGTACCAAAGTCGGCAGCGCTAAAGCCAAAAACGCCAACAGAAACGGCCCAAAAGTCAGCGTTTGACTGATAGTCGCCGCTACACTCAACAAAATTAGCCCGATGACGATCGAATATCCCAAATCCTTGCGGCGGGGCAAATCGAAGCTGTGCAGCACTTGAATGTTAATTAACAGTTGCGCCAAAACTAACCGCGTATCGTTTAACTCTCCCACCAAGCGGGTAAAAAAAGCAAATAGCGCCACCAGCATTCCAATAGCGATGCAGAACTTAGCAGCTACATTGCGATCGCGGCGGCGGTACCAACTCCAAGTTGCTCCCACAATACTAACAGGCACAGCCCACAGGTTCAGGGCTTCTTCAGCAGCAACGTCAGTAGCTACAATTCCCACAATTACTAACAACTGAACTAGGATTCGCAGCAGCAAAGAATCCTCTGTCACGGGCGGAGGCATTGCCTCAATCCGCTCCCACAGTTTACCCAAAACAGGTATATTTCGCAGGTTATCAGTTGTCATGTGCACCCATCCAACGATTTGAGATTTGAGATTTGAGATTTGAGATTAAATCCACAGATTTATCTGGGTTTCAACTAATATCTAAATCTTATTTCTCTGCCGCTCGATTTGAGATTAAATCCACAGATCGACTTCACAGATGAATCTGGGGGCTTTAACTAATCTTTAAGCTTTTTGGCTTTCCGCGACAGAATTCAGCAGATTGTATCTGTTTTTGTGTGAGGTCAAACCGCAGAGTAAAAAACGCAGTTAACTACTCTAATTTTACCTCAATAGTTGCTGTTTTATCCAGCCAAAGTTGGACGAATAGCAAACATCAGAGGTCTGGTATCGAAGTTTTGGAATTTAACTTCTAGCGCATAAGTCTTGTCAGGTTGCGGGTCAAACAACTCCACACTTAAATGCCCGGAATTCGGACGCTGTGCGGTTGCTTCGGCATCTCCTCCCTTGAGTTCCAAACTTCCTCCTCCTGGAAATTCGCACTCAACTCTCAAACACGGCCTTGGTGGTTCTGTGTTGCGGTTCGACAGGTATTGAGCCTGCAGATTCAGGGAGCCCAAAGCAGTCAGCCACTCCCGCGAAACAGGGGGCTGGTTTACAGGACAATTCAAAGTTAGAGACTCAATGATTTCTCGGGCGGCCAACAACGACATTAGCATTTGTTGATCGGTAGTTGCCTCGGAGTAATTCGGTAAATCTTCTACTTCTAAACCTGTAATTCCCCTGGTAGCACCTCTGAGTACGAAACCAGCTAATTGGTTGAGTTCCTCAGACTGGCCCGGAAACAAGCTATCTACAGCGCGAACTAATTTCGAGCCTTCCCGCAGCGACGACATTACCAGTTCCTGACAAGGTTCTAGCAGTTGAGCAAAAACCCCTTGGGCGATCGGAATTGGCAGGCGACCCCATCTAATATTTTGTAGTTGGGGGGTCCAGAGGTGCAGGGGGGGAACCCATTGGGGGACTGCATCGTCTGGATAGTCGTAGTCGTAGCTTTTGAGTTCTGTTTCCCAGGGGAACAGCGGCGGGTTCGATTCAATTTCGGCTCTAAGCCTCTCTTTTAACAAGGTCTGAAAACGGTCTTGCACGGTCGGTATTTCTCCAATAGTCAGGGGTTGTGCGGGTGCATTGTGCGCCCCGGCTTGATAATCGAGCGGGTCTGGTTCGTCCCATTCCCAGTATTCCACCCCGGAATCCTCTTCTGTGTCGTCCCACTCTTCTGAGGGAGTGGGTTCAGAGAGATTTTCCCGATCTTCGCTAGAGGCATTCGGGATTGGCGCCTGTAAGATCCAGTCTAAAAAATGGCGCTCGAAAGCCTCTGCATCCCTGTTCGTTTCGTTATTCATCAGTAGATGCCCCTTCTCCGGAATCTGAACGATTTCGCAATTCCCAGGCAAGTTCCAGCAATTTAAACCACCGTTTCTGTACCTGGGCTACCGTGCTGCCGAGGGTTTGCGCGATCGCTGACTCTGACAGACCCTGTTGTTTCAACTTTAGCAAACGCTGTCCCTCTGGGCCAATTTGTTCGCCAAAGGACTGCCACCCAGAAGGCAGCAAACCTAAATTTTTGTCTAAGTCTGCTTCCAGCCACTGGTGAACGAGTTCCCAGCGGTGCGACATGGCGAACCTGAGCAAGTGGTACTTGAAGCGCTGCTGCAAATAGTCTCTTTGGCGCGGAGTTATGCCCAGGATCGACTCTATTTCATTAGTCGGCAAGTCTTGCAAGCGCAGCACGAAGTAATCGGCGCATTCTTCTTGGTTGCGCTCTTTTAAGTAAGCGACTAATTCGTCAATTACGTTTTGCCGCAGAGATTCTGACTCGTCGCCTTGGGGGCGAATTGCAGATGAACCGTGTCCGGCCATCGCTTCCCGCACGGAGTGTACTGAGGTGTCGTTCCAAGTTTGGTCGGAATCCCAAGCCCCTCCATCGGCGGCTTGCTCCATATCTACAGAGGTTTCTTTGGGCTGCTGCTGGGAAAAGGTTTGGGCCCGTAAAATAATTAGTTGCTGGCTGCGGTTCCTGGGTAAGGGAATGCGCCGCTTGCCGAAGCG
Source organism: Microcoleus sp. (assembly GCF_049646505.1). Lineage (GTDB taxonomy): Bacteria > Cyanobacteriota > Cyanobacteriia > Cyanobacteriales > Microcoleaceae > Microcoleus. The sequence continues at coordinate 7,670 of NZ_JBARVX010000606.1, forward strand.
CTCTACAAAGGCCATGTACTCTGCTAGTTCTAAGCGAGTGCGGGGACTGAAGGTGGGCGGTAGTTGGGTTTCGCGCCGGAATGCTTTTAAGGCTTCGAGATAAAATCCTTGCAAGAAATCTTTGATCAGTTCTATTCGCGCTTGATAGCTAGACTGCACTTGGGGAGGGGTTATGTAGCGATAGACGATCGCGCTGAGGGTGCTGTGCAATTCTACTCGCCCGGGCACGGAGCCTAAATTGTAGTAGTGGAGGCATTGTTGCAAGCGGTGCTGAGCGAGGCTCTCGGCTGCACCTTCTATGTCTCCGGAGTCTTGAATCCGCTGGCTTTCTGTGCATATCCTGGTGACTTCTGCGGCGAGTCGCCCTGCTACATCTTGGTAGTTCTGCTCAGACGCGCGAGTGGACTTTTTTAGTTCGTCTAACAGCAGTTGAAATATGGTTTCCACGCTCTGGCAGATTTCCCGCATGAAGGTTTACAGCTAACAATGAAACTAGCACATCCTGGGACTTTATATTTGAGATTTTACATTTTATAGCGGGCAGCGCTGGGTATGACATACTTGGACGCGCACCTGTTACCCTAAAATTCTGAAGCTCAAATCTCTAATTAACTGACTGATGGATTTAGACCAACAGATTCAAGCACTGATCGAAAAAGCTCCGCCCGAGGGTTCGACGCCACAAATCTTAAAGGCGATCGCCCCGGCGCTGATTTTAATTGCCCAACAGCTACAGCACCTCGAATACTCGATCCTGCAGGCGGTAGACGAAAGCTGGGCGATCGTGGTTTTGAGCAATCTCAAGCAACCGGGACGACAGAAGAAGGTGATTTATGCTTTTCCCACTCTTCAAGATGCGTCCTCTGCTGCGGCGGTTGCGGCCGATCGCGTCAGACCGGTGCTTTTGCCTGTGACTCACATTTTATTTCAGACGATCGCCCTCGAAGGTCTAGACAGCATTGTTTTTTTTGAAAATCCCGGCAATCAGGAAGTAGGGACGGAAATCCCTCGCCAGCAAGTGCAGGAATTAATTAGCGTTTATTTGCAACAGTACCGATCGGCTTTACAGTCAAATTCTAGCAATCTCCCCCCGGATATTGCATAATATTGAGTCATTAGTTAGTTGTTATTGGTTAGTTGTTATTGGTTAGTTGTTATTGGTTATTAGTTATTGGTTATTAGCTATTATAATCAACAACTAACAAGTGACCACTAACAAGTGACAACTAACAACTAACAACTGACAACTAACAACTGACAACTGACAACTTCTAATAAAGTCGGCTCAAAACGTAATCTGCTAAATCAATCAAAGCTTGGCGGGACTCTGAATGTGGCAGCGCAGCCAAGTATTCGACGGCTTTGTGCGCGTGATTTGTTGCTAGTTCTCGCGATCGCACTATGCCTTGAGAATCTGCTACCAGTGCCAGAGCCTGTTCTATATCTCCTTCTTGAGCGAACTCGCGTTCTATGAGAACTTCCAAATAAGGCTTTTCTTCCAGGGCAAATAGCACTGGCGCTGTCAGATTTCCGCCGATCAGATCCGAGCCTGCGGGTTTCCCCAAAGTTTCTGTTGAAGCGGTGAAATCTAATATATCATCTACTATTTGGAATGCCAAACCAATGTTGCGACCGTAGTTGTACAAATCTTCGGCTATTTCCGCTGAAACCTCGCTCAAACATCCGGCTGCTTTGGAACTGTTGGCAATTAAAGATGCTGTTTTGTAGTAACTTTTTTCGAGGTACGCTTCGATCGACAAACTCGTGTCAAATCCATTTAGTCCCTGTTGAATTTCCCCCTCTGCTAAATCCATAATCACTTCCGAAAGCAGTTTGACTACTGGCAGGTTGTCCAGATTTGCCAAATGCCAGCTCGATTGAGCAAACAGAAAATCTCCCGCCAATACTGCCACTCGGTTGTTAAACCGACTGTGTACCGTCGGTACTCCGCGTCGCAAGTCCGACTCGTCCACCACGTCGTCGTGAACTAGACTGGCTGTGTGGATCATTTCGGTGATTTCCGCGAGGCGGCGGTGCTTTTCTGTGATTGGACGATCGGGCATAGTTGCCCGGGCCATCAACAAGACTATTGCGGGTCTCACCCGTTTTCCCTTTGTGCCGAATAAGTATTCTGCAGCCGCGTACAAGATGGGATGACGGGCACCCACTAACTGTTTTAAGTTTTCTGTCAACAGTCGCAGGTCTTCTTCAACCGAGGAAAATAGGACAGTGCTAGAGATCATGGATACGCCGACTCAAGCCGTAAAGTAACAAAATTTTACAAATCATATCTTTATTTTAAGGTAATTCTCTGCAATAGGGAAGAGAAATTTAAGCGGCCGGCACTGATTTGTCATCTGCAGCCCGATCGGAGTCACCCGACTAGCTGCTGCGAGTAGCCTGCCGCCAGAACACTTACCCCTATTGTATCGAATTGTTAAGCACACTGCCCATAAATCTGTAAATCCCAGAAACCCTGTGCTATTATAGGTATTAAGGATTTAAACAATTCTATACATTAAGTACGGGCAGCAGTCGATCCAGGCTGGCAAGTAGCTTTCAGATTCCTGTAATAGTTTCGCAGAGCCAGCCCGATCGCTCCGATCGCAGCAAAAATTTCTGGGACAGATTTTTAGTTCATTGCGACTAAGAATTTTCAGAAGTTAAGAATAGCGCATATTGTGCGCGGTAGCTCAAAGTAGCTAAAGTGGATGGTTTTACGCTGTTTGAGCATCTGTAAAGCAGTAAATCATTATTGACCCCGCCGAAAAACGGAAGCCTCCGCAGGGCTGTCGTGGAGATCCCAAAATTTTAGACTCCCGTTCCTGCTCCCAGATTCATCTGTGAGTGAATCTAAAATCTAAAATAGAAAATTTCAAATCGACAGACCGGGAAGGCCTAAATCTTCCCGCAGGTTTGATATAGAAAAGCAGTCTTCAGAACCAAGGCATTCATTGTCTTGGGTGCTGACTTAATGTCGTAGGTATTGAACTTGTCCTTCTCCTTCTCCTACTCGTCCTTGACTTTTGGTTATCATTATGGATTATCGCGATATTCCTCTCATTATTCCGATTCTGGCCGCCGGCTATGTAATGACTATTTATGTAGTGCTGATGTTGGCCGAACGCAGCTCTAAAATAACTCGATTGGGCGAGTAGTGCAGCGATCGCCCAAGCCGACCGTTGAGTAATGGGCTACTGGCTCTGAATTCAGAATATTCAATAATAACCGTTACATAAGACTTACCCAAAGCTACCCAGCTTTATACAAAGCTGGACTTTGAACCTTACTTCCTGTTTCATTCTGGCAGTGTCGGCACTCACCAGTCCGCAGGCTATCCCCGTCTAACTGACGGTTTTTGACAAATTAATTGCTGCGTTCAAATCGCGGTCAATAACTAAGCCGCAATGACTGCATTCAAACACTCGCTCCGATCAACTGAGTGTTTCCTTTTTAGTTCCACAGTTAGAGCAGGTTTTGCTGGATGGGAACCAACGGTCAGCAATTACCAGCTTTGAACCGTACAACTCGCATTTATAGGTTAACTGGCGACGAAACTCGAAAAAGCTCATGTCAGCGATAGACGTGGCTAGTTTATGATTAGCCATCATCCCTGATACATTTAAGTCCTCTACGACAATTACACCGTGGTTTTTGGCGAGTAGTGTCGTTAGCTTGTGCAAAGTATCTTTGCGGATGTTGGCTATTTTATTGTGCAGTCTAGCAATCTTGATTTGCGCTTTTTTCCAGTTACTTGAACCGATAAGTTTATGGCGGTTTAACCATTGCATTCTTGACAGTTTGGCTGCATATTTATTGTAGGACTTTGCACCCAAAATTACTTCACCTGTTGAGATAGTGGCTAATGCTTTAATGCCGAGGTCAACTCCTACAACACTTGCATTGCCTAACTCTTTCTGTTCTATGTCAAATCTGAAACTGATCAACCACCTGTCGGCTTGACGGGATATCGTACAAGACTTGATTGATACTTGCGGTAGCCTTTCATAAGTTTTCAGAATCCCAATTACAGGAACTTGAATTTTGTGGTTCCCCAAGATTTTGACTGTTCCTTCCAATGTGAAAGAGTCACGCCGCCCTTTCTTCTTAAACTTAGGTACGCCAGCAGTTTTTTTAAAACACCGCTTCCATGCTTCCCGCAATGCCATTAATGCCTGTTGCGGTGTAGATTTGGAGCATTCATAGTACCAAGCATTCTCCGACTTCACGAGTGCTACTAACAATTTGTGCAAGTCAATAGCTGTGGGAAATTTGAGTTTTTCGTTGGGATTGGTTTTATTGTGGTTGAGTATGTTTTTGGTCAGCCACAATCCCCAATTCCAAGCGTGACGCGCTACTCCACAATGCTTGGCTAACTGCGTTCGCTGTTGATTATTTAGTTTCAACTCTGTCTTGAATCCTAACAACATCATTGCTTTGCCTCGTTTACAGCAGCAGTCATGCCATCAATTAGCTTTTTGTTTTTCTTGCTTCTCGATCCGTAAAGACCTGCCGAAAACACAGTAATAAGCTCAATCATGTCTTGTACTAATTCCTGCTCAAATGTCACTTCCTCCGAAGTTTTGTTAATGATTACAACCTCTGTCTCAAACTCCTCACAGATAGCAAATACAAGCTCTGCACCGAATCGTAGCAACCTATCTTTGTGCGTTATCACCAGCCTTGCAACATCACCTTGCATGATGCGTTTTAGCAGTTTTTGGAGTCCTTTTTTTTGGTAGTTCAAGCCACTTCCTAAATCCTGAATTGTTTCGTACTGCCAACCGTTAACGCTGCTAAAAGCTTCTAAAACTTGGGCTTGACGGACTAAATCTTCTTTCTGGTCATGGCTTGAAACACGAGCATAGTTGATAGTTATGCGTTCATCTAGCTGCTTTAAATCTCTGGGCGTAATGCGTTTAATATCAGCTAGAAAGAATCTTCTTTGACCAGTGGGCGATCGCTCTGATTTAATCTTGCCAGAGTCGGCCTGGCGCCTTAAAGTCTTGGTAGAAACGCCTAATTCCTTTGCGGCGTCTCCGATACTGACCGTCACTTCTGATGTATTCTCCATCAACTCAACTGATACAGACTACACCATTATTCTTGCCCAATCCGGGAAGGATGTCAATAGATGTCTAAGAATTTAGTTACAGTTTCTTCCCCTAACTTAAATTTTTGATTTTCCACCTCAAGATTTCAGAACCATCTGGCCATCTCAAATCCATCAGACAGACACTTTAGGCGAAGGCACCGATTCTTCAGACACATCCTCCTGATGAGGAGGCAG
>NZ_JBARVX010000607.1:0-4948 GCF_049646505.1 Microcoleus sp.
GTTGCGGTGGAGCTGAGGGCGGAGCTTGGGGCGCCACCAGCAGCTCTTCTGTCAGCAAAATGCTGTCGGAGCTAGCTGCAACTTCTTCTACTTCTGATTCTACTTCTGACATCATCTCGCTTTCAACCAGATCTCCTGACGGGTCTGCCCCGCTGCGGGCTTGGTCGTAGACTGCCGTTCCGAGGGAGTATAGCAGTTGCTTGAAAGCTTCGATTTGCTCGGTTAGTTCCTCGCCTGTGATGTCGGGGTTAGCCATCGATTCCTGCAAGGCTGCTGCTGCTGTTTCGGCTGCGGTTTTGAGGTCGTCGCCCAGCAATTTCGCGTTGGTTTTCAAAGTGACACCACAATTATAGACCAGGGTGTCGGCTTGATTTTTGAGTTCGACGAGTTGAGCGCGCTTGATATCCTCATCGGCGTAGAGTTCGGCTTCTTGTCGCATCCGCTCGACTTCGGTTTCGCTCAATCCACCTGTATTGGAGATTTGGATGCTTTGTTCTTTTCCGGTTCCTTTATCTTCGGCTGCCACTTTGAGAATGCCGTTAGCATCGATTTCAAAGGTAACTTCGATTTGAGGTACGCCGCGGGGGGCTGCGGGAATGCCTTTGAGCAGGAATTTACCGAGACTTTTATTGTCTTTAACCAGTGCGCGCTCGCCTTGGAGCACGTGAATTTCTACTCCTGTTTGCCCGTCTGCAGCCGTGCTGTACATTTGCGATCGACTGGTGGGGATAGTTGTATTGCGCTCGATTACTTTGGTGAACACCCCGCCGAGGGTTTCGAGTCCCAGAGAGAGGGGAGTCACGTCTAGCAGCAGCAAATCTTTGACTTCGCCGCCCAACACCCCGGCTTGAACTGCCGCGCCTACGGCTACAGCTTCGTCGGGATTCACCGATTTATCAGGAGACATCCCGCCAAAATATTTGCTAATTGCCTCTTGAACTGCCGGAATTCTGGTTGATCCTCCGACTAAAATAATCCTGTCTATGTCTTTGGGGGTCAGACTTGCGTCTTTGAGGGCTTGAGTCACCGGATCGATCGTCGCTTGCACCAAATGACCCACCAGTTTTTCAAACTGAGATCTAGAGAGATCCATTTCCAAATGCTTCGGCCCTTTTTCATCCGAGGAGATGAACGGCAAATTTATGGAGGTGGATTGCGAGAGAGAAAGTTCGATTTTCGCCTTTTCCGCTGCTTCTCGGAGGCGCTGCAAGGCCATTTTGTCTTTTGAGAGGTCGCTGCCTTCTTGAGTGCGGAAAGCTTCTACCAGCCACTGCACTATGCAGTCGTCAAAGTCATCTCCGCCGAGATGGTTGTTACCTGCGGTGGCGTTGACTTCAAAAATTCCGTCTCCCAGTTGCAGGATCGAAACGTCGAAAGTACCGCCGCCGAGGTCAAAAACCAAGATTTTCTGTTCGATATTTTGCTTGTCGAGTCCGTAGGAAAGGGCGGCCGCCGTCGGTTCGTTGACGATCCGCAGGACTTCTAAACCCGCGATCGTACCGGCGTCTTTAGTAGCTTGCCGCTGGGCGTCTGTGAAGTAAGCTGGTACTGTAATCACCGCTTTGGTAACAGCTTGTCCCAAATAAGCTTCAGCATCTTGCTTCAGCTTTTGGAGTACCATTGCCGAGATTTCTTGGGGAGTGTGAACCTTGTTCCGAATTTGGACGTTAACGGTGTCGTCTTTGCCTTTGATGCAGGTATAGGGAGTGCGGGACCTTTCTGCTTCGGTGTCGTCCCACCTGCGCCCGATAAATCGTTTGATGCTGTACACAGTATTTACAGCATTAGTTACAGCTTGCCGTTTGGCTAGTTGACCGACTAAGCGATCGCCCCCTTTGCCAAATCCTACGATGCTCGGAGTTGTGCGGCCGCCCTCGGAATTGGCGATCACGACGGGTTTACCGCCCTCTAACACAGCTACGCAACTGTTAGTCGTGCCTAAGTCAATTCCAATAATTTTTCCCATAGCGCCTCATAAAACTTTGTGGGATGTTTGGAAACCTCCAACTGCAAGTTGGGGGATGAAAAACGACTAGCTTGTTTTAACAAGCATTACCCGATCGGATTTGTAGGAAATAGACTTAGTGTCATCAGGCAATATCAAATACGGGTCTGTCGATTGAAAAATTGAATAATTTTCGATTTACTTCACCGATTAATTTGGGCGGTCGAACAAAAGTCTCAATTTTGGGAACCGACACGAATTAATACCAGTTAAAAGAAAGAATGCAACTATCGGTCTGTATTCCAAACCTTTATGCAGTCAGTCATTTCCCTCGAAAATTGCAAATCAAACATGGTATGAGTCGGGGGATTGTACCCGTTTTTGGGCGGGTTAAAACATTTTTCAGAATTTGTTAAGAAAGCGCCAATCTGCTTTTAGTCCTGAATTAAGAAGTTGGTGAGTCTGCCACCTTCGGGCCCCCGAATTCTATTCGGGGGTCTGTAAGTTCGAGGAATGCAGTAGCTTGTATCCCGATTAACTTTCCGAACTATCGAGATTTTCATCTGAGGCTACCACAGATATCCCAGGCGCTGCAACCTTCACTTTGGCGTGTCGCAAGACGCGATCGCCCAGAATGTAGCCGCGTTCTAGTTCTTGAATGATTGTTCCTTCCTCGTGTTCGTCACTTGGTTCGCTCAGTAGAGCTTCGTGGAAGTTGGGATCGAACTGTTCGCCTTCGGGGCGCATCGGAGAAACCCCGATTTGCTTGAGGCTATCTACCATGTGCTTGTAAACGCTTTGGTAGCTTTTGTGAATGTTCATTTCGCCGTCGTTTTGCGGCTTGATGTGCGATCGAGCGCGCTCGAAATTGTCGATCGCCGGTAAGATCGACTTAATCGTGTCACATCTTGCCTGTAAATCTAACTCTTCTTTTTCCTTTTGGGTGCGCCTGCGGAAGTTGTCAAAATCTGCTGCTAAGCGGAGATTTTGATTTTTCAGCTCTTCTACTTGAGCAGATGCGGCTTGCAACTGAGTTTTCAAAGCCTCTTTTTCATCTCTAGATTGGGCGGCTTCCCTTTTCAAAGAATCTGCCCCGTCTACTGTCGGGCTGTTGGTGGAACCAACTGTGACGGTAGATCCAGATTCGTTGGCCGGGGAGCCTCCCCGAGCACTTTGATAAGCTTGAGCAAGTTCTAGCTCCCAATCGGCAGATCCATTTGAGCTTGCTGGTGCTGGCGGAGTTTCGCTTGCCATTGGCGAGCCCTCTGGGGTTTCCCCAGTTGAGTTAGGATCTCGATCTTGCTGTTTTTCCTCTTCAATCATAAAAACTACACGACAGAACCCCATCTATTCTAGCAGATACACTTAACCCGGTAAATCTAGAGAACTATAATTTATAAAAAATTCCATAAAAACCCTGCGACTAAACTCCAGGGATGAAAGGGCAAAGGAGACTAAAGTATACCGGATTAGATATTTACCAAATCCGAGTAAAATTAGTCAAGGGAGGCGGAAAAACATATATGCAGTACAAAAAGATTTATGGCATTTAACAGAACTCGACAACGCATTCTCGCTCAAATTGTAAGATAGTCTAACAACCCGTTTAATGTTGGAATTTACGAAGCAAGTCGGCAGCGGTACGTTAACAATAAAAGTGCAGTTAAATATTTTGAACTTTACAAAACAACCAATATCAACAAAAATAGCGGACTGCTTTACTCTCAAACGGCACAAAGTCATCTCAAATCTGTTGCTAAATTTTTTAGTTTTTTCCAAATTTTATAAAAATTAGGAAAAACAGGAGAAATCAACCCAAAATCGAGGTTGCAAAAATTATAGAAAAAAAAGGAAAAATGTATGAGTTATCATATCCCGGACAAGCTTTTAAAGTAGTTTATTATCTAGCTGTATTGCTTCTTAAAAACAAAGTTAAAGAACCTCTTCGGACAGATACTCTCTGACTAAGTTTACCATAAGAAGTGAAAAAATATCAGATATACAAACTCAAAAAAAAATGCACAACCTGCAAATTTGGGATATTATACGTCCGCAAATCTTTCACCGAACCAACTCCTAGTTCCCGTCTCGAAGCAACAGGTATTTTGGGAAGATACTGCCGCATCAACAACTGGTTAACTTGCGTTTATAGTAACGGTAAACCTTTGATAGTTAACGCTCACAAGTTGAAGTTTTGGAAGCAGCGGTTCAATAATGGAAAATCTAGGATTCAATCAGAACGCGCCAAACTTAAGATACCTCAAGGTTTCTCGTCCGTAAGGCTGCAAAATTTCTCGGAGGCTCGCGCTATAAGGAGGATGAGAGATGCGGAAAAGAAAGCAGTCATAACAATTATAGATTGTTCCGAAAATTACCAAGTCAGTGTCACAGTCTTTGGTTGGAATAAAGTTCAGAACTAAGAAGTTATAGCGGTTCTCACAAAGGTGAGGTATGCTTTTAGGCCCGATGCTTTTAGGCCCGATGCTTTTAGGCCCGATGCTTTTAGGCCCGATGCTTTTAGGCCCGCGAGAGCACCTCATCTTTCTGAGAAAGGCTATAATAGGGGTAAAGCGACCTACCCGAACTTTGTCCGAATACCGACAGCTAAAGTCAAAGATAGACTCCAGCAAGAGGGCGATTTAAAAAAATGGCGATTTGTAGAACGAGACAAGTGCTACAAATCTAAATCGAGTTTTTTAGACGGAGAAGTTGTGCCAGCAGTAGTCGGTAAAAACCAGACAGTTTGCAGCTTTCAGGTAAGCGAATCAAAGGAGGTTTGTACTGTTCTAAGACGCGCGCTGCCGATCGATGCAGAGATTAACGGTGCGGCAAATATTATCAGAAAATTGGGTCGAAAACCCCGTCCTTCTAGGACAGCTTTATATTTACCAGAGACATACTCGTCACTAAATGTGCTATGGTAGTGAAATGTTAACCATGAATTACCGCTACCGAATCTATCCAACCGTCGCTCAAGCGCAGTCGCTTTTTGAGTGGATGGAT
>NZ_JBARVX010000608.1:0-4053 GCF_049646505.1 Microcoleus sp.
ATTACAAGTGTACTACAAAAGTAGTAAATCGGGAAGTTCTGGCTCGATCGTTCAAGTTACACTAAATCCGGGGAAGAAAACCCATTTATGGCGTTGCTGAATACAGGTATGAATTAAAGATTTTCAAATTCCTATAAGCCAAGTATTGTGAGTTTTATAACTTCCGATAAAAGTTGATTCATACCGTAAATCAGCAACGCCGCTCTGCACTACTTTTCACAATAGCTATAATTATATTTTTTCGGAAACTGTAAATCGCGGCTAAACTTGGCTTTCGTCCGCCGGCGCAGACTCAAGGAAAAGAGGAATATTGTACCTAAATCTGGTATCATAATAACTCATGACTGTTGACTGTTGACCGTTGACTGTTGACCGTTGACTACTGACTAAATTATGCAATTTATCGATCGAGCAGATATTCAAGTCGCAGCCGGCAACGGCGGCGACGGTATGGTAGCTTTTCGCAGAGAAAAGTATGTACCGGCGGGCGGGCCGAGCGGCGGCACCGGCGGGCGGGGCGGTTCAGTGTTTTTGGTGGCGGTGGAAAGTTTGCAAACGCTGCTAGATTTTCAGTACAACCGGATTTTTAAAGCCGAAGATGGGAAGCGGGGCGCGCCGAAAAATATGACTGGGGCCTCTGGGGACGATCGCACGATCGAAGTTCCCTGCGGTACAGTAGTTTACGACGCGGAAACTCAGGCAATCTTAGCAGATTTAGTGACGCCCGGACAGACTGTTTGTGTTGCCAAAGGCGGCAAAGGCGGTTTAGGAAATAAGTGTTTTCTGACCAATTCTAACCGCGCTCCCGATTATGCCCTACCGGGAAAAGAAGGAGAACACAAATTTTTGCGGCTGGAATTGAAACTGTTAGCTGAAGTAGGAATTATTGGCTTGCCAAATGCCGGCAAATCAACGCTAATTTCTGCATTATCTGCAGCTCGCCCCAAGATAGCAGATTATCCGTTTACAACTTTAATCCCGAATTTGGGAGTAGTCAGAAAACCGAGCGGCGACGGTACTGTTTTTGCTGATATTCCGGGATTAATTTCCGGGGCTCACGAAGGCGCGGGTTTGGGTTACGAGTTTTTGCGGCACATCGAACGGACTCGCTTGCTGCTGCATTTAATTGATATTACTGATGAAGATCCGATCGCCGATTACGTCACAATTCAGGAAGAATTGAAAGCTTACGGGCGGGGATTGGCACAGAGGCCGCAGATTTTGGCTTTTAATAAGGTAGATGCGATCGATCTCGAAGATGAAGACATCGGAAAAGCAATCGCCCGGTTGAAAGAAATCAGCGGTGCTCCGGTTTTGGTGATTTCGGCCGTGAGTCGAGTTGGGTTGGATGAATTGATGCAGCAAGTTTGGCAGAAACTCGACGAGATGAACGAAACTGAAGCCGAGGCGCACTCGTCAGAAGTGAGAGTTTTGTAGCTTGGTTCTGATTTATTTTACCGGACATTAAACGAGTTGCGAATTCGCCCGTTGTAATCGACTCTCACCCTCCCATCCGGGAAAACCGTTACCACCGTCTCCACCGTATACACAGAGGCACCCGGTTGATGTCCTTGAAAAGTAAATGTCCAACTACCGTCGGCATTTTCAACATAAGGCGATTGCGCCGAGGCACCGTGCATTGCAGCTTCCGCTCGATATTTTCCCAAGCCTCCGTTAGCCTTTTCTGCGACTTGACGGGCTAAGTTTTTGGCGCGATTGAGTTCGATATTGTTGGAAATAACTGTAATATCGGTGAGTTGGCTGTCATCCGCACCAGCGGGATTGCTCCAGGCGGGGGAGACTCCTGCGGCTAAAGTCGAAAGCGCTAGCAAACAAGCAAATTGGATGTTTAGTTTCATCATACAAACTGATGTATAGTTCGATCGAGTCTACGAGACTGGCCTGCAAAAACCCGGTTGAATTTTCAATTTTTAATTTTAACTTGCGAATCTGCCGGCGTTTCCCCGCCGTTCAAGTAGCGGTAACTCATCCGAGAAATATCCCGAATTAATGTTTGAGCCGACTTCTCGGTTTCCGGGGGATGCTTCACCATCACCGCCACCAAATAACGCTTCCCGTTCGGCAAATCCACCATCCCCGCATCCGCCAGCATTGTATTAATGTTACCCGTTTTGTGGGCAATTACTGAACCTTCGCCCAAACCTCTCGGAAGCAACGAATCGTTTTGAGTTTGGCGCAGGATTTGAAACATCCGATCGCGCGATTTGACCGAAACCAAATTTCCGCGATCGACCTGGGCGATAATATTAATCAAATCCTTCGGGCTAGTAGTATTCGTTCCCTCCAAATCCGGCAAATTATTCCGCAAAACCGTCGCCCTCAAACCCCAGGCGGCAAAATGCTGGTTCAAAATCTCAGCACCTCCCAACAATTCAATCATCATATTAGTCGCCGTATTGTCGCTGATAACAATCATCTTTCTGGCAACTTCCAAAGCCGAATATTTTTTGCCCGGAGGGTCGTCTTGCATCTCCCCAGAACCGCCCGCAATGTGTTCCTGCTTCAGCGTCAGCACTTGATCTAACCGTACTTTACCCTCATCTACTGCTTGAAAAAAAGCTGCTAAAATTGGCAATTTAATCGTGCTCGCCGAAGCTAAAGGAGCGTCGCCGTTAAAATTTAGGTAGCTTCCTGTATCTAAATCAACTAAAAATATTCCCGCAGTCAAGGTAGGATTTTCTGTTGCCATCACCTGAAGTCGCGTTTTCAAAGCTCCTAATTCTTGATTCAGTTGCAGCGCTTCTGAAGCGGCCGGGGCTGCAACTGCGCTGTCGGCTTGGTTGTTTTGCTCTGCGGGGGTTTCTGGTGTCGCTACAGCCGATCGGCTCACAGCATTCGCCACCGACAGCAGCGTACCGCAAATCACCGCTATCCCAACTCCCAAAATCAGCAACCGAGTAGCGTACACCAACGGCGGTACGCTCCGAGGTGCAGGGCGTTTGCCCGGTCTCTGGCTCCCTTGCGGGCGAGGTTTCGGCAGCGGGGCTTTTTTGACATTCGGAGGCATTTCCGCGTCTGGAATCGGCGCTGGACGCGAAATGGGGCGACTTCCACGGGCTGCAGGGGCAGTTGTCGTTTGAGATTCGGTGGTGGGTTCGCTGGCGATCGCCCTCACATTTTCCAGATTCGGCTGTGGAAAATCGAACAAATCGACAGCAGCGAGATTTTTTTTGCGAGGTTGGCGGCTTTTCGACTGCCCAATTTTGGTAGTTCTGGGTTTTCTAGGATTAATTGCCGATCTGGGATCGGACAAAAAGTCTTGTGTATTGAATTCTTCGGGGGAAGGCGCGGGAGAATTGGCTCTAATTTGAGTGACGCGACTCGGTTGTCGCGAGAAAGTCGCAGGTTCGGATGCTGTAATTTCTGGCTTGTTTGACTGTCGCTGCGGGCGGCGGCCGGATTTGCCAGACTGAGTTGCTTTGCCGGATTGAGGCGGGTTTTGCCCGGAGTTGGCAGAGGCTATCGAGGACATCACTGATAATATCGATCGTTTGGGAAACCGCTCTGCCACGTCTTACTCCTTCTGCACTGTAAATTTCAAGTTTAAGATTTTTTAGCTTGCTGGCCAATCAATTTGAGATTTGAGATTGGGGATTTTAGATTTATCGGAAACGCACCCGTGCTAGAAACCGGGTTTCTTGCCGGGAAATTACCTTGAACTTGAGGTTTTTAGTCAAGAAACCCGGTTTCTTTGGTGACAAGCCGGTAAATCCCGATCGCCAAAAATCCTCAATCTCACATCCCAAATTATCGGCATTTCTCTCAGCCATCGGTTGGATTTTCCGGCAACGCATCCAGAGTATCAGAAACTGGCGATCGCGCGTAATTTTTTATTGCCCAATCTGTTTGGCGGAGAGTGCCCCGCAGCATGGCGACTTCATCCACTGTCGGATAAGCGCGATTGTACAAACGCCGAAACTTTTCCATCCTACTCGCTGCTGTGTGCGGCTGCAAATATCCAATTTTCAGCAGCAGCGTTTCTAGTTGCTGGTAATATCCCTCTAAATTTTCCAGCGGAGCACTGTTGGGGGG
>NZ_JBARVX010000609.1:0-2290 GCF_049646505.1 Microcoleus sp.
TCATAAAGTAGCGCTAGATATTACCCCCCCAACCCCCCCTTACTAAGGGGGGCTTCGGATTTGATCAATACCACATATGAAAGAAAAATGGTATAACTGTCAACTGTCAACTGTCAACAATCAACTGTCAACTGTCAACTGTCAACTGTCAACCAAATTGAGTAACTACGAACGCTACCAGCAAGCGGCTTTCAACCGACCGGAGTTTTATCCGATCGATCGATCTGTGTCGCCCGAATATTACCGCCCCATTGCGCCTTGGATGGGGCGATTAATTTTGCCGGCCATTCACCAACGGCAAACGATTCAAGGCGCGTTGTTTGAAATTCATCACGCGCCTTGTGAATTTCAGCATTTGGTGGGACAAATTGCGATCCTGCGCTTTAGTGACGATCGCCTGGTGCAGGCCTACGTTCGGGCTGTGACGAAAGACGTGCATTTCAGTCCTCAAGCTGAACGCAGCCAAAAACAAGGCAAAGTTCACCCAACCAGGCTCAATCACTGGCTACAAGTTAATCCCCTAGAGTCGATCGCGGGTTCGCATCCTCACGATGATGTAATTGTGATGCTGCAAGAACCCGTGGGTGTGGAACAATTTGCAGAAAACAACATTCTGACCGTTGCTTGCGAACCAGTGCAAATTACCGGACGTTATTACGGGTTAGTGAAATTTGTGCGATCGATTCAGCCGAACGGTGATTTGTTTGAGGTAATTCACTTCGATCGCGCCTCGCGACAATTCGCGGGAGCCCGAGAAATCGTTAGCCTGCCTCCAGTAATTGCCAATAGCAATCAGAATGCTTCTTCCACCAGCAAAAACATTGAGAAATCGCCCCTAAATGAAACTGGATGGTATATTTACGGTGCGCCGGATCGATCGGGGCAATTTGTCGTGCAGGCGATCGCGCCTCGGAGTTTGTTGCAGGTTGAAGCTGACCGACAGATTGCAGCCCAAACCTCAGTTAAACACTACCTCAAACACGAGTCTTGGAGCAATCTGGTAGCTCAGAAGGGAACAACCAGCAAGGCATTGCTTTGTTTCAAATCAAATCGAAATCCAGTTAATTGGCACGAAGGAAAACGAGCCTTACTGATTCACATCTATGGTGGGATTGGAGGGAAAAAAGCAGAACCAGCTACCAAAACTCCGCTCTACTTCGGGCATTTTGCTTACGGACTCGCGACAGTCGTGCGAGAACCGCTGGCGAATGAACTGCGGTTTGACATTGTTTATCACCAAATCTACACGCACAACCAGGAGGGGCTGATTGCTGGGAGTTTGCATTGGTCGCGCTACATGGGCGACAGACAGTTTGGCTGGTTGGGTTTGCGCCCGGTTTGCGATACGATAATCGAATTCGATGCCTTCACGAGCGAGTATGAAACCCAGGACGGCCAGAAGCGATCGCCGCTCGATCGATTGATTTACCAGTTAGAAATCATGGCGGCTCGTTACCGGATTGGCGATGGCACCGGAGGGACGTTTGTTGGGCCTGACTACAATTGCACTCAAGATTCCAATCAAGCTTTGTATGCAGCAATGCGGCAAATTGCTCGATCGCTTCTGTCTCTCCCAAATATCGAAGCATCGAAACAGCAACACCCCGAAGAATTAGATAAATTAGAGCAGTTAGAAAAGTTGAGCAAAAAGTTAAAACGGCTGCTGTTGCCGTGTGGAACCGCACGCGCCGACTGGAAGAATCAAGCTGAAGTTTTGGGCAGCACTTTAGAAGATCGTCCGCTGCAAAAGATTCGCCGAAGTTTGCTAAGTTGGCGCACAATTCTACCGCGTCTGACAAGCGATGAAGTGACTCAAGCCTTTCTCGAACAGGGTGGGGAAGCTTGGGTATTGCGAACAAATCAGGTCGGAGGTTTTAATGGAGAGATTGAACCTGTAGCGCCGATGACATTGTAGCCACTTTCCACAGTCTACCTGCACCCATATATGAATGTTGGGGTGCCGAATTTGAAGTCAAAATTGTTTAAGAATAAAACATTGTAATTCCTTGTAGAAGTCGAGGCATTTTATGCACTTTACAACTGTCGCGGGCCCTGCGGGGCGACTCAATCTCACCGACACGGGCGCGGTAAGTGGCGAAGAACCACAAGCCATCCCCGTCCTGTTAGTACACGGTATGGCCTACGACATCGGAGTCTGGGACGAGACGAGCGCACTTTTGCGAGCAAATCTCGGTCAAAACCAGCGCCTTCTGGCGATCGACCTCCGGGGCCACGGCGCATCCGATCCGCCTGCAGACGGCGACTACAGCCCCGACTCCTGCGCCGCCGA
>NZ_JBARVX010000610.1:0-8577 GCF_049646505.1 Microcoleus sp.
ATTCCCGATGACTAATGACTAATGACTACTGACTACTGACTACTGACCAATGCCCCAGTCCCAATGCCCCATTCCCGATGACAACTGACAACTGACAACTGACAACTGACAACTGACAACTGACAACTGACAAATTAAGTTATGAATAGCTGCATTTTAATGGCGGAAATAACTCAACAACCGCAACTCCGTTATACTCCAGACAATCAAGTTCCCATCGCTGAGATGCTGGTGCAGTTTCCAGGCCCAAAACCTGAAGATCCGCCCGAACGTTTGAAGGTGATAGGATGGGGTAATTTGGCTCAAGAAATTCACGATAAATATCGCGAGGGCGATCGGGTGATTATTGAAGGTCGGCTGGGTATGAATACGATGGAAATAGATGGTATTAAAGAAAAGCGCGCTGAACTGACAGCCCAAAGGATTTACAGTGTCGGTGCCGAGGCCGCGAGTGCTGCTCCCGCAACTAGAAATGCCCCGGAACAGGCTCAAATTCGCGACAGCGCCCCGGCGAACGTGCCGAGCAATGTGGTTCCTTTAGGCTCGCGCAACCGCAGTTCTAGCAGCCCTCCAGCGGGCGCTAACCGCCCGTCTAATTCTGATTGGAACTCGCAGCCTTTAAATTACGATTCCGATCGCTCTTCGAGTTCGTCTAACGAGCCGGAAAATCCCGATTACGATCCGATTCCGTTTTAAAAATTAGGATGCGTCACTTGACGAGCGATCGCAAAACTGCGCTGTTCGATCGAAAGTGACGCATCTTAATTTAAGAGCGATCGGACTTCAGGAAAAAAAAGGTTTTTCCGAAGGTGAGAGTGCGGTAGGGAAACGGATATTCCTTAATGCAGACCTATAGGATCTTACTGGTAGATATACAATTTTTACAGATCGATAGTCAGAATTTTTTTCTTGCTTTTTTCGTCGCGCAGGACGACTGTATTGTAGGGCGATGTATCCGTTCCCATCGGAATTGGCATCTTAAAGCTGGGGATTGTATGCTTGAGTTCGCCTAAATCGATGCTTTTCGTTAGATTGCCATCTGTTGCTAGATAAGCGGTAAGTTCGCCTTGATAATCTTCAATCAAAAAGTCTCTGAAGAAAACGACTTCCCCACCCTCGGAATCCATAGCAAGGATGACCGTACCGCTAAACGCTGCGCCTTTTTTTTCTTCATCAACCGTCGCCATTTTAATTTCCGAGGGATCTTGACCGGACATATCTGCCATAAGTTTTTTCTCCTGAGCGGATCGCAATTAACTAACAAGAATCTTAGCTGACGCTAGGGGCGATCGCAAAACTCTTAGGAGGTATTTCTGCATAGGTCTTGCTTCTCTCTCTGGTTAGAGAAGCGCGCGGTCTCGTATTGTACCACCAATTTTCTCAATTCTTCAGTCAGTAAGTACAGACCGTTAAAATTATCTCTACAATACGCGCAAGTCTTGCAAATACCGCCTGGTTAATTCGATTCGATATTTGGCATCCTTAGTCTGGAGTTTTTAAGCGATCGGGTGGGGAATTAAGCCTGATGTTTTTGATGATTCAAGAGCGATCGCACTACGATCGTTAATAGTAAGGTTGACAGCTATGCACCCTACAGGTTCGATCGCACAATTTCGACTCCAAAAACGCGAGCAAACTCAGCGACAACGATCGATCGCACTCGATCGACCTCAATTCCCGGTATAAATTGCTCCAAACTGCCAACGGGTCGATCGGGAATCCCGCAAGGTACAATTTGCCCAAAACCTGTTAGATCCGGACACACATTTAAGGCAAAACCGTGCATCGTAATCCAGCGGCTGACTTTAATCCCGATCGCCCCCACCTTGGTACCATCCACCCAAACCCCTGTCATTCCCGCCACCCGCGAACCCTTGATCCCGGAAACTTCCAGCACTCCCAGCAGCACTTCCTCCAACTGCCGCAAATACCAGTGCAAATCTTGTTTGTGACGGCGCAAATTTAAAATTGGATAGCCCACCAACTGGCCCGGACAGTGATAAGTCACCTCGCCGCCCCGCTCAATTCGGTGCAATTCCGGCTGACTGCGATCGGGGTCAAATTTCAGAAATTCCAACTTCGATCCCAATCCCAAAGTGTAAACCGGCGGATGTTCCAGCAAAATCAGCACATCAGGCAAATCAGGATTTTCCCGGCGCTCTTGCACCAGTTTTTGCTGGATTTCCCAAGCTTGGGAGTAGGGCACTTGTCCCCAATCGAGGAGCAAGCAGGGTTGTGCATTTAGGTGTTGAGGTACAGTAGGGGAAAGCATGAAAAAAATCAATAGTGTTTTTACGGAATATTGGCACAGTTTAAATCAAGAATTGTCAACATATAAAAAAAATTGAAAGAAAAGTGTTTTGTTGAATACATAATGCTATTGTATAAACTATACCCAAGTTACAGAAGGGAGGGAGCTCTATGAAGCTTGTTATCCAGGGTAAAAATATAGAAATCACCGATGCGATTCGCGAGTACGTCAACCAAAAGATTGAAAAGGCAGTTAGCCATTTTCAAACTTTGACTACAGAAGTCGATATTCATCTGTCGGTGGCTCGTAACCCCAGGATCAATCCTAAGCACACTGCTGAGGTGACAATTTATGCTAACGGCAGCGTGATTCGGGCTGAAGAAAGCACGGAAAGCCTTTATGCCAGCATCGATTTGGTTGCCGACAAGATCGCTCGTCAACTGCGGAAATTTAAGGAAAAACGCCACGACAACAAAATCCAGAGCAGTCCCAAAACAATTGCGGTGGTTGATGAACATCCTGTAGCAGAGGATTTGATTGGCGATCGAACTCCCGAACTTCCTGCCGAGGTAGTGCGGACTAAGTATTTTGCCATGCCTCCAATGACTGTGCAAGAAGCTTTAGAACAATTGCAGGTTATAGATCACGATTTCTATATGTTCCGCAATTCCGAAACAGACGAAATTAACGTGCTCTACGAACGCAAGACTCGCGGTGGCTATGGAGTTATCCAACCGCGCAACGGCAACGGTAACGGTAATAGCAAACATGGCAAAACTGCTGAAAGCGCAACACACGAAAAATCTAGTGTTGGCAAAAGCTAGATAATTTCTAATTGTTAATGGCTGCAAGTCGTTAGCAATTCAGGACTAAAGTCCTTACTACAAACCTTTCGTTCGTAGTAAGGACTTTAGTTTTTTCTTGGTTTTTTTCCACCTAACTTTTAATAGCTTCCAAAGTCTTCTGCGCCTCCGAAACGTGAGCCTTAAAATCCAACATCGAGTCAAAAATATGCTTGACAACCCCTTGTTTGTCAATGACATAAGTTACTCTACCGGGCATAATCCACATTGTTGCAGGAACGCCGTACAATTGCCGAACTTTATTACCAGTATCGCTCAATAGTGTAAATGGCAACTGATATTTCGAGGCAAATTTCTCGTGAGACTGCTGCGAATCTTCGCTAATCCCAATTACTTCTGCACCTGCATCTTTGAAAACTTCATAACTATCCCGAAAAGCGCAAGCTTCCGCCGTGCATCCCGGTGTATCGTCTTTCGGGTAAAAGTAGACGATGACGTTTTTTTGACCTCGAAAATCCTTGAGGCTGACTGATGCGCCAGTTTGCGAAGTTAAGGTAAAATCCGGTGCGGTATCTCCTACTTTGACTGCCATATTTGTTTGACTGAGTGTTTTGGTTTATTGATTATTATACCGTCTGAGTTACGCTCAATACTTCTCTTACCTTATTCAAAAATGCCAGCGAATTAAAAATAGCACTACCACCCGCGTGACTGAATTCAGATAAAGCACCAACTGAGTCATTGCCAATAATGCGATCGAACGGATCTAACTTGAGACTAATTTTTTGACGGGCTTCGTACCGAGAAAAGTGAAATATTGTCAAATAGTGCAGTAAAGTATCTTTCATTGTACCATTATAAATCAAACCTTCACGAATATTTTGGTCGTCGAGAATTCCCTCGTAAATATTCAATAGCGTCGAATAGGAAATCACTCCACTGTAAAAGTTTTTTTCACCTTGCTCTACTTTAATCCCGTTAAACAAATTGAAAAACACAGCAGCTTGCTTGCTGCTATCCGCAAACAAGTCCGCAAGCTCCGCTGTATCTTGAATATAAAAAGATTCTCCCCGATGCTCTTGGGGACTGTGGACGTAGTATTTATCAAAAAATACCGGGTAAACTCTAATATCTTCCCGCTCTCCTTTCAAAATTCGGATGATATCTTTTGACATAAAAAACAATCGATCGTCTTCATCATTTTGAGTGATGTGCAGGGTACTCATATAAGGTGCTTGCGAGATATATAAAAAATTTCGATATCCTCGATTGTATAACTGACTGACAATATCTGCGAGAATTGACGGCTGAGTATAAAGATGCTGAAGGCTATAGTTTTCGGAAAAAGTTTTCAGCATTCCTACCTGAATACTATCATCTTCTTGACGCCTGATTCCGGTGATTTCGCCAATCAAACAGGCTTTTCTGCGATCGCGAATCCCGCCCTTTCTCACATCGCTGTCCCTGGTAGATACTGCAATAATCGCTAAATTATCCAACTCTGGAGATAGCTGCACGTTGTTAAATCGAAACTTTTTAGGCAGTATTGAATACAGGGAACTCAAACCGTTTCGGATTGTCAAACCGCTCGGAGTTCCCCTGATGCGGAATCCTTTGGAGTTTGCTCGGTGTTTTTCGCTCAAAATATGACATAAGGTCTTAGAAAAATGTCCGATAAACTTTTCCGAATGTGAGGGATTCTTTGAGTCGCCTTCATGAAGTCTCACCATCGGCACAAATAAATTATTTGGTAATTTATCTAACAATATTTGCAGGCAAATATACGACATCAGCGAAACAGCAAACTTGTAAACAAAAGCCGCTTGTGGTTTGAAACCTCCCTTGCTGTCTAAGCGTCGGTTGTCATAGGGAAATACGACGGATTTATTATGAAAATTTTTATAAAAAACCTCTCTAGAACGCTCTGCTTTAGGAACCCAAATGACTGGTAAAGACTGGATGCCTTTAATGTTATATTCCATGCTAAAACTTTGGGATTCATCACTTGGGAAATAACGCACATCTTCAATAGTAATATTCAGAGGCAATTGACAGATTGCTCTTGGGTTGATATTCGGCTTTCCCACCGAAATATACTGAAGCGTTTCCTTGGGATTGCGCCCCACAACCTCCTTGAAAAATCTTCCGGTTGTCAAAATCTTATCTATATTTTCAAGTAGACCTCTTTTAATCAGAATCTGTCGCGGTTCTGTTCGAGATGGTAAAATAGTTCGATCTAAGATAAACTTTTGCAGCAATTGCTTGAGACAGTTGATTTTGTAGGTGACATTGATTTCTTGAAAACGCTTAAAAAAATTGCGGAAAAGCTGCTTTTTATTTGGTTCGTTAGAACTCTGCAATGTCGGCAAAACTACTCGCTCAAATCCTGCGATCGGATCGTATTCCAGTTCAGCTTCTTGGCTGTAATTGTCTGCTAGCGGGTTCTGAGACGAAGCAAAGACAAAGTGATATAAAAACGCTATTTTTAATACTTTGCGGAAAAAACTCTCACGATCTGCTGGTGCCTCCAATGCGGCGAGATGTTCCTCGCTGTCGGGATTTAACAAATTAAGATAGTAGTCCAATACGCGATCGCCCCCACGCGATTGTACGGGATTGCCAAACTTGAGTTTGAGGCCAAAAATAAATTGGCGGTCGCCCCCAGAATCATCCGTAGTTTCTCCCAGACTACCTGCTATAATTGGAATGATGGGAAGCGCATCCAAAGCTTCCGATCGCGAAAACATATCTCTATAATTAACCTGAGTTCCCTGATAGTTAACCGAGTAATAGCCGTCAGCTTTATCGATATCACTAATATATGCTTCCATCAATCTGAGACGGCGAATCAAATCTTTCAAATAAATTAAACCGCGCACATTTTCTGTAGCAGGATCGATATTTTCTAAAAGATATTCCAAGTAAGTAATTTTCGCTTCTTTCTTCAATTGTCCCAGAGTTTCCCGATCCACAACTCGCACCAGACGGTGAAAATCAGAAGTTTGATTTTCCACCATTTCATCAAGCAGGGAATTAAGTTCTTCCCGATAGTCTTGATTATCAGTATTTTCAGCAATATAATTCTTTAAACCTGCTTTCAACTCTTCCTGAAAAATATCTGCATTACGGACGATAATAGTTACTTTATGAAACTTTAAAAGTGAATCAACACCAGAATCCAAGCATTCCAAACTCAGCTTCTGTTTCTGCAAACCATCATAGCATTTGCCAAAATCATACTTAAAACCTAACTCACTTCCCTTACCTTTAAAAGACTCTAGGGGACTGGTTAAACTAGCTGCAAACTGTTCAATTGCAATACTATTTCCCAAAACAGCTTCTAACTTATGGCGCAAACAAGCTTGAATATCCCTAACTTGACTGCGAAAACGCACCTCAACTTCCGGGAGAAAGTTCACCGTAGCAGAATCTGCTTGAAATTCTGAATCACCCAAAGAATTATGAACTTGTTGGCAACTTGCTGTTTGGTTAGCTACCTCGTCAATATCTATTAGTAAACGTTTGCGATCGCCCGAAATGCTAAACGGGTTATTCTCCTGCAAAACTTCTAAAATTTTGTCCAGCAAATCGCCATAATCTACCGTTACTAAATCGCTATTATCCAATCTTAAAACGTTCACCCTGTCAACCCCCGATTTCACATTTTTTCAGACAAAATTAAATTTAGTATATTTAACTCATTTGAACTCAAAAGATACTTATCCGTAAATATCTTTTCCCTGACTTCTTCTAAACTATAACTCCTAAACACAACAAATGGGAAATCTTGATACTTGTCTCCAATAGGTAAAACATTACCAACAGGGTACAGCGCCCGGACATATTGAGTCAATATCTCTCTAAAATGTTGGTATTTCGGTTCTTCCGGGTTGCTGGCAAAATATTCCCTGAATACTTCACCAGCAATAAATGCAAACAATGGCAAAGCATAATACTGGTCATTTCGCTGGCTGCTTTGCTCAAATCTCTGTGTTTTCTCCACAGAATTTGTCAGTTTTTGAACTAACTCCATCGCATCTTTAATTGCAAATTGTAAAGTCTCCGAATAGAAATTACTACGGCTAATTGTTTGCATATTCTGCCAAAGTTCACTATTCGCTGTTTTCGCTATTTTTACCAGAGGCATCATGTATGTTTCCTCCAAAGTCTTCGATGCAGTCGGCACAACTAACAAACCACCACTCATGTAGCCGAGTTCCAGGTTGTCAAGGCTTAATAACTTATCGAAACCTTCACTTACTAACTGGAAAAATTGATTGTTGAAAAACTCGCGCTGTGCAAGATACGAAGTCTGAGATTTACCACTAGACTCAACATTATTTCTCAATGCAAAATCAGCTTGACCGAGTAAATCTTCTAGACTATTATAGACCTGTGGTAAACGCCGATCGCTCCTGTTCTTCCTGTGTTCGCTTTTCAACAAGTCAATTAGCTTTTTCATTTGGGACGAAAATGTTTCGCCAGCAGCCAATACAGACTTGCCGCCGATCGGTATAATGATAAACTTATCGGAACCAACTTGCCCGCAACCATAAATTCGCGTCATTATAGATGCTTTCAAAATCAACAGAATATTTAAAAGGCTCAGTTTACTTTCCTGTATTGATATCTCTTTGTTGTCTTCAAAATACACTACCCGATCGCCCAAATAGAAAATTAATTCTTTGTCCTGATTATCAATCTCATCCTTTCCGCGCCCCCGATAAATTACCTGAATCAATTCCATCAGGTTTTTCTCTATTTCAAACCTCGGAATCTCAACCAAAATGTGTTTAGCCTTGGGAAAAGATAACCCACGACTACCTGAAGCAGTCATAAATACTACTTTCGCATTTTTTTTCCATTTTTGAACTAACTCTTTTTCCTCCTCACCAATATCAGCGTGTATTTCGATATAATCTCTTCCTTTTTCAAACTCACCTCGATGTGATCTAATCTTGTCTATCAAATTACCCAGTTTTTGTTTATCTTGAATATAAACTATCAATTGTTCAATATCAGAGCGTTGTAACAGAGATTCTATATCCTGTAAGATTTCGCCTTGTATACTCTTGGTTAAATCAGTCTCTAGCCTTAGCAAATCATCTTCATTAAATTTACAAGATTCAATGAAAACTTTGTATGTCATGCTTAAGCTTTTAGCAGGATACGAGTTAGTATTAATGACAGTCGCGTCAGTTTCCTTAAACTTAAAATGCTCGACTGACAGAGGTAAACCTGAATTTTTAGCTTTCCGAAAATAGATTTTATCCGGTTCAGCAGAGGTATCGCTTAAGTGTTGGCTAATTACAGCCTTGTCAACGATAGAAGCATCTGCAACAATCACCTTTGTATTAAACCCGTAAGCATTATTTTTCAATCCATACCTGTCTAGTATCTCGTTGATGCCATTTAAAAATTCTACACCTCCCTCATCCCCAGTAATCTCATCGATCATGATAAATAAATGCTTGATGCGACTGGAGATATCTTTCATGCGATCGGGAATAACCCTATTTTCCC
>NZ_JBARVX010000611.1:0-12065 GCF_049646505.1 Microcoleus sp.
GTTGCGGTATATAAATTATATGTCACAAAACAATTCCCCGTATTGTGGGGTGTCCCGCCCTGAACATACAATGTTTATTTGTCCGACAGCTTAATGACTACCCTTTGACTTCGCTATTCGGGCAAGATGACTAATGACTGATAACTAATGACTGATAACTAATAACCAATAATATCAAATCCGGTAGCATCGGAATGATTCAGATATATATTCTCTCCCTCTGTGTACTCTGTGTTCTCTGTGGTTAAATCATTCCAATACAAGCGGAAACGATATAACTAATAACCAACAACAAATAACCAACAACAAATAACCAAAAACAAATAACCAACAACAAATAACCAACAACAAATAACCAACAACAAATAACCAACAACAAATAACCAATAACCAATGACTCTAAAAGCAGTTTTATTTGATTTTAATGGCGTTATTATTAATGACGAGTCGATTCACGAGAACTTAATCGATCGCCTGATGCTAGATGAAAATCTGCAACTCAAACGCGGGGAGTTTCGAGAAATTTGTTTGGGAAAGAGCGATCGCGCTTGCATTACCGAACTGCTGCAGCGCCGGGGACGATATCTCACAGAAACATACCTCGATCGCTTGCTGTTAGGCAAGGCAAAAGCTTATCAAGAAAAAATAGATAGTTTGGAAACATTGCCGATTTATGCAGGTTTGGCAGAATTCATTGACAAAATTCGCGTTTCTGGACTCAAAATGGCCGTAGTTAGCGGGGCCATGCGATCGGATATAGAATTAGTGCTAGAGCGAGCCGGTTTGGCTGCAAATTTTGAGTTAATTGTCGCAGGTGACGACTTGACGGCGAGCAAACCAGAACCCGACTGCTATCTGTTGGCTGTGGAACTTCTCAACCAGAAGTATCCCGGTTTGAACCTGCAACCGATCGAATGTTTGGCCCTAGAAGATACTTTTGCGGGGATAGAAGCGGCGAAAAAAGCGGGGATGCAGGTAGCGGGCGTGACTCACACTTACCCGTTTCACATGATCCAGCGCCAAGCTAATTGGACGGTGGACTATTTGGCTGATTTAGAGTTGGACAGAGTTACTCAACTTTGCTCGATCGCCCCCACCGAGCCGGCCGCAGAAAACTCTTGACGTTTTTAGCTGTTACGTGCTAATGTTGGTCACGGTTTGCAAAATTGAAAGCAAATGCAATTTGCCAGCCTTTGAGATTCGGCAATCGGGCATCTAAAATGCTAAATTGAAAGTCAATCAGGGGAATTAGCTCAGTTGGTAGAGCGCTGCGATCGCACCGCAGAGGCCAGCGGTTCGAGTCCGCTATTCTCCATAAATTAGTTGACAGTGGACAGTGGACAGTGGACAGTTGACTCCGAAAGCAGTTGCAGAGTAGGGGAATCAAACCATTTATGCTTGACGGGTATCGGCTGTATTCATTAGGTTATTTATGTCTAGCCCCATGTTGCTGTTGCTATATTTGTATAAAGGGCGATCGTCATCTGCTTTGATATTTTCCTATGAACGTGCGATCGAATTTCTGCCTAACTCCAAGCATCAATCACCTGTTTGTATAAAAAAGCGAGTTTCTAATTTCAGACTAATTGCTGACATGACATATTTTGGTGTCTCAACTTTATTTCTGCCAATTTTTCCACAACATCCCACAAAACCTTAAATTTGTCAATCAACAACAACTTTCGTATCACAGTATACAACAGTATACTAAACCAAGTCTTAATATCAGCTCGTCATATGTTATTATTCTCAATCATCTGACTGAGCTATTTAAGAGTAACAAAGAAAAATGACCAAGCGATTCGATCGGCGGAAATTTCTTTTATACGGTTCTGCTACCCTCACATCAAGTTTATTCCTCAAAGCTTGTAGAACTCCGACTCCAACAGCCACCCCAGCCGCTTCTCCAGCAGCAACAGGAACTGCACCAGCAGCAGGCGGTGGAAACACGATCAAAGTAGGAATTTTGCATTCGTTGAGCGGCACAATGTCCATCAGCGAAAAAAGCGTTGTCGATGCCGAACAATTAGCGATCGAAGAAATCAACAAAGCTGGAGGTGTCCTCGGAAAACAAATCGAAGCAGTAATAGAAGATGGCAACTCAGACTGGCCGACTTTTGCCGAAAAAGCCAAAAAATTGATCGACCAAGATAAAGTTGTCACCGTCTTCGGCTGCTGGACATCCGCCAGCCGCAAAGCAGTATTGCCAGTCTTTGAAGAAAAAAATCATATGCTCTGGTATCCCGTACAATACGAGGGTCAAGAGTGCTCAAAAAACATCTTTTACACCGGGGCCGCCCCAAACCAACAAATCGAACCAGCAGTTGACTGGCTGCTAGAAAATAAAGGCAAAAAATTCTTCTTAGTCGGCTCTGACTACGTTTTTCCCCGCACGGCAAACACCATTATCAAAGCACAGATAGCAGCCAAAGGCGGCGAATTAGTTGGGGAAGATTACATTCCTTTAGGGGGTACAGAAGTCACGCCAATTATTACTAAAATCAAGGCAGCTTTGCCAGACGGCGGGGTCATCTTCAATTCCCTCAACGGCGACAGCAACGTCGCATTTTTCAAACAGTTGCAGGGTGCAGGTTTGGGGCCGGACAAGTATCCCTCAATGTCTGTCAGTATTGCAGAAGAAGAAGTAAAGGCGATCGGCGTAGAATACCTCAAAGGTCATTACGCCGCCTGGAACTACTTCATGACAGTGGACACTCCGGAAAATCAAAAGTTTGTCGAAGCCTTCAAAGCAAAATACGGCAATGACAGAGTGACCAATGACCCGATGGAAGCAGCTTACATCATGGTTTACCTGTGGAAGCAAGCCGTCGAAAAAGCCGGGACAGCCGACGATTTGGACAAAGTGCGGGCAGCAGCTTTGGGTCAAACCTTTGACGCGCCGGAGGGCAAAGTTACCCTGGAAAACAACCACCACCTTGCTAAATTTGTGCGGTTGGGTCAAGTGAGAGATGACGGTTTGTTTGACATCGTTTTTGCTACGCCAGAAGCAGTGAAACCGATTCCTTGGAACCAGTTTGTCGCTGAAACACAAGGATTTTCTTGCGATTGGTCTGACCCCGCAAAAGGCGGAAAATTCAAGGCGACCTAAGTAGCCAAGACCAATTTTATTAACCTTGGTAACGTATCTTCGATCCCCCCTAACCCCCCTTAATAAGGGGGGACAAGAGTATTTAAATTCCACCTGTTTAATTGTGAACTGAAGTATTCAAAGTCAACCCCTACTCCCCTTATTAAGGGGGATTTAGGGGGATCGAGACTCGGCTACCAGCCATATTATACAGAGGGTATTAGTTCTAAGTTGACACCAAGGAGATAAAACCCGCCTCTAGAACAAATATTTTTGTATATAAAAAAGCAAGGAAAAAAAATGGCCATACTCGACGGTTTATTTAACGGCATTAGTATCGGCGCTGTTTTACTAATTGCAGCCCTGGGATTGGCGATTATTTTCGGGTTGATGGGCGTGATTAATATGGCTCACGGCGAATTGATGATGCTGGGGGCTTATACAACTTTTGTAGTGCAGAATGTCTTCAAAGGTATGGGAGGATTTGCCTTTGAAATGTATATTTTATTTGCCGTGCCTTTAGCTTTTTTAGTAGCGGCGCTGGTAGGATTAATTCTCGAACGCGGAGTGATTCGCTATCTCTACGGGCGGCCCCTAGAAACTTTGCTGGCGACGTGGGGCGTAAGTTTAATTTTGCAGCAGTTTGTCCGCAGTGTTAGTTGGGTGCTGGTAGCGGGAATTGCGGTGTTTTGTTTGCTATTTTTTGGCGGGTTGCAGGTGCTGAAGCGGCGCCCGGATTTCGATCGCACTCGCAGCACATTTATCGCCATAATTTTACCTTTGTCTTTGGGTATTTCTTGGGCTGTCAGCGCACTTTTAAGCGAAACTTACAAACTCGCAGTAACTAAACCTTGGTTTGGCGCTCAAAACGTCGATGTGACTGCGCCTGCATGGCTGCGCGGCGGCATCCCCTTGGGCAATTTTCAACTCCCCTACGCCAGACTTTTTATTATTGCGCTGACAGCAATTTGTTTGGCGGGAATTTACCTATTTTTGCAAAAGTCTGTGTGGGGATTGCGGATTCGCGCTGTGACTCAAAATCGCAGCATGAGCGCTTGTTTGGGCATACCTACCGAGAAAGTAGATGCGCTGACTTTTGCTTTGGGTTCGGGGTTGGCTGGTGTCGCTGGCTGCGCGATTAGTCTGATCGGTTCGGTAGGCTCAAATACCGGACAAAATTATATTGTCGATACTTTTATGGTTGTGGTTGTGGGCGGTGTCGGCAAGATTGTGGGCAGTGTAGTTGCTGCAATGGCGATCGGCACTGCAAATTACCTGATCGGCTCTGGAACACTAGCATTAATGTTTGCTCCTGTCAAGCCCTTAGCTGATTTTTTCACATTTTTCGCCACCACCAGCATGGCAAAAGTCATGGTATTTGCCTTAATTATGGCTTTTCTGCAAGTGAAGCCGGGAGGAATTTTTCCGCAAAAAGGACGCACTGTTGAGAATTAACAACTACAGCTTCGATCGCCAAAAAAATGAAAAATACACAAAAAAAGGCACGGCTAAAAGAAGCAGCAATTGTAGGGGCGATCGCCCTGACATTCATATTGCTCGTCCCAGGAATACTTCCAGACGCTCGTCTCAACCAATTGGGCAGATTTTTAGCACTAGCAATTGCAGCCCTCGGCATAGACTTAATCTGGGGATACACAGGTTTGCTCAGTCTGGGACACGGCGTATTTTTTGCCCTAGGCGGCTACGCATTCGCCATGCACCTAAAACTGCAAATTCCCCCAACAGCCAGCACTCAACTGCCCGAATTTATGAGCCTCTACGGCGTTAATGAACTTCCTTGGTTTTGGCAACCATTTTACTCTTTTCCCTTCAGTGTCGTCGCAGTATTTCTCATTCCCGCCATCTTGGGCGGACTTTTAGGTTACTTAGTATTCCGCAATCGAATTCGAGGCGTTTACTTTTCAATTCTCACCCAAGCAGCAACCATTGTATTTTTTAACTTTTTCAACGGCCAGCAAAAACTGATTAACGGCACCAACGGACTCACCGACTTTAAAACCCTGTTCGGAGCCTCAGTAAACGGTAGAGACACTCAATATATTTTCTACATTCTCACCGTACTATTTCTCGTAGCAACCTACGCCCTCTGCCGGTGGCTGACAAGCGGGCGTTTCGGGCGGTTGCTCATAGCAATTCGCGACGACGAAGTGCGCCTGCGTTTCTCAGGATACAATCCCACAGGATACAAAGTTTTAGTATTTGCAATATCCGCCGGTTTAGCCGGAATAGCAGGCGCTTTATTCACCGTACAAACCGGAATCATTTCCCCAAAAGCAATGGATATTGCATTTTCCATCGAAATGGTAATTTGGGTAGCAGTAGGAGGGCGCGCCACATTATCTGGGGCAATATTGGGAGCGCTGCTAGTCAATTTTGGCAAAAGTTTCTTGAGCGAACAATTTCCAGAGTTCTGGCTATTTTTCCAAGGCGCGCTATTTTTAATAGTAGTCACAGTCTTGCCCGACGGCATAGTCGGATGGCTGCAAAATCAAGATTTTGAACACATCCGCCACCTGTTCAGAAAACCAAAGTACGCATCAACTTACCCCAGCCTGGAACAAGACCCCGAAGTACAGCGAGAAAAAGAAGAACTTGAACATTGAATGCTCAAAAATGATATCTGGTATGCTTGCGGATTTCCAACTAAAGATTTTGTAGTAAAATAACTCAATTATTTAACATGAGGGGAAATATATGGCAGATGTTATTGACTACAAAATCTACGGCCACGATTTGCAACTCATCGAAATTGAGCTCGACCCCAGAGAAGGCGTCAGAGCTGAAGTGGGAGCCATGACATACATGGAAGGCGACATCCAGATGCAAACAGCCACAGGTGGTGGCATATTTCAAGGTTTCAAACGGATGCTAACAGGGGAAAGTTTTTTTATTAGCACCTTTGTCAACAGCGGAAATCGCAAGGCCCGCGTCGCTTTTGCCGCCCCCTATCCTGGGAAAATAATTCCCCTCGATTTAGGTAAACTTGGCGGCAAATTTCTGTGTCAAAAAGACTCATTTCTCTGTGCGGCAAATGGGATTGATATTGATGTAGCTTTCACCAAGCGACTCGGTGCCGGTTTCTTTGGCGGAGAAGGCTTTATTCTGCAAAAATTGCAGGGTGACGGCCTCGCTTTTGTTCATGCGGGAGGAACAATAGTTGAGAAAAATTTGGGAGTTGGCGAAGTCTTGCGGGCAGACACTGGCTGTTTGGTAGCTTTTGCGCCGACTGTAGATTACGATATTCAGTTTGTGGGCGGCTTTAGAAATGCTTTATTTGGCGGCGAAGGCTTGTTTTTAGTCAAGCTAACCGGGCCGGGAAAAGTGTATTTGCAAAGTCTGCCGCTCTCGAAATTGGCTGAGCGAATTATGGCTGCACATACAGCTCCTGTAACGAGCAACTCTAGCAGTTTTCAGTTAGAGTAAATCGGCTGTAGGGTGCGTCAGCCTGCAAAATTATTGTTTTTTCCAAAGACTATTAGCTGACGCACCTTGCAAGAAACTTCCATTACATTCATTCGCTCTGCCTTCTAAAAAATATCTGCGTTAATCTGTGTTAATCTGCATGAAATCTGCGGTTCCCGTATTAATCAAATATTTAGGCAATGCAAGTCTAAGGAAAGCCAGTTGTTCTATATTGCAGAATTAAAATTATGAACCAAAAAGTATTAGAAATAGAAAACTTGACTGTTAGCTTTGACGGCTTCAAAGCCATTAACGGTTTAAATTTTAGTATGGATGCGGGCGAACTGCGAGTTATCATTGGCCCCAACGGTGCGGGAAAAACCACTTTTCTCGATTCGATTACCGGGAAGGTGCAGCCGACGGAAGGGCGGGTAATATTTAAAGGTCGCAATTTACGCAAATTGTCGGAATATCAGATTGCTCGCCTGGGTATTGGCCGCAAGTTTCAAACGCCGCGAGTTTATTTAAATTTAACGCCGAGGGAAAATTTAGAGCTATCTTGCAACGGCAATAAAAATGTATTTCCTACTCTGTTTAAGGGTTCTCCTGTGGCGGAAAAGCGCACGGTGGCAGGTTTGTTAGAAACAATTGGTTTAGTTGCTAAAGCTGATGTTCCTGCTGGTTTGCTTTCTCACGGGGAAAAGCAGTGGTTGGAAATTGGGATGTTGGTGGCTCAATCTCCCGATTTGTTGTTGGTGGATGAACCTGTGGCTGGTTTGACTGATGAGGAAACGGCGCTGACTGGAGATTTGCTGATTTCGCTGGCCGAAAGTCATTCGGTGTTGGTGATAGAACACGATATGGAGTTTGTGCGGCAAATTGCTAAAAAGGTGACGGTTTTGCATCAGGGTGCTGTTTTGTGTGAAGGAACGATGGATGAGGTGCAAAATGACGATCGCGTTATTGAAGTATATTTGGGAAAACCAGAAGAGTAGTCAGTTGGCAGTTGGCAGTTGGCAGTTGGCAGTTGGCAGTTGGCAGTTGGTTATTGGTATTAGCTAATAACCAATAACCAATAACTAATAACCAATAACCAATAACCAATAACCAATAACCAATAACCAATAACCAATAACCAATAACCAATAACCAACAGTTATGCTAAAAGTTTCTGATTTGAATGTTTTTTACGGCGAAAGTCACATTCTTCGCGGTGTCGATTTAACCGTTAATGCGGGGCAAATGGTTTGTTTGATCGGCCGCAACGGTGTTGGCAAAACTACGATGCTAAAAACGCTGATGGGGTTGCTGCAACCCCGCAGCGGTAAGATTAATTTTGGCGGTGAGTCGATTGTTTCTAAGTTGACTCACCAGCGGGCAAAGTTGGGCATCGGCTACGTGCCTCAAGGGCGGGAAATTATTCCTAGGTTGAGTGTTAAAGAAAATTTGTTTTTGGGTTTGGAAGCGAAACCAGTTGCGGTTAAAAATCCTGAAATTCCTGATGAAATTTTTGATTTGTTTCCGGTTTTGAAGACTATGCTCGATCGCATGGGGGGTGATTTGAGCGGGGGACAGCAGCAGCAGTTGGCGATTGCTAGGGCTTTGATGGGTGAGCCGAAATTGCTAATTTTGGATGAACCGACGGAGGGGATTCAACCGTCTATTATTTTGGATATTGAGGCTGCGGTGCGTCGGGTGGTTGCGACTAGGGGTATTTCGGTTTTGTTGGTGGAGCAGCATTTGCATTTTGTGCGGCAAGCTGACTGGTATTATGCTATGCAAAAAGGGGGAATTGTGGCTTCGGGAAGCACTAGCCAATTGAGCGATGAGGTGGTTCAGAGGTTTTTGGCTGTTTGATTGACATTTTTGGATGGCTCTTTGGGATATTTGGGGGAAAATGTATATTTGGCTGCGGGGTAATGGGGAAAAAGGTAATTGGTAATTGGCGATCGATTCGGGACTTAGGCTCGAAAACTTAATAACTTAAACACCTCCTACAGTCTTCTCTCCTGTAAGTTGCTTTCCTCAAAGGAGGCAGAGCCTCGCCCCAGAAGCATTACCAGGCAGAGCCTGGTAACGAGCGATCAATAATGAAAGCTATAAGCATGAATTATCGTCATAATTGCGAAAGAGCCGTTTGAGCGAGCATCCTGACTGTGCTGTGCTGCTATTGCTTGCGGATGTTTTTATTCTTAATAAAGTTTTACAATACCGATCTACACAAACACCAAATTCAGCAATTAAAATAAGCCTAATCCAAAATATCTACCACAACCTTTTTTCAACCTAAACTTTTAGGAGTGCATCGAAATGTCAATTAATAAACTGCTCAGAAGCCGAACCACCGCATCGGCTGCAGGTTTTACATTTCTTGAGATATTAATTCTTGTCACAATCCTCGGCATATTCAGCGCGATCGCCGCCCCAAGCTGGCTAATGTTCATAAACAACCACCGTTTAAAGCTATCGCTCGATCGAGCTTATTGGGCAATGAAACTAGCCCAAAGCAACGCCAAACGCGACAACACATCATGGCAAGCCAGCTTCAAAAAAGTTGGAGAAAGCGTACAGGTAGCAATTCACAAATCCGACATTTCCCCGGCCAAAGTGCCAGCCAGTGAATGGAAAAGCTTAGAACCGCAAATTCAAATACATACAAATGATACAACATTGCGCCTAGTCAATGAGAACACAAATCAAGTTAGAAAAAATGGAACAGTCTGGCGAGCGATGTTCAATTATCGAGGTTGCCCAGTTTACAACCAGACTGACGAATGCGGTTTAACAAGCATTCAAGCAAAAGGAAACCTCACACTATCTCATCCGAATCTCAAAAATGGCGATCGGTGCGTGATTATCTCCACTCTCTTAGGACATCAGCGCACCTCGAAAACACAATCAAAATCTAATCCCAACAGCAACAAAAAAAGATATTGCTACTGATATCCAGTCAAGAAACGCAAATCTTGCATGGGGCGCGTTCACCCAAATATCAGCAGCAAAACCCAATATTTGTCAACCCGCACCACCCACCGACAGAATTTTATTGGCATCAATTAATCGGCAGTGAATTAAAATTATGCAGGCCGGGGCGGGTTTAATGGATCTGGGCATCAATGCGATAAAAAGGTGAAGTGAGCCTGTACAGGATTTATCTCTATTCCTATCGTTTCCGGTTGCATCGGAATCATAAAATCGAATCAACAGTTAACACTCAACCATTCAGTTTTTCCACCCGCCCGTCAACAGTCAACTCTCAACAGTCAACTCTCAACAATTCCGGTATGAGTGCAACCGGAATTGATATCGCCCGCCTTTCCTACTTCTTAGTCGGCGCAATCTTCTCAATATTAATCAGCGCTTCCATCACTGACTCCACAATCGGCGCTGCGACAACTCCCCCCGAACCGCCCTTGGGTTCATCAATCACTGCTAGGACAACATACTTAGGAGCCTCCACAGGCATTATCCCTACAAAGCTAGTAATAATTGCCTTGTTAGAATAACCGCCACCAGCATTAGCTTTTTGAGCCGTACCCGTTTTCCCAGCAATCCGATACCCAGCAATTTGGGCTGCTTTTCCCGTACCGCCATCAACCACAGTTTCCATCATTTCTAAAACCTGCTTAGTAGTTTTCGGCGAAAAAACTTGCTTCGGAACCGCCCTGGGAAGCTTCCAAAAAGCTTGACCTTCGCGATCGAAAAGTCCCCGCACCACATGAGGTGTTACCAACTTGCCACCGTTGGCCAAAGCTCCGTTAAGCTGTACCAACTGTATGGGAGTAATCGAAAAACCTTGACCAAAAGCAGTCGTAGCAACTTCTACGGGAGAATTAATAAATTGCTGTCGATTTTTGAGCTGACTGGTTACTTCAAAAGGCAAATCTGTTCCGGAAGTTTGTCCGAGTCCGAGTTTTTCTAAAGCTTGATAGTAAAGAGAAGATTTCATGCTTCTCATTAGGTGTACCATGCCCACATTACTGGAATGTTTCAAAATCTGAGTTACAGTAGAAGGCCCGCGGGCACCTGCTTGTTGGTAATCGGAATTTTGGATAGTCCAGCCATCCATATAAATCCGGCCTTCATCTTTAAATACAGTGTTAGGTTTGACGACACCGGCTTCGAGGGCGATCGCCACATTAATCGCTTTAAAAGTCGAACCAGGCTCGTAAACATCAGTTACAGCCCAATTTTTGTAGCGCGACAAATCGAAATTAAAATATTGATTTGGGTCGTATGTAGGTTCCGCTACCATTGACAGTAATTCCCCGTTGCGGGCATCCATCACAATCACCGCGCCCCGCTTCGCCGCGTATTCCTTCATTTTGTCTTTGAGAGCAATCCGCGCGGCCCGCTGCAAGCGACTGTCGATCGTCAGTTGCAATTTCAAATCATCAAGCTGGACAAAACCTGCAGTCAGCCGATCGGGAACCCACTGTCCGTCGATCGACTTGCTAAATTGAATCGAGGGCATCGATCGTTCCAGCAAATTCTGCTGACTGTACTCTACCCCAGCTTGTCCCTTCCGTTCCCCATCCACATAACCCAAAACATCCGCCGCCAAATCCTGCTGCGGGTAAAAACGCTGCTGCTGTCGCACCAACTCCAGCCCATCCACCAGACTATTTTTAATTTGCATCCGCCCCACGCGATCTGCCACCTCTTGAGCCAGAGAATCGGCAATGGTAATACCGCTTTCGCCCAGATTAAACCGGCGCAACAGTTCAGTTTCCGGCGTAGTGCCCGGACTCAGTTCGACCGGCAGCATCGGAGCCAAGGAAGCCGCAATTTCGGCCTTTGTATGGTTGAACAACTTCGGATGAGCGTAGAGCGTGTACACCTGTCTGTCGATCGCCAAAACATTCCCCGCGCGGTCAACAATCGGGCGTCTCGGAACAAACGGCTTAGACTTGAGAGTTTGCTGCTGCTCGGCCTGTTTGCGTAGCGCCGGAGCTCGCGTCACCTGCAAATAAAACAAATTCACAGCCAGCCCCAGCCCCCCCAGCATCACAACTGCCCACACGGCCCACAACCGAAACTTGTTGCGCTTTAAACGCTCCTGCGACCACCGGGGCCAAGGTGGAACCGTCTGTTGTGCCCGGTGGCCGTTTGTGCCGGAAACTCTGGGTTTAGATTGTTTTTCCCACAAAGTACGCGCCGCCTCGCTATTCCTCCCGCGATCGCCCGACGGTTTTGGGCGTTTAAAGTTCGGCGATCTGTAGCGGTCAAAACGGGGGTCGTAGCTCATAATTTTAAAACTTAAAAAGCAAGTTAGACCATTTGAGATTTGAGATTTGAGATTTGAGATTTTGAATCGGGACTTGCACATCACCACCTGCATCAAGCTAGTTTTTTACAGAATTTTTCTCAAAAACCAAGGTGATGACGATAGTCCGAATGAATCATTGAAACGGTGTTAATTATTTTGGCGTTGCTGATTCTAAATATGAATCAACTTTTCGCTTGATGTTACAAAGCTCAGCATACTTGGCTTATAGCAATTGGGAAATCTTGAATTCATATTTGTATTCAGCAACGCCAGATTTAACATCTC
>NZ_JBARVX010000612.1:0-7834 GCF_049646505.1 Microcoleus sp.
TGCGATCGCTTCCCCGCGCGCACCCGCCCCAACAATTCTTGCTTAACTATCGGTTTAAACAGGAAATCGTCAATCAGCCCCTCGAATTCTTGAACTTCTTCAAATTGCTCTGGTGTTGTCAGCATCACAAAATAAGCAGCCGCCAATTCTCGCTCGGCTTTCACCAACCGGCACATCTCCAACCAGTTGATTTGAGCCGAAGTCCCATCGCAAAATATCGCATCCGGGGAGAATTCCCGCGCCAAATCTAAACCATCCTTACCGTCGGGGGCGACTCTCACTTGATGTCCCTCCCCTGAGAGCAACTCTTGCACGACTTCAAAAGTCGCAGCATCCGCGATCGTCAAAATCTTTGCCATAACACCGGCTCCACAACTTACTCTTTAGGATACAGCCGCCAGAATTGCGCGGACATATTTAAAATTACACAATATCCCTCTCCTGTCACTCTCCGAAAACAAAAATAGAAGGTAACTTTTAAAACTTTTACTGGGATTAGCTTTTTGGCTTTATTTTCTAATACGATCGATCCGATCCGTACTTGAGAGTAAAAGTCTGATTTGGCAAGGGTTATATCTTTTTATATAGGGAGAGGGAGCTAGCATTTCAAGCGAAAGATGAGATGCTACTGGCCAAACCGGGCAGGTCTCCGCGGCCCGCGCCGGGATACCTCACAACGCGATCGAACCGCTATAAAAGAGGGATAACTAAAAGTTTCAAGCGATCGGCAAACTGGCATTAAAATTTCTACGAGATTTCAAACCGAAACAGAGACTTTCAACCAACCTATACAGACACGCCAGACTTTTTGTGGGTGCGCCGCAGCGCACCGGACACCAGCACAGTACCGCAAAACAATCGTTAGGAAACCGTTAAAAATTGCTGCAGCAATTAGCTGTCAGCAATTAGATGTTACTTCGACAATTCGACGTTTAGTTCGTTCACGACACGGCGTTTCAGCGGTAGAGATTTTTCTCTAGGCAACAAGTCAAATACTTTCCTAAAAGCATCGTCTACCTGTTCAAACGGTATTTGTCCTTTTTCGTTGAAAACTACTTTTCCAGATTGGTCTAGGATGACGGTTTGAGGTACGAAACCTTCGTAATAATGACTTGGTTCGGTGAGTTCCGGTGACGGTTCTGGAGGCAAAGAGTCAATGATTACCGGGATAAAATCGGCTTCGCGGCCGTAAAATTCCTGGAGTTGAGAAACGACTATCGCGTATTGCTTGCTGTCGCTGCTGTCGTCTGTGTAAAACACTAACAGTGCGGGTTTCTTGCGTTTGAAAGAATCTGTGAGTTTGACTTTAGGAGGAACTAGGGAACCGTTGCCGGCGTAGAGAGCAAAAATTGTACCGTCGAAGCGATCGTCCGTGAGACTTGCTCCCGCAGGCGCTGTGCCGGCGAGCAGTATCAAGCTAAGGGCGATCGCCACTGTTAAAAGACTGCCGGACAAGATTCGCCGCAGCAAGCGGATGCCAGAAGCAGCAGTAACAGTTAATTTTTTGGATGCAGAAAATATCATAGGTTGTTGGCAGTTGCTGTAAGCTGGCTTCATCAAAAACAAAAACTATTTTAAGTTTATCAGCAAATGTATGCAAATGTTCCTGAGTAGGTTAAAGTAGTTGGGAATATACTATGATAATTTGCTTGTTGTTGCGATCGACAGGCAGGATCTCAATTAATGTAAAAAGTATGTTTTTATAGTAGCCTCCCCCGATCGAGGATTATATATTCTCCATCGGGGGGGACAAAACTACAAATTCAAAATTGAGATGCTCCCGATCCGCGATCGACAAGGCGATTCAACTGACAGAACCTCGCTATTTTGGCTTTTCAGCGGAGGGCTGGAAGTTCCCGCACCACAAGAAAAATTATTTGTTGTGGGCTTGAATTCTAGCTTCTGAGAATAGTGCAAAATGTAAAATTCAACTGATAACTAGAAATTGACAACTAATGATAGCTTTGCTTGACGCATTCCTCGCCCAAACCGCGGCTGCTGATGTTGGCGGGCCCGCTCCACTCAATTTTGTGCAGACGATTGTTTTAGGAATTGTACAGGGATTAACGGAGTTTTTACCAATTAGTAGCAGCGCTCATTTGAAGGTAGTGCCGATCGCCCTGGGATGGGGCGACCCTGGTGTAGCATACACTGCTGTGATTCAGTTAGGCAGCATTGTCGCCGTACTTTGGTATTTCTGGAAAGACTTGACAGATATAACTTTTGGTGCATTCAACGCTGTGATGCAGCGCGACTACAAATCGCAAGAATTTAAAATGGCATTGGGGATTGCTTTGGGAACAATACCTATAGTCTTTTTTGGGTTGCTAATCAAGATATTGGTTCCAGATTTTGACAAATCGCCGCTGAGGAGTTTGGCTAGCATCGCCATTGCTTCGATCGTGATGTCGCTGCTGCTAGCAACAGCCGAAAAAATTGGCACGCGCGATCGCACTTATGAAAAATTAACCGTCCAAGACGGTATTGTGATGGGATTAGGTCAAGCAATGTCCTTGATTCCGGGGTGTTCGCGATCGGGTTCCACCCTAACAGCAGGATTGTTTATGGGATTGGAAAGAGCCGCCGCCGCGCGGTTTTCTTTTTTATTAGGAATTCCGGCAATTACTCTGGCGGGATTAGTGGAATTGAAGGGTGCTTTGGGAGAAGGAATCGGCGGTGCTGGAGTTCCCGCTTTGGTAGTGGGAACGATTTCGGCTTTTGTGTTTTCCTATTTGTCGATCGCGTGGCTGATGAAGTTCCTACAAACTCAAAATATGTGGGTGTTTGTGTGGTATAGACTGGCTTTTGGCGTAGCTATTTTAACGGCGATCGCAGGTGGAGCATTGAGAAATAGTTAAAACAATACTGACTTGAACGGAACGTGCTATAGTTGCCGTTAATATTGATGTATAGCGGTTTTCACAAAAGTGAGGTATGCCCTGCGCGGGCCTTTCTGTACCTCATACCAGAGCACAGAAAGGCTATAGCACCACAATTCTATTTTCGCCGAGGCTAAGCGATGTTTACCGAAAAATTAGTTAACTGGCTCGAATCTAACACCGAATTAGGCATATTATCCCGCGATATCTTACAGGCGATCACCCGCCAGCCCTCAATACTTTTTCCGCCGTCAGTTTCAACCCTGGAAAAGTTGGAGAAACGATCGCCTGATTGCCTCGAAGCTTCTGAATTTCATACTCTCCATCCACTAGAGTACAGATCGAGAGGGTAGGCTGTTTGGGTTTTCCTATGTGTCGAGTACCCCCCAATCCTGCGTAGTCTGCAATCCAATATTCGGGGATGCCTAAAGCCGCACAGTCTTCAACCTTACGGGCATAATCGTTTTGCCAGTTGCTACTCACAACTTCAGCCACAAATTTAATCGAACTACCTAGAGTCAGAATCGACTGTTCATACCAAAGCAGTTCTTTGGGAAGTTCCTCTCGATTGACAACTGCAATGTCAGGTCGAAATGCTGTCATACTACTATTAGAAGGGCGCAATAGTCCCCGCTGAAGGACAAACCAAGGCAAACCTATTCCGTCGATCTGAACACAGATTTTTGTGGTAATGAAGGCTGCAACTTCTTCATGCGAGCCTGTTGGTTCCAAATCAAACACCTCTCCATCGATCAGTTCATAGCGGTTATCGCCACCATAACGATCGAGAAACTCGTCAAAGCTGAGTGGCTTCTGTTGTATTGGTTGGTCGATCGCAATGGTCATAAAAAGAAATACGGTATGTGGGAAACTCAGTCACAAAGAGTGCTGAGAGGTAAACGACCAGGCGATTTCAATCGCCTTGAATCCCCTTTCGGGGTTAGAGGGGTATGGTTGCCCCTCTGTGGAGATATGGTTGTCTCCGAATCCCTTTCGGGTAATGTTCGCTTCGACCTGGTTATAAAGGCTTTTTAGACCTGCAACACTGTAAAGAGTGACTTTAAAACTGTTTAATTGCAGATGACAGAGCGGAAAACTAGCGTCGCATTCGCCGGTGTCGTGACCGGTGGGGGACGTCTCCTCCGTATAGGGGTCTGGTCAGAATAGCTTGTAATTTCTTACAAGCTCAGTGGCTTAAGCCCTGAGTTCCTGACAGGTCAACTTAGCCCAATCAATGCCTTCAGTCTACCAGAACAAATATACTTGTTGGGTGATAAATTCAAAAAACTCTGAAGTCAAAAGCCTAGCAAGCCTTTTAGCGGTTATTGTCTCGAAGTGCCTGAAACTTAATGGTGACAAACTTTTCAGCGATTTTCTCCGTTAAATCCCAACAAGTCTAATCATTAGATCGAAGTCTAAAAGCGAAAAGCGAAGAGTGTCCTCCTCCCCTCTCACAGATACATTCAAGGAATTTAACAAACAATATCAAAAAACAATATAATTATTTCCAGGTTTCTGACCGGAACCAAATTTATTATCGATACTACAATTCTATTTTCGCCGAGGCTAAGCGATGTCTACCGAAAAATTAGTTAACTGGCTCGAATCGAACACCGAATTAGGCATATTATCCCGCGAGATTTTACAGGCGATCGCGCTGGAAATGTCCATGTCAACTTTTCCCGCGGGATTTCGAGTGGTAATCGAAGATACGCCCGTCACCAATCTCTACATCCTAGAAAGCGGACAAGCCGATCGATACCGCCGCAAACAACCCGGTTTAATGTGGGGGAGTAGTTTGTTACCGGGGGCGATCGTCAATTTATCAGCCCTCCAGCGATCGCAACCGGCAGATAGTCGAATTATTGCCCGTACAGAATGTCAATTTTGGGTAATTAGTGCCTCGCGCTGGCGCAGTTTGCTAGAAAGATATCCACGCATCACCGAAGCCTACGCTCAACGCTTGGCCGCGAAATTAGAGCAGCTAGAAGCACAAATCGCCTACGAAAGAGAGCGTCAAAACGCCCTCCGCAGCTATCTAGTACCAAGGGCGAAACGCGGAGTAATTGGAAATAGCCGTTATGCAGTGAAATTGCGCCAACAAATTCGCACAGCATCGAATGACAATCGATCGGTACTAATCTCGGGCGAACCTGGTTTAGAAAAAGATAATTTAGCTGCTTTAATTCATTTCGGTTCCAACGGCCGCAACGAACCAGTTATTCAGCTCAAAAGTGCCTTGCTGCAGCCTAATGGAGCAGAAATATTCGGGCGTTTGGGCGGCAAACCGGGATTATTGGAATGGTTGGGCGAAGGAACGTTAATTTTCAATGACGTGCAAGAATTACCAGATCGATTATCCCCCCAAATTCAGCAACTCTTAACCGAGGGAACCTATACACCAGTAGTCAAAGAAGGACAAATACCACCGCCACCGCGTTCTACTAATGTCCGCATAATTTTAATCTCAGAAAGTGTGCAGCCCAAGCTAGATAAGCTAACACAACACAAGATTAAAGTCCCATCCTTGCGGGTGCGAAAAACAGATTTAGAAGCACAAGTCAACTATTATATCAATATCATTGGTCGCCAAAAAAAATTAGTCAAGCCCCAAGTCACACCAGAAGCAATTCGCCGCTTGCAAGCCTACGATTTCCCCGGTAATTTGCAGGAATTGCAGGGAATGGTCGATCGCGCTTTAGTTCAAGCCCAGGGAAGTCAGGTACTAACCGAAGAAGTATTTTGGGCCCAGGCGGCGAAAAAACAAAAATTTCGCCTGAATTTATTAAATATCTATCCTAAATTTAGGCAATTTTTGCGGAGCGATTGGTATCCCGATCGCGTGAATTATTGGTTTACAAGTTGGGTATTTGCATTAGTAGTAATCATCCTATTTGTTGCCCCCCAAGATAGAGAGCATAATTTTGCTCTGAACATTTTCTGGGCCTGGTGGTGGCCGTTGATGTTATTATTATTCCCCATCGTCGGGCGATTGTGGTGTGCCTTTTGCCCTTTTATGATTTATGGGGAAATCGTCCAAAAACTATCCCTGAAAATCTTCCCGCGAACTCTCAAAAAATGGCCGCGCCAAGTAGCAGAAAAATGGGGTGGTTGGTTTCTATTCGGACTATTTACCCTAATCTTTCTCTGGGAAGAGTTGTGGAATTTAGAAAATACCGCCTATTTATCCAGTTGTTTGTTATTGCTGATAACGGCTGGCGCGGTAATTTTTTCGCTAATTTTTGAAAGGCGGCTTTGGTGTCGGTATTTATGCCCCATCGGAGGCATGAATGGATTATTTGCTAAACTTTCGATCGTCGAATTGCGCGCCCAACAAGGAACCTGCGCGGCGGAATGCACCACCTACCAATGTTATAAAGGCGGCCCGGGCTTGGGGGAAGGATTAACCACTAATGGATGTCCAATTTATTCCCATCCCGCCCAATTAACTGATAATAAAGATTGCGTTTTGTGCATGACTTGCTTAAAAGCTTGTCCCCATCGATCCGTAGAATTAAATGTGCGCCCTCCCGGAATTGAATTGTGGACAACCCATGTTCCTCACAGTTATGAAGTTGCCTTGTTATTTCTATTATTAGGCGGTATCTATCTCCATCGTTTACCGGAAATCGATAGTTTATTGGGGTTGGGCATCAATTTAGATCAATTTTTACCTCACTTAGGAATGTCGATCGCGGTGTTAATTATTCCGCCGCTAATTCCGTTAGTAGCTTACGCCGTCATGCAGGCAATTTACCGATTGGGACAAGCAAACACTATCCCATTTACAACCTATAAACCTCTCTCATTTGTCTTTCTTGCATACGGATATCTACCCCTGGTTTGGGGCGGTAGTTTGGCTCACTATTGGCGATTGGGTTTGCAGGAAGGCGGGCGATTGATTCCGGTAACTTTTGCCACTTTCGGACAAATTAGAGATGATTTGCCGAGTTTTGTAGGAGATCCAGCGGTGATTAGCTTTTTGCAAGGTTTTACTTTGATTGTCTCGTTGTTGGTGACGATATTTGTGACTCAAAAAATTGCTAAGCGATCGATTAAATCTTTGATTCCTCAGCATTTAGCGAGTTTGTGCCTGATGGTGAGTTTGTGGTATGCGATCGTTGGTAACTAATGTAATACCAAATTCATAAAATAGCGCTAGATATCTACCCCCCCCCAACCCCCCCGCGATTTAGGGGGGGGTTGGGGGGGGTAGTAGCATAACTTTATGAAATTGGTATAAAATAAAATCAGGAGGATTTACTGTGACTTCACAACTTCAACAAGCGATCGATCTTGCTCAGTCACTGTCACTGACAGAACAGCTTGAACTACTTAAAACACTATCCGCTATTATTCAGCGCACCCATTCTCTGGAAACTGAAGCTGCAACAACAGAGCAAGATACAGATTTTTCAGCAGCAAACTTTGGCCAATCTTGGCAGCAAGCCATGACTGGACAAACATTACCCCTTTCTCAACTGTGGGAGGGAATCGACGTTGACTGATTCTCCCCTTGTTGAGATTCGTCTCATACCTGAATTTCAGCGAAAATTGAAAAACCTCGCCAAGAAATACCGGCAAATTCCAACAGATATTCAACCTGTGCTTGAACAATTACAACAGCGACTATCAACCAATTATTCGCATATCAATAGAGTGACTATCAAAAAAATATAAAATCTGACAAATCCCTGCCCCGGATGCTGCGAAAAAAAGTTGACAAAGGACGGGAAATGTGATAATGATATTGAGATATTCAAATATATAGTTATGGACGCACTCGAAATAAAGAAACCGGGTTTTTAACCGAGATAAGCTGTTGTGCAAATAAACATTGTATATTTTGATGACAATCAAAAATCGTCAAATTCTCT
This sequence comes from Microcoleus sp., assembly GCF_049646505.1. Lineage (GTDB taxonomy): Bacteria > Cyanobacteriota > Cyanobacteriia > Cyanobacteriales > Microcoleaceae > Microcoleus. The sequence goes on from NZ_JBARVX010000612.1 coordinate 7,757, forward strand.
CACCCTCTCCCCTTCTCCCCCTCTCCCCTTCTCCCCCTCTCCCCCTCAATCGCCATACACAATCTATATGAGCAACAG
>NZ_JBARVX010000613.1:0-10347 GCF_049646505.1 Microcoleus sp.
TACATTCTGTTTTCCTCCTTGCTCTATATTAGCATAGTATTCTTGATTGAAGATTCAAATATGACTATAAAACAACCAATACAAAAAAAAATATTGAAGGCGGTTGAAACCGCTACCGACTTCCTCCCCATGTCTAAAAGCCAGGGGCTTCCGTCTCGTTTTTCGGTGATTATTGAAGTTTTATCGAACTCTACAATGAGTTGCGGTCGCAGCGATAAATTTAAGTTTTATCAAACAATTCCGACATTGCAAGAGTATATTATACCTCTTGCAAAAGTCAAATTTACCCCCCGCAAGTCCCCCCTCCCGCGGGGAGAAACAAGAATAGTCTTGCTCCCTCCCCGCGGGAGGGGAGGGTTGGGGTGGGGTGCTTTGGATTTTTGCAAGAGTATATTCTGATTGACCAATCTCAGGTTTATGTAGAACAGTATTGTAAGTTGGCAAACAAGCTGTGGTCGTATCCTCAGTACGATGAGGAGGATGCGGCGCTAGTTTTTAATTTATTTCAAGTAGAAGTGCTGCTTGTAGATGTCAATAGAAAAGTAGATTTCGCGGCGGTAAATGAGCCAGAAAATCAGATTGAAGAGAACAAAGAGGAATAAGGGCGATCGCTTTTTTGGGAAGGTGCGTTATCATTTAATTGAGCGATCGCATTCAAAAGAAGTATTGGTTCAACATACTTGTGGGAGAACATGAAGATGACAGGCACTTTGCAAACAACCGAGCAACGTTACTCCACAGAGGAGCAATATTTAGCACAGGAAGAAACAGCAGAGTACAAAAGTGAATATCTCGACGGGGAAATCATTCCTATGACAGGCGGATCTACCAATCACAATCGACTCGCAGGAAACGTTTACATTGCTTTAAATTTGGCTATTCCAGAACAAGAGTATGATGTCTTCATCGGTGATGTGCGTCTGTGGGTTCCAAAAGTGCGACTTTATACTTATCCCGACGTAATGGTAATTTTGGGAAAACCTGAATACCACAACAATCGCACAGACACGATTACTAACCCTCAAGCGATTGTGGAAGTTTTATCAAAGTCTACTAAAAATTACGATCGAAGTGACAAGTTTACATTTTACAAAACTCTTCCTAGTTTTCGAGAATACATTCTGATCGATCAAACAAAAATTAAGGTCGAGCAGTATTCTAAAACCGAGAATAAAAGATGGTTGTATAGCGAGTATGACGAGGAAGATACGGGTTTAGTGTTTAATTCTTTCGAGCTAGAAGTTCCTCTGTCTGATGTTTACGAACAAGTGAATTTTGAGCAAGTTGAGCAAGAAGATAGTCAAAATAAGGAGTGAAAACGATCGCACTTTGTTGGAAAAGGGATCTCGCCCTCGCTCCTCCTAATTCTTATGCAAACTCTGCTCTGGAATGTAAGATATAGCTTGCGCCCACAGAAGTTAGGACAAATTCTGGTAGGAGTGAATAGCATTCGCCCGCAGTAAGCGGATTGACTGTCCTGTAATCGCTCTCAACTGATATCAAATCCTCTCTTCATCGGAATAGTAAATTCACTGTTGACTGTTGACTGTTGACTGTTAACGGTTGACTGTTAACGGTTAACGGTTAACAGTTAACATCATGAGGAGTGCAACCGGAATTGATATGATTGGGTTTTAGAGGTAGCCTATGTTCGATCGCGCACTGGCAGTGTTAGGCTTGAATGTCGAGTTACCGGATACCGTCACCAGCACTGCAATTGTGATGGTGCTGCTGAGTATCATTTCTCTGTTAATGATTATCCTGATTAGGGGGATTTCCTATGTGAAACTTCCAAAAATCCTGGATTCGCTTGTTCATCAGTTTGATTCGGTGGAGTCTAAAGATATTTTTCAGACGCTGATTGAGCCATTTCAGGGTTGGTTAATTTGGGTTGTAGTTGCCACGGTTATCGATCTGATGGTTTTGGCTATTCCCACACCATCCTGGCTAGTATTCTTGGAATTTCCCTTGAGCTTCCTGTTAGCGATCAGTACCACCTGGCTAGGATTCAAGCTCTTTGAAGAATTCTTCGATCGGTATTTGCTGGGAACTGCATTAGAAGATGATAGCAAAATTAATACTGAACTGATCGCGCTTGGCAAGTTTTTGACCAAGGTTTTCATCGTTCTGATTATTGTCTTTTGCTTTGCCCAAGCTCATCAATTTAATGTAATCGGTTTAGTCGCTAGTTTGGGGGTGGGAGGATTTGCGATCGCTTTTGCCTCCCAAAAAGTGATCGAGCAAATTCTCTGGAGTGTTGTTCTCTATATCGATCGTCCTTTTACCGTTGGTGATTATATCCATTTGCCCGATCGAACTCTCGGTCGGGTTGAGTCTATCGGGTGGCGTTCTACCAAAATTCGCCTGTCTGGCAAAAATACTCTGATGGTGGTTCCCAACAGTAACTTAGCACAGATTAGTATTGAAAACCTGAGCAATGCGCGCCGTCTAATTTCTATGGTTACTCTTACCTTTTTTAGAGCGATATCTGAAGAGGAAAAAGCACTGCTCCAACAGCTTCTGTTGGACAGCACCCGTGATATTCTGGGAATAGATCGTCAACTGACCCAGGTCAAATTTCAGGATATCGCCGATGAATCCGGTCAATATTACCCGCAGGCACAGGTCATTTTCTTTATTTTAGGGGCAACGGAGACATCTATGGAATTACGCAAAGGTCTGCTGGGGATGGCTCGGGAAAATATCATCAAACAACTGCAAGACTATGGAATTAATTTTGACATTAAAGAGAGTATTGTTGATGTCAGTCAGCCCATGAATATTTAATACTACAGCCTTTCTGTGCTCTGGTATGAGGTGCTGTCGGGCTATGGGCATAGGGCTATGGGCATAGGGCTATGGGCATAGGGCTATGGGCATAGGGCTATCCTCACCACGCGATCGAACCGCTATATATAGCAATCTTTGCAGGAGTCTTAAATTTTTACCTCACCCCAACCCTCCCCGAACTCTCGGGGATGGGGTAAGAGAGAAATTTCACAAATGATGCGAGGATTGCTATAGTTAGCGTTACGAAAGCGAATGTTGGAAGTGATGCCAATCGAATCAGAAATTCTTCAATATGTCTTGGAACTGATGGCGAGGTTAGGGCTGTTTTGCTCGATCGTCATTGTCTCGCCGTTTGCTGGGCGCTTTTTGCTTCAGCTCATTCGTCAGGGACTCCAGCTACTTGAGTCATTTGGCATAATCAACGGTCAGACTGCTTACCATCGAGCGCTAGAGTCGTTGCAGACATCACTCTCATTAACCGGGACGTTTCTGGCGATCGCAATTGGATTGACTTTACTCATCAAGTACGAGGATCTTTATAACTTTATCAGTATTTTTGTGTATTCAGTATTGTCGGTTGGAATTGGCTTGTTTGCATCTAAAATTGCTCACCAAGTCATCCATCGATCGGTGATCGGTTTAGTGCATCGATGGTTTGGAAAAGTTAATGAAGTTGTACTCATTTTTGAGACTCTGATCTATGTTCTGATCGTTCTCATGGCTGTGGTGATTTTTGCCATCGGACTGCGGATTAATTTGGTGACTCTCGGAGCCAGCTTGGGGATTGGCGGTGTGGCGATCGCCTTTGCAGCCCAGCAAGCCCTCGGACGGCTTTTCGGCACTCTAGAATTATATCTCGATCGCCCTTATATTTGTGGAGAATACATCCGAGTTAACTTTAATCCCTACGGTGAAGATATATATGGTCGAGTCGAGTCTATTGGTTTGCGATCGACCAAAATTCGGATTGTTGCTCAAAATACAATGATGATCGTGCCGAATTCGACGATGGCTAGCAAAAATATTGAAAATGTGAGCCGGGGTAAAAAGATTATGGCGATGCTGTGTTTGGACTTTGCCAAATGCCTGAAAAAGGACGAACAAGCCCTCGTCACTCAAACAATCGAGCAGGAAAGTCGCTTTTTTTGGGGCTTTGATAAAGCCAGTACGCGAGTACAGTATGAAGAAGTCGAGAATGCCTCAGCAACCCGCGCCCGAGTGTTCTTTTTCATTACCAGTCCGAGTGAAAACTCGCTAGAACTACGCAAGCGACTTCTGGAGTTAGCCAATCAGGCGCTTGCCAAAAAACTAGCTGTTCAAAATCTTAGATTCATTGTTCCAGAACCCACGATTTACATTGATTCACCGATGTCTCTCTAGCAACCATACTGTGTTGATTTTGAGAGTCTAAGTCGAGATTTAGTTTGAAGCCGTTACTTCCCCGCATATCGAATGAATACCCCATCCCCCTCTGAATCCAACCCCCCCGATCAAACAAGTACGGATCGGGAACTTTCTCTAGAAATGCTTCAGGAGCAACAGGTCAACCTCAAGGTTAGCGTTGAAGAACTCTACAGGCAAGTCAATCAAATCCGCGGGTTACTTCAAACCCTTGTCATGGGTCTGGCGATCGCCATTTTACTGGCAATTGGGATTTCGGGCTGGTTTGCCTACCGCCTGCTCGTTCAAGAACAAATTATGCGGCGCGACACGGAACAAGCAGCGGCAACCAATGCCAAAATACTCGAACAACTCGAACAGGTGGAAACTCAGTTGCAGCGCCAGAAAGACCAACTACAAACCTTCCGAGAAGAAGTGCCAGACGAATTCAAGACTCTGACAGATACAGTCCAAGCTAATCAGCGGCAATTGCTGATTTTACGCGATCGCATCAAGCAAATCGAACCGAAACAACCGCCATCTAATCGCACCCAATAAATCCAATTATTATGTTCGCTTCAAACCGGCAAAAATTTAGCAATTAATCCTATGTTTGAGAATGGCGATCGCTCCCACAAGAGTGTTAAACTGAATCTAGCGGTCGTGTTAAACAAGGAAAAATAGCCGTGATGCCTATCCAAGAACAAATTGTTGACAAACTGAAAAATTTCTCTGAAATCGAACTGCAAGAAATCCTCAACTTTGCTGATTTCCAGTTATGGCAGCCCAGAAACCAGGAAGTAGCTTCGGCGCCAGATGAAACTGGCAACACCGAACCAGCAAATCTGGATGAAGAGTGCGAGGTTCATTATGTTGGTGGAGTCTTAGTCGTCAAAGCATCATTAATAAAAAATCAAGAACTGATTAATTGGGATACAATTATTCCCGATATGCGCGAAGAAAGAATCGGGAAGTTTATCTAAAATGAACGTTTTATTTGATACATTCGTTCTGATAGCAGCGTTGATAGAAGATCGTCCCAGTCACTCTCAAAGCTTATCTTGATTGGAGCGAGTTCGATCGCCTCAATTAGTTTAAAGGCTCGGAGGGCAGTTTTTCGATGGCTATTTTCCATTCTGAATTACCCGATGCACCTCTGCTAACGGCAGTTCTAAAGATTCTGCAATTTGTTCGACACTCAAACCCAGTTTTGCCAATTTCGGAACTGCTTCTAACTTAGCTTTGCGTTCGGCTTCTTCTAAAAGTTTTTGATAATTTGGATGTTTTTTGACATCATTATCACTTTTATTGTCTGATTCCGATCGTTCTGACGAAAGTGATTCAGATTATTGTGCGGGATTGGTACAAAAATTAATATGCCCAATTTGTACAGGACTTCCCATACTTGAGAAGTTTGCTACTCCCCATCTTTCTACCGTAGCGCGAAAGTTTGATTTGTGAATGTCTGTGCCCAGCGCAGTTGAGAGTATCTGCCATAGCTCATAGCTAGCATCTCTTACATGACCCTGACTACAGTGATATTCTTCAGCAATTTGTGCGTATTTCCGATTATTTAAGACTCCCTTGAGGATTGCTACTTGCAGGGTGTCGAGGTGTTTGCCAGTCTTGGCAAACACTAGCTCATCAATAGAGTTTAAGACCTCTTGGGTATCCATCAGCATATCTGAATACAACACTATTTTAGTATAACCCGTTATTTTCCGACTTTATCCGCTTTTTTCCGACTTGTCAAAGCTGCGATCAGTTGACATCATAAGTAGTATCAAGTTAGTTAAATTACTTGCCGAATTATCGATGGGTGTATTTGGAGCTTCAGCCACAATACAGAATTGATATAGCCAACAGCTATTACTTCACTTTGTCAATATGAACAAGTTAATTCCATTCGTTTTCCTCTCGTCTGTTCTCCTTCTTGCTACAACTGAAAGCACTGTTTATAAAGGTGTTAACGCTCAGTCATTCCAACGCAATCGCCCAGATTTAAACGGTCTGCTAGTTAGAAATCCGGGTAATAGTATGATTTTCTGGGTTGACCGTGGTCAGCGCCGCCATATCGCAGGTTCCAGTGTATATGGAAGATTGTTTGTACCCAACCAGCGAGATTATTTAGACACCGATGCCGTTGAACCCGGACTATCTATAACAAATGATAACAGACTTGTTCGTTGTGGAGAAAACGGACATCCTTTGAAAAACCGTATATACCTTTTAGACCAGGGTACAAAAAGGTACGTCACCTCTTCAACTGTTATGGATAAGAATAACTTTAACTGGAAAGGGGTTAATACTATTGATTGTCCGGTTCTAGCTACGATAAAAGACGGAGATCCTATCCGGTAGAGTAGTCAAAAAGAAGCAAGGGTTGCAGACTTCATAACTGTCATTCTTCGCTGAACCTTTTAGCTACCACTAGAATAGCGATCGCGCATTTCTTTCAGGAAACCTCAACAGTCTTTAAACCTTCAACTTTATCGCCAACTGAATTGCGCCGCTGACCTCGACGCTCCAAAAGTGCATCTATACCAGGATTAATCACTTCCTCAACCTCTCCATTATCACCATAAATTACTACCTCAAGCCATTGCGCTTTCGCTATTCCTACTGCATATTTAAGCGCAGCTTCCTGACTGGGAAATACTCTCTCAACTGACTCAACACCTCCCTCAGTTACAACCCAACCATCTTGATGAGGTGAAACGTGGAACTTATGATTTAATTCCTTCTCAACCCGTTGTCGCAAACCCATTATAGTAATGCCGACAATCGTTTCACTATCCTCATTGTAACGGGCAATTACGCTATCACTAATATCTAAAGCTACAGCATCTCGTGGTTCTCCTAATGAAAGATATAGAACATCAGCTTCCCGATCGTAGAAACCTGTAATATTTGTGGAATCTTCCAGAATTTTTACTTTTGTGTCCATATTATTCGCTTATTTGATGATGGCTGTTTTCTAAGGTAAGCTGTTGTAATAAATCCATCAGAGTTACTTACTTCCAGATACACTACAACTACAAACTTCCTACTATCAGGAATTAGGGAATAAAATCGCAGAGCTAGCAACCCACCTGTAACGTCATCAATTTGAATTAGATCCGGGCTATCTAAAGTTTCTAAAACCCGCTCGTATTGATCTTTCATTTCTGGGTGTTCTTTCAATATATGCTCCCACCTTTCTTTCGTGAGGCGGATAGGAACATTATTGAATGAATAGCCACTCCAAAGTAGATTACTATTCTGTGTCATTTTATCTTAGATTTTATAGATAAGCAAGGGCATCCACAACAGATGCCCTCACCCCAATCCTAACTACGCGCCGACAGCTTCCTTGGCCGCGTACAACACCTCAGCATTGATCTTCTCAATCCCTCGTTCGCGAGCGAATTTCTCAGTGTTCCGCTTCACCTTACCGCGCACAAAACCAGGAATTTTATTCAACTCCGCCTGTCCATCCTTCGTCCAATTCATATCAGAATCTGCCGAGATACCCTTGGTAATCACTTCCTTAGTATCGTGGCCGCCGAAGATTTCCAGCAAGTGGTCTTCCATTCCCAAAGTAAAGGAATTGTAGACCAAATCTACGCACTGATTCGTGCCTTCATAACCCAAAAATGGCTTGTAGCCGATCGGGAAATTTTGGACGTGAATCGGCGCAGCAATCACACCGCACGGAATATCAAGCCTTTTACCCACGTGGCGTTCCATTTGCGTGCCGAAAATTGCCGAAGGTTCAGCTTTGGCGATCGCATCTCCAATTGCCCCGTGATCGTCCGTCACCAGCACTTCATCACAATACTCGCTAACCTGTTCCCGGAACCAGTCAGCATCGTGTTTGCAGTACGTTCCAGCCCACACAACGTGGATTCCCATCTCGCGAGCCAAAATCTTCGTCATCGCCGCAGCGTGCGTATTATCGCCAAATACGACCGCTTTTTTGCCGGTTAAGTTTTGGCAGTCGATCGACCTTGAGAACCAAGCAGCCTGCGACACAAACCGCGTTTGTTGGTCAATAAAATTTTCATAATCAACATCCGCACCTTGAGCATTCAAAACTTGCTGAATCTTCCGAATGCAGCGCGCCGTTTCCACCACACCCATCGGCGTAATATCCACCATCGGAGTGCCGAATTCTTTTTGCAAATACTCCCCGGCCATCATCCCCAATTCGCGATAAGGCACCAAGTTAAACCAAGCCCGCGGCAGTCTTTTTAAATTATGAACCGAAGCACCTTCGGGAATAACTTCGTTAACTTCAATTCCCAAATCTGCCATCAAACGCTTCAACTCAGTGCAGTCGTGCTGGTTGTGGAAACCCAGCGTAGACATACCGATAATATTCACCGATGGTTTTTCGCTTTTAGCTTCTACTAAATCGCCTTTTTTGCGAGCTTTGTTAATGTAAAATTGAACGATTTGATCTAAAGTGCGATCGGCAGCTTGCAATTCGTTGACGCGGTAATGGTTGACATCCGCCAGCAATACATCGCCTTTGGCATCCAATTGAGCTCGCTCCACGAAGTTTTCCAAGTCTTCTTGCAGAATGCTGGAGGTGCAAGTCGGAGTCAGCACGATTAAATCTGGGTGTTCTTCTCTGTCTTTGCGGGTGATATTGTCCACCACCCGTTCCTGCGAACCCCGCGCCAGTACGTGTCTGTCAACCACGCTGGTAGTTACTGGGGTGAAATCCCGTTCCCTCTCCAGCATGGAACGCATGACGTTGAAATAGTCGTCTCCTATGGGTGCGTGCATGATCGCATGGACGTTTTTGAAGGAAGTGGCCACGCGCAAAGTGCCGATGTGGGCTGGGCCTGCGTACATCCAATAAGCCAATTTCATAAACAATACTCGGTAAGTGGGAAGCTCAGAGTCTAAAGACCTGAGAGGAAACGACTTGGCGGTTTTAACCGCCTTGAATCCCCTCTGGCGAGGGGTGGAGGGGTATGGTTGCCCCTCCGGTGAGGTATGGTTGCCTCGATCGATCTCCCTTGCGGGGTAATATTAGCTTCGCCAATGTTATAAGAGCTTTTTAGACCTGCAACACTGCCTCAGTGACTTTAAGACTGTTTAATTGCAGATGACAGGGCAGGGGACTAGCTTCGCATCCACAGGGTGTCATGACTCAAATAACGTAGACCTCTAAGGTCTTAGGCTGGTCAGCACAGCTTGCTCGATCGCTCTAACAAGCTCAGTCCCTTTAGGGCTGAGTTACTGACAGGTATTTTTCCTGATGTTGGTTGAGATTTGCCCGATCGGGCGATTACTGCTAAATTTTAAGGTTGTTTCCGATTTTCTCACCGGATGAATCCTTTAGAAATAATAACTTTCTGAAGATTTACAGATGAGAAAAATCCTCAAACGCTTTTGCTGGCTGGGATTTTACTCGCCCTTCCCACAATTTTACCTTTGTTTTATGGCAATAATTCTTAATGTATTGTCAAGTTTCGTTAAGAACCGGACACATCTTATTAACCTAGGATACCCCAGCCGCGCCTGATACCATTTTTCTAAAGATGTGCTATGGATGAACTCTTAGCCCCCCCTTAATAAGGGGGGGTTGGGGGGGTAATATCTAGCGCTACTTTATTTCATTGGTATGACACCTAGATTGCTACAATAATTTTCGCCAAACTTTATTATTGACTTTTTAAACAACATACAATACACTATTAATTAATCCACTATTTCCTCTGTCGCGAAACTTGCTTTATAAGGGGAAATATTGACCTAAAACAAATTCTTGACAAATCCCATGAAACTATCCAAAATTGACTTGAGCAACGTCTTAGCAGTCGGTCACTCTAACGGCCAGTTAGGACTGTTGATCGATCGCGGCGCAGAAGTCGAATTTATCGAAATTGTCGCACCCGAAGCTGCAATGCACGGCCTGCAAATGGTTGATTTCATCGCCAATACAGATTCAACCGAACTCAATGGCGCTATTGAATCACCAGAAATTGCTCCCTGCGGCGAACCAATTGCTATGATGTCCGTAGATTCCCAAATGGCTAGAGCGATCGGATACGACGAAGAAGAGCAAGTTTTACAAATAGAATTTAGCAGCGGCTCAGTCTATCAATACAGCGACGTAGAACCGGAAATTTGGGAATCTCTGCAAGATGCTGATTCTACAGGCAGATTTTTTAACTCCGAGAT
>NZ_JBARVX010000614.1:0-3211 GCF_049646505.1 Microcoleus sp.
GGTTTGTACTATCCCTTTATTCGCATGAAAACAGACGGTTTCTGGCATATAACACCTAAGTCTGGATTTAAGGGATCAGAACCTAAAACAACAAACAAGTTAAAAGAAGCTGTAGAATACGCAAGTCTGGATAGTGAATTATTTAATCTACTGCAAGAACCACATTATAGAGCCGAATTAATAGATACACTGATAGCTGCATGGTTCTCATCAAACAGGGATGATCTCGGAGATATTTTGCAAGTTAATCAAGACTTTGAAAATGTTGCTCAGGCAGAAACAGAAATATCGGGCCTAGCAGGAAATATTGATGCAGAACCTCGATTCTATTTAACCAAATCGGCTGTAAGAAATGCTATTTTTAGGAAAGCCGTAGTACATACGTATAATTACAAATGTGCATTTTGTAGATTAAAAGTTATCAGGAATTTCACTCAAAATATTGTAGATGGCTCACATATCAAGCCTTTTTCAAAGTTTTATGACAATCAAATTAATAATGGGATATCCTTGTGTAAAAATCATCATTGGGCTTTTGACCAGGGTTGGTTTGCTATAGATGATAATTACAGAATTATCGTCGCTAATGACTTAGAAGAGGAATCGCCTAATGCCAGATGTATGAAAGATTTTCATAGTGAAACTATTCTCCTGCCAACTTTAGACCAATATCTACCAAGACTTGAATCGCTACACTGGCATCGGATGAATGTATTTAGAGCTTAATTACGTAACTGAGTTTGAAGAAATGACAGAAACAATGCTACCACTTTTTCCACCCCGTACCGTTAGGGACTTAGTAGAAGAAATAAAAAAATTAAGTCAAGAAATTAGAGATTTATATTGTTTAGATGATATTCCTTGGGTGGTAGGATATTCAGGAGGAAAAGATAGCACTACTGTAGTGCAGCTTATCTGGTATGCAATAGCAGAATTACCACCTGAAAAAAGAACGAAAAAAATCTATGTTATCACAACCGATACACTGGTAGAAAACCCGATAGTTTCTACTTGGGTACGTCACTCATTAAAACAGATGAAGTCTGCTGCTATAGAGCAACAGCTACCAATAGAACCTCATCTGCTTTATCCAGATGTTAAAGATACTTTCTGGGTAAACTTGATGGGAAAAGGCTATCCAGCACCGAGACATGGATTTCGCTGGTGTACTGAACGCCTGAAAATCCTTCCTTCTAATCGGTTTGTTCGTGATATGGTGAGAATTAATGGAGAAGTAATTCTTATATTGGGTACTCGAAAAGCTGAAAGTATTAAACGCGCTGTTTCAATGGAGAAACATGAAATAGGCCGCATGAGTGACCGTCTAAACGATCAATCTAGTTCCATTAAATCTTTACTTTATCAGAGTCCTAGTCTGCCTAATTCCCTAATTTATAGTCCGATAGAAGATTGGCGAACTGATGAAGTCTGGATTTATCTGAATCAGTGGTCTAATCCTTGGGAAAATAGCAACAAAGATTTATTTACTATGTATCGAGGTGCGACAGCAGACAATGAATGTCCTTTAGTTGTCGATACTTCTACGCCTAGCTGCGGCAGTTCTCGCTTTGGCTGCTGGGTTTGTACGATGGTAAGTCAAGATAAATCTATGGAGGCAATGATTCAAAACGATGAAGAAAAAGAATGGATGCAGCCTCTCCTCGATATTCGCAACGAATTAGACATTAAAAACGATCGCCCAAAAAGAGACTTCCGACGCATCTACGGTAGAGTAGAACTGTTTGAACGCAACATGGGCGACGACACAACCTCCGTCGAACCCATCCCCGGCCCGTACACCAAATTCTGGCGGGAACACTGGCTGAGACGAGTCTTAGAAGCACAAACTAAAATCCGCAAAACCGCACCCGAAGAAATGCGCGACATCACCTTAATTACCCCGGAAGAACTTAGCGAAATTCGCCGAATTTGGCTGGAACAAAAGCACGAATTTGACGACTCTTTGCCCCGCATTTACGAAGAAGTTACGGGCGAACCCTTTGAAGATTCCCGTCCCGCCGCCGAAAGAAAACTCCTCGGTAGCGACGAATGGACTGCCATCGCAGAAATTTGCAGCGAGGACAAAATGCACCTGGAATTGATGGCAAAACTCCTCGACACAGAACGCCAATACTACACAAAACCCCGCCGGACAGGTATTTACGCGGATTTGGACAAATGCTTTGAAACCAGTTCGCGATCGGAGAAAGAAGCCATTGGCAACGCCCACTATCAACGGAATTTAAAAAAAGCCGTCGAAGATGTCAAAGCAAATCCGACTGAGAATATTCAGCAAGTTAAAGATGCGATCGCCCAAACCAACACTTCTGCCAAAAATGATACGGCAGATATTGCCAAACTCAAACAAGAACTCGAAAGCAACAGCAGTGAAGGCAGGCAATTGTCTTGGGCCGATATTAAATATTCAACCCCAAATTCAGGAGAGGGAAAACATAGCGATTAGCAAGCAACCGCCTGCGGTCAAACCCAAACTTGTTGACAGCCACTCCGTGCGATCGCATATAATAGGTTGTCAACTAACCGCAGCATTACGAAACCATTATCGTTTAAATTACCAAATTTTTACGACCATCATAGACCCCAATATTCCCCATCAGGATCTGACATACAGCATCATCGGCTGTGCAATGAGAGTACACCGGAGGACACAAAAAGGTTTAAGAGAAAAACATTACCAAAGAGCATTTGATGCAGAAATGATTGAATCCGGTATTACAACAGAAATGGAATATCCCAGACAAATTTACGACGGTCAAGTTTGGATGGGAATCCTCTATCTAGACCATTGGGTCAATGAATGTATTGTAGTAGAGGATAAAGCCGTAAATTATCCAATGACCGATAAAGACCAAGCTCAAATCATAGCTTACTTAGCATCTACAGGAGCGAAAGTAGGTTTATTTATCAACTTTGGTCGCAGCAAATTAGAATATCACCGCATTCTTCCACCAAAATCTGTACAAGGTTGGCAAAAACACATTCAACCATACTTGTGGCGGCCGAAAACACATGGCAGAGGCTGGATGAGGGGAAGTTCAGGAACATACGAAGAAACAGATGCCGAACTCCCCTTACCTCCCAGCATTGGGTGCCAAAACCAGGAGGAAGATTCAACAGATATAATCGATTGGTAGCAAGGGAGGAGGGCGGTTAGCAGCGGATTTTGTAACGGATGTAACGGATGTAACGG
>NZ_JBARVX010000615.1:0-4618 GCF_049646505.1 Microcoleus sp.
CGCGGGATTATTATGTGAACGGGTGAGGGAAGTGCGGTAAGATTGTGCGATCGCACAATCTTACCGCACTTCCCTCACCCGTTCACATAATAATCCCGCGTTCCCTTCGCATTCATCGCTTCTCCGAGTCGATTCAACCCGTACACGTAAGCCCCAGTTCTCATGGAAACTGACAATTCCTGAGATATCTTCCAAATTGCCTCAGTTTCTTCGACCATTTTGTGCTGCAACCGCTGGTTGACTTCCTCCAGCGTCCAATAAAGCCCGCTGCGATTTTGCACCCACTCGAAATAACTAACCGTTACGCCCCCAGCATTCACTAAAATATCAGGAATTACCTGAATTCCCCTCGCTTCTAAAATCAAATCAGCAGCCGAATCGATCGGTCCGTTAGCTACTTCAAAAATAAACTTAGCCTTGACATCGTTAACATTGGCTTCAGTTATTTGATTCTCCAAAGCTGCTGGAACCAGCACGTCTACATCTAACGCTAAAAGTTGCTCATTTGTCAAGATTTCGTGTTCGACAATATTGCAAACCGAACCTTCGCAGTAAAGAGCTTTAATACCTTTGTTAGAGTCTTTAAAACCTCGAATACTGGGGATATCCAGCCCTTGTTTAGCATAAATTCCCCCTTGGGAATCGCTGACTGCAACAACTTTGTAACCGGCTTTCCACAGCAATTCTGCTATTTCGGCACCGGCATTACCAAAACCTTGTACTGCTACAGTTGTATCTTGAGGATTTAGATCGAATTTTGGCAGTACAGTTTCTATTACAAAAAAAGCGCCGGTTGCTGTGGCGGTATCTCGGCCCAAACTGCCGCCGATTGTCACGGGTTTTCCAGTCACCACCGCCGGACAAAGCTGCCGCTTAATAATATTGTACTGATCCATCATCCAACCCATAATCATGGGATTGGTGTAGACATCTGGTGCGGGAATATCGACATCGGGGCCGATGAAATCTGCGATCGCATCAATGTAACCCCGGCTCAACCTTTCCAATTCAAATTTGGACAATTCTTTGGGATTGACAGTAATTCCGCCCTTGCCTCCTCCGAATGGTATGTTGAGAACCGCACATTTAAAAGTCATCCAAAATGCTAAGGATTGCACTTCATCAAGGGATACTTTTGGATGGTAGCGCACTCCTCCTTTAGAGGGGCCTCTGGTGTTGTCGTAGCGCACTCGATAACCTTGGAAAATTCGCAGGGAACCGTCGTCCATCCGCACGGGAATCGATACAATTAAGCTGGATTTGGGATATTTGAGCCGTTCGATCGTATCCTCGGAAAGCGACACATATTTTAAGGCTTGTTCTAATCGGCGGCTGGCGTCGGTAAATAATGAGTCAGACATAAGAAGTTAGTTGACTGTTGACTGTTGACTGTTCTCAGAGAGAAGAAGGCTTCTGGTGCTTAAGCTAATTTAATCACAACCCTGGTTGAATTCTGTCAACTGTCAACTGTCAACTGTCCAGAAACTGCCTTGTCTCGATCGACAATATCGCACTCCCAAGCAGAGATTAAGCAAATACACTTAAAATAGAGAGATATATTTAAGCTCAAGGGGTAATTTGAGTTCGATCGCTCAAACCACAGCCAGCCATTAGGGGAATTAAATTCTGAAATAGATCGAGGCTTTAGCTGACGTTAGAAACTGAATTATTATTATGGTTGGACTCCTAGCCGCGCTATCTGCATCGGCGGCGGGGGGTATGAGAATTGCCCTGCCCCTGCTATTAATTGGTTTGTTGCGGATTGACAAACTTTGGTCGGAAATACCTCTATTATCGGGGGTTCCTCCCCAAGTGGCTATTACCATCTTGGTGAGTTGGTCGCTGTTAGAGTTATTTGCTTCTAAAACTTTTGTGGGACAGCGAGTGCTGCAAGTTGTGCAGATTATTTTTAGTCCTATTGTAGGAGCAATTATGGGAATTGCGATCGCTCAGGTAAGTTCGATCGACGAAATTATTGCTCACCCTTGGATACTGTGGATTATTGGTATTGTGGGAGGTTTGTTGGCTTTAGTGCTGCAACTGGTACAAGCAGGATGGCTTTATCGGCTGCGGAGGTTGCCGATTTGGGTGATTTTTTTGCAAGATGTTCTGTGCATTTCCTTGGTTTTGTTTGCCTTTGATGCCCCGCGACAGGGAGCGTTAGTTGCTATGCTGCTGCTGTGGCTGGCAATTCGCAGTTCTAAAGAGTGGTATTGCTGGTACAGAAGTCAGGGAATAGCGGGCGATGGGGGAAATCCCCGCCGCCGCAAGCGCGATCCTGATTAATTTAATTATTGGGCATCGGGCATCGGGCATCGGGCATGGAGCATCGGGTATTAGTTATTAGTTATTGGTGATTAGTCATATCGTTTACGGTTGTTTCGGAATGATTTAACCGCAGAGGGCGCAGAGAGCGCTGAGTCTCCACAAGAGAGAGATGAATAATTCCGATACCAACCGATTTGATATCATTAGTCATTTGTAAAAACAGTCAACAGTCAACAGTCAACAGTCAACTGTCAACTGCCAACTGTCAACTGTCAATTTAAAGCAAGCCGATCGAGTGTAGCGGGCCTTGACCCGTAATTAACTCGATCACTAATGCTATAAAACCAATCATTGCTACACGACCGTTCCAGACTTCCGCCCCCGTCGTCAAACCCCACTCCCATTGCTCTTGAGGGTACATTTTGACTCTCTTGGAAGGGCGTATCACATCAGAAAATTTAACGCTGGGAGATTCTATAGATTCGATGACTAAATCTGCCAAGGCTTCAATAAACACCGGATGAGTGTTCAGCGCCGGCACTCGGTAGAAATTTTCAATCCCCGATTCTTCCGCTAGTTCTCGATACTCCATGTCAATTTCTTGCAGAGTCTCGATGTGTTCGGAAACAAAACTAATCGGAACTACCAACAAATCTTCGATTCCACTTTCTGCCAATTCGGTAATCGCGTCTTCGGTGTAAGGCTTGAGCCATTCCACCGGGCCAACCCGACTTTGATAGGCGAGGGTGTGTTCGTTAGGTCTGTTCAAATGTTCCACAATCAGACGAGTGCAATCTTCAATCTCGCGCTGATAGGGGTCTCCAGCCTCTTCTACGTAGCTGAGGGGGACACCGTGGGCGCTGAAAAAGATGTGAACTCGATCGGGATGAGGATTGTGGTCTAGTTCTTGGGCGATCAGTTCCGACATTGCCTGAATGTAACCAGGTCGTTGATACCAAGAAGGAATAGCGGTATATTCTATATCCTTGAGGTCTGGATCTTTGCCCCACATTTCTTCTAGCTGCCGGAAGCTAGAACCGCTGGTGCTGATGGAAAATTGAGGATATAGCGGCAAGATTGTTAAGTGTTCGATGCGATCGCGCTTAATTTTGGCGATCGCCTCTTCGGTAAAAGGATGCCAATAGCGCATCCCCACGTATACTCTGGCATCCTGTCCCTTTTCTTGCAAGAGTTCTTGCAGCGAAGCGGCTTGTTCTTCGGTAATCCGGCGCAAAGGAGAGCCGCCCCCGATTTGGCGGTAGTTTTCCTGGGATTTCTGAAATCGCAGGGTCGAAATCAACCAGGCGAGCGGTTTCTGCATCCACGGAAACGGAATGCGAATGATTTCCGGGTCAGCAAACAAGTTGAACAGGAAAGGACGGACATCCTCGATTTGATCTGGCCCGCCCAAGTTTAATAGCAATACTCCCACACGGCCCATAGCAGTTACAGCTCTCCCATCGTCTCAGTTCTGTTACTTATTTTAACAATATAGCCTCATGATATCTTAAGTCGATAACAAGCTATACATAATTTTGACTGTGGCAACAATTTTTAGAGATTTAAGTTATCGGTATCAGTGGCTGTACGACGCGATCGCCCGTCTGGCTGCTTTGAGCGTAGGTGGCGAGGCTCGTTTTCGCCAGCTAGCCCTGCAAAACTTGACCCCTAGCGCGGAAACTAAAATTTTAGACCTTTGTTGCGGTAGCGGCCAAACTACGCAGTTTCTGGTGCAATATTCCCAGGATGTCACAGGACTCGACGCTTCGCCATTATCTCTGGAACGGGCCAGAAAAAATGTACCGTCAGCCAAATATGTAGAAGCTTTTGCCGAATCCATGCCATTTGGCGACGGTGAGTTTGACTTGGTGCACAGCAGCGTAGCCATGCACGAAATGCAGCCCCTACAGTTGAGGGAAATCTTTCAAGAAGTTTACCGCGTACTCAAGCCGGGGGGTGTATTCACTTTGGTAGATTTTCATCGGCCCACAAATCCGGTATTTTGGCCGGGGTTGGCTGTATTTTTGTGGTTGTTTGAGACTGAAACCGCTTGGGAGTTAATCGAAACTGACTTGGGGAGTTTGTTGGCAGAGGTGGGATTTCAACCTAACAATTCCGAAGCAACTCAACAACCAAAACTTTATGCGGGCGGCAGCATTCAAGTAATCCAAATTGAAAAATAGTTATAGTTATTGGTTATTGGTTATTGGTTATTGGTTATTGGTTATTGGTTATTGGTTATTGGTTATTGGTTATTGGTTATTGGTTATTGGTTATTGGTTATTGGTTGTGGGTTATTGGTTATTAGTTATTAGTTATTAGTTATTGGTTATTGGTTATTGGTTATTGG
>NZ_JBARVX010000616.1:0-8599 GCF_049646505.1 Microcoleus sp.
GCATAAAAATCCGTCGCCGGCACCACACCGCCACCCACAATTTGTTCCGGCGGGCTGTATCCGGGCGAAATCAAGCGCGTCGAGCTCCCAGAATCTTTCCCCACCGCTTCGACACCGCCGATTTGTTTAACTCCCCCAAAGTCGATCGCCACCAATTGCAATCCACCCAAACCCTTGCTCAGCAAAACTTGTGGAGATTCCGCGTCTCGCAGCATCAAATTTGAGGGTTTAATGTCGCGGTGAATAATCTGACACCTGTGCAACTCCTCTAAAATTTCCACAGCTTGACACAGCCAGCTAAACACCCATTCTTGGGCGCATCCTTGAGGGTGTTCTTCGAGAATTTCTTCTAAAGTTTTGCCGTGAATCTTTTCCATTACCAAACAAGGCAAGCGCCTCGCTGCGGCATTTCTACCCTCTCCTGCAAAATTTTGAGTTTGGACGTGAAAATAACCGTCCCCATCGACTCTCGGCACACCGGGATGCCGCAAAAATGCCAAAACCGAAGCTTCTTGCTCGAACAGTTTCAGCGCTTTCGGGGAAGTTTCGAGCAATACTTTCAGGACGCGATCTGTTTGAGTTTCTGCGTCCCAAACCGTGTATATGGCTGCAAAACCGCCGGAACCGAGGACTTCTAGAGGTACGTAGCGATTGTTTAGCCGCAGCGGAGCTCCGCAACTGTGACAAAAATTGTTGCCCCAAGTCTGAGGGTAAGGCCTTGGGCAATCTGGATTAATGCAGTGGACGGCTTTTGAAGGGGGGTGAGGCACAACCAGAGTAAAAATGGGGCTAGATATCTATATTAGACTTACGCGCAGCTAACGCCGAAACCCGGTTTTAAGCGAGGTTGAATTGCTGTAACGACGGATTTTGGTTCGTGGAAAAACCAGGTTGCTGCACCAGTCCTGT
Organism: Microcoleus sp.; assembly: GCF_049646505.1. Classification (GTDB taxonomy): domain Bacteria; phylum Cyanobacteriota; class Cyanobacteriia; order Cyanobacteriales; family Microcoleaceae; genus Microcoleus. The sequence goes on from NZ_JBARVX010000616.1 coordinate 910, forward strand.
CCATATTATGTGCTACGATGTCGATTTTTGACTTTGCCCTCTCAGAGTCAGTCGATTTGGGATTTTCGATTTGGGATTTTTGATTGTGGATTTTGGGAGAGTTGGCGCGATCGCAGCAACCTCAGAAACCTGGTTTCTTGGTATATTTCTCGTTAATACACCAATTTTTTGTAGAAACCCGGTTTCTCGCCCACCCACGGGATTTTGGATTTTCGATTGTGCCAGAGTTGGCGCGATCGGGCTTTACAACCTCATAAACCGGGTTTCTTGGTATATTTCTCGTTAATACACCCAAATTTTTCCCATAAACCCGGTTTCTTGGCCCCCCACGGGATTTTCAATTAAAGAATTGCATACTCGATTGCAGTTGAGCTCGATCTCCTACCCTAAAATTAAGTATTTATAACTAACTTTTCCTACCCCCAACCTAAAATTTACAATCTCAAATTTAATCGATATCCGCCAGAAATTTAAGTATTTATGACTAATCTTTCCTGTTTCCTCAATCTAAAATCTAAAATCTAAAATCCAAAATCTCCTCGATCCCCAGCCTTTCCCCCTGCATCCTTGGCTACCGGCTTTTAATAAGATATGTTACGAATATTGTCTAAATGTAAATAAAAATAAACAATACTTATGAAGATTAAAAGAATATTAAAATTTAAGAGCGCCACTTTTTTGATATATTTCTAACAGCCTGCGATCGGGCAAAAAAATTAAGCGAATACTAGGAAGCGAGATATGGCTTACGCGCAAACCCAAACTCAATCAAAGGCTGGGTATAAAGCCGGAGTTCAAGACTATAAACTAACGTATTACACCCCGGACTACACGCCGAAAGATACAGATATTTTGGCAGCATTCCGCGTCACACCGCAGCCGGGAGTTCCCCCAGAAGAAGCTGGAGCTGCTGTGGCCGCTGAATCTTCCACAGGTACGTGGACAACTGTTTGGACTGACCTGCTGACCGACCTCGACCGCTACAAAGGTCGCTGCTACGACATCGAGCCAGTTCCCAACGAAGACAACCAATACATCTGCTTCATCGCCTATCCTTTGGATTTGTTTGAAGAAGGTTCCGTCACCAACTTGCTGACCTCTTTGGTCGGTAACGTGTTCGGTTTCAAAGCTCTGCGCGCCCTGCGGTTGGAAGACCTGCGGATTCCCATTGCTTACCTGAAAACCTTCCAAGGCCCCCCTCACGGTATTACCGTTGAGCGCGACAAACTGAACAAGTACGGCCGTCCTTTGCTCGGCTGTACAATTAAGCCCAAATTGGGTCTGTCTGCGAAGAACTACGGCCGTGCCGTTTACGAAGTTCTGCGCGGCGGTTTGGACTTCACCAAAGACGACGAAAACATCAACTCGCAACCGTTCATGCGCTGGCGCGATCGCTTCCTGTTCGTTCAAGAAGCTATTGAAAAAGCCCAAGCAGAAACCGGCGAAGTCAAGGGCCACTACCTCAACGTAACCGCCCCCACCTTTGAAGAAATGATGGAACGGGCTGAGTTCGCCAAAGAAATCAAAACCCCGATCATCATGCACGACTACCTGACCGGTGGTTTCACTGCAAACACCAGCTTGGCCAAATGGTGCCGCCGCAACGGTATTCTGTTGCACATTCACCGCGCCATGCACGCCGTGATCGATCGTCAAAAAAACCACGGTATCCACTTCCGCGTACTTGCCAAGTGCTTGCGGATGTCCGGCGGCGACCACCTGCACTCCGGTACAGTTGTGGGCAAACTCGAAGGCGAAAAAGGCATCACGATGGGCTTCGTAGACTTGATGCGCGAAGACCACATCGAACAAGACCGCGCTCGCGGTATCTACTTCACCCAAGATTGGGCCTCCATGCCCGGTGTCATGCCCGTTGCTTCCGGTGGTATCCACATCTGGCATATGCCAGCCTTGGTTGAAATCTTCGGCGACGACTCCTGCTTGCAGTTCGGCGGCGGCACCTTGGGCCACCCTTGGGGCAACGCACCTGGTGCAGCAGCTAACCGCGTTGCATTGGAAGCTTGCGTCCAAGCTCGCAACGAAGGCCGCAACTTGATGCGCGAAGGCGGAGACATCATTCGCGAAGCTTGCAAATGGAGCCCTGAATTGGCTGTTGCTTGCGAACTTTGGAAAGAAATCAAGTTTGAATTCGAGGCAATGGATACCGTTTGATGATTTTGGATTGCAGATTTTAGGTTTTAGGTCGCAAACTTGCTGTTAAGTCTTTATCTTTGAAGAAGATTTACAAGTAAGTTTGCATCTAACATCTAAAATCCAAAATCTCAAATTTGAGGGAGCTGGGGTCAAAAATGGATCTCAAACAAGTTGCGAAAGACACCGCTAAGGTGCTGGCAAGTTACCTAACCTATCAATCCGTGCGGATTGTTGTCGCTCAGTTGAGCGAAACCAATCCTGCCCAAGCAATCTGGTTGAATGACTTTTCCACGAAGAACAAAATCCAAGATGGAGAAGCTTACATTCACGAGCTGCTGAGGGAAAATCAAGATTTAGGATTTCGGATCATGACTGTGCGAGAGTATCTGGCTCACGACGTGACGGAATTTTTGCCAGAAATGGTTTGTACTGGCATTCAACAGGCGAATATGGAACACAGACGCCAGCATTTAGAGCGAATTACGCAACTTAATTGGTCTGTTTCTACCAGTCATCCTGAAGCATCAATAGATTCTGAACCGAATCTGGATAATTTGTCGAGTTAATCGATCGAGAAGTGCGATCGAACACACACCTTAGAGATACAAAAAATGAAGACTTTACCTAAAGAGCGTCGTTACGAAACTCTGTCCTATTTGCCCCCGCTGACAGACGCCCAAATCGCCAAGCAACTGCAATACATCTTGGATCAAGGCTACATCCCCGGCGTAGAATTCAACGAAACTTCTAATCCTGAAGTGCGCTACTGGACTTTGTGGAAATTGCCTTTGTTTGGTGCTCGCAGCGTCCAAGAAATCATGACTGAAATTCAAGCTTGCCGCCAAGAAAATTCTCAGTGCTACATCCGCGTCATGGGTTTTGACAACGTGAAGCAGTGCCAAGTGCTGAGCTTCATCATCCACAAGCCTAACACCAGAGGCTACTAAAAATTTCATTACCCCTTATATTGTTCGGCGATTGAAATCGCTGCTACATAAACGAAGTCCACTCCTAGCGGACTGAAGAAATAAAGGGAGATTTGGTATAAGATTTGAGGTGAGGAATACTCCTTGCCTCATTTTTTATAGCTTACAAATAGCCTTTAAAACCTGCAGCAACAAAATTGAAGGTTCGGGCTCCATCAGGTTTAGCAAAGGCATTAGCTGATAGCTTGGAGTATTGCCCCCCTGAATATTCACGAACTGATAGTGCATTCCGTTTGTTGTCAAACCCCAGATTGTGTCTTGATATTTTAAATTTTGATAAGCATAGGTTAGCAATTGGGATAAACCCATCAATGCGTTGATTCCAGAATTTTTACTTTCAATTACCAAAACCCAAAAATATGTATCGCTTCTGATGGGCTTTATCCTGTTGACAGCCAAGATATCAAACCGTCCTTTAACGATTGTATCTTCATCTTCAATGCTAATTTCGGCGATATCTTGTTCTAAACTAATTTTAATCGGGCGGCGGTAGAAGCCAGCCAATCGCATTAAGGGAAAGGTAGTCAGAGCTTTTACCAATCCTTCTGAAACTCGATCCGTGGAAATATAGTCATCAAAATCATCCCTAATTTGTGTAAGTTCCTGCTGTTCGTGTTCTGTTATATCTTCAAGGGATAACAGAGAGGTAAATGAGTTAGCGTACTGCTTTTGAAAGCCGAACAGACGGTGTACTTCTGATAAAGTTAGGTTTTTGGCGTTAATAGTTGCGGTCATATTTTGATTGCATTTAAGTTTTAGTTATAATTGTAACATAGAGATTGTGGTAATCAATTTGCACAAGATAAGGAGGACACGGCACTGCCGTGTCCCTACCCCATAATCATCAATCTTCCTTTTCTGATAACCATCGCGCAATTAATTGTAGGGAAACGGCACTGCCGTGTCCTGACTTTGGCTAATATCTAATCTATCTTCTCCATCACAATCCCATCAACTATTTCATAACCCCAATTAAAATGTCGATTTGCCAACTGTTGGGCCATGTCATATTCGCCAAAATTGCATAGTTCAACTAACTTTTGATATCCTTCATCTCTTTCTCGCTGCAACCTTTTCCGCCGCAGTTGTTCCCTCTCTTCGTCAGAAGGATTTGGTCGCTCTTTTCCCAACGCATTTATCTCGCTAATTCGCTTCATATTCGCCTCCTAAAAAGGAATTGATTCGACTATTTCACCGTCTACTATGTCGTAGCCCCAGTCTGGATTCGCAGCGATTTGTTTCTCAATTATACTTCGACCTAGAGGAGTGTTGTAAGCTTTTTGCAAAGAGGAAATACTGGGAATTTCGTCGGCGGTTGGCGGCTCTTGTGGTTCGAGTTTTGGCGGTTCTGGCATCGGTTCAGATGTCGATTGATTCAGGGCAAATTGTGGCCCGATCGCCCCCAATTTCCGCATTACGCTATCCTTGGTGATTTGCGGTTTTTCGTTGAAGGAAGAGGGCAGATATGGTGTGTCAACGCCCTGCTGTTTTGCTTTGAGCGCATCATCCGCAATACGATCGCACTTTCGCAAAAAACCCTCCCACAAATCCTTCCCCAACACCGGATTTCTCAAGTCAGCGCGGGCCTTAGACACTGCTGCTTCCAGCGGTTCGCCCTTGTGGACGTAATACTGAATTCGCTCCTCTTCAAACGCCGGATAAGGCACTTCCGGCTCAATTTCCCAATCCCGCTTAACTTTCTGACTTTCTCCTAAAGGAATTCCGGCGATAAATTCGTCCCAAAAAGTCGAAGTTAAGCCTTTTGTCATGCCGTCAATAACTTTAAAAGCCCATCCCGAAGGATTGCCAAATCCTAAGTTGCGAACTCTGGCATATTCTTCTAAAGCCCGCTGAAAGTTGTGCAATTCTTCTTGGGAATTCCAAGGGCCGCTAAATTGGTAATTCGCGGTGACAGCAACCGCTATTTGCTGGCGCGGTTGTCCGAAATATTTGTCGGTTTTAACTGCACGCTGTGGGGGGGAAGTTTCGGATAATATTTCTACAGGGCGATTTGTGCGATCGCCAATTGGTTCTGTTACAGTCTCGGTGTGGTTGTTGGCAAAAAAGTTATTAAGTTTTTCCTCAAAAGCGTCAATGTCCGCCCAGAGTTCTAGGGTGTCCGTGTGGGGATTTGTTAATTTTTCTTTGAGGAGCGATCGGACTTTCAGCAATTTTCTCGCAAGTTCTTGTTCTTCTGGACTTAAACCCGTGGCTTTTTCAATTTCGTTGCTGTTAGTTTTCACCCATTCGCTAGAGTTGGAATGTTGCGCTTTCCATTGCAATAATTGACAAAGAAAAATACTCGCGGTGACTCCGCCGGTAATTTTGGCAAGTTTGGGATAGTAGATGGCGGGATTTCCTAAATTTCCTAAAAATATTCCTATTTTCATTTTGTAAATTCCTAATTCCCTTGAATCGTAGGATGCCCGTCGGCGCACCTTACCTAACATTAGAGTGTGCCAAATAACACCTTACCTCAACTAAACTCAAATCGAGAAACTTAAGATTTTCTTTAAGCTTCTGTCTATTCCCGACGGAATAAAGATTCTAGAGAAAAGACGGGGATCGCATCTTCGATCGCCTGATTGACAGAACAGAGTTAAACGTAATAATAAATTATTTACTGTACCGATCCTCCCAAAATGAATCCAGAACGCCAAGAGGCTTATTTGAACTTGATCGAGCGAGTGCTCACCTGTCCCAACGGCCAAGAACCAGAGGTTTTGAGTTCCTGTTCCGATTTAATTGATGCGGGGTTTGTGCAGATGCTAATCCAAATATCGGCTTCAATGGCCCGGGAAGGTGACGAAGATACTGCCATTTTTTTAGTGCAACTTGCTCGTTTGCTGGGGAAATCTTTGGGATTGTCGCCAGATTTGGTGCCGGCTGGGTACAGCGCACAGGGATAGATCAAAGTCCGCACGACGCAGCCATCCCTCTTTATAAATCGCCTCGTTTTGTTTCAGGAAATCGGGGCGATTTTAACTGCATCAATGGCTTTACAGTTTATATTCCAGAGGCTCGCAAAAATCATTTACTCCAGTTTTAAATACATAAATAATCACCGAAGTTACCAAAATTTTAGGACAAATTTTTGCAGCGACTAAATCTCTAAAGGCTGCATTCAATTGTCCGTTTGTCAACTCTTCTTTGACCTCAGATTTGCAGATAGCAACGCGGCATCTTTTGGCCAATCCGTCCAGCCACTTTTCCGAAATGTTCGGTTCTTGTCCGGCTTGAATTGCCAGAGATATTGCTGCATCTTCGATGTTGCCTTCGCAATCTTCGATTTCGTCGAGGGCTTTTAGGGCTTCGGGATATTCGGCTAATTGCGATCGAAATTGGGCAATTTCTTGGGAGGTAATAATCACCATAAAATTTTCCTGTGTTCTCTGGTGGCGGATGAGTTTAGCAGTTAAACTTTATATTATAGCATTTTTTTGATTTATGTTGAGATTGGGCGATCGAACTTAATTACATTGTCAACTGAGATTTGGCACTTCGCAATAGTCCGAATCGGCTTTTAACCCCAGTCGGAAAGCGAAAGTCCTCCCGGGGAGGACTGATGTTAAAATTGATTTATTTCGTCTGTCATTACGAAGGTCGTGAAGCAATATCAGAGAGCAGGCGATAAATTTGTCATTGACAGAAAGCGGCGCTAAAATAGGTTTGCAGGACTCATATTTTTCGGGAGTTAGGAAAAATGACAACCGTTACTTTAAACTTAGATACTGTAGAACTAACAGACGAACAGTTTTACCGTTTGTGTCAGAAGAATCGAGATTGGCAATTTGAACGGACTGCTAAAGGAGAAATTATCATTATGTCACCAGTAGGCGGAGTCAGCGGCAATCGAGAAGCCGATTTAATTGGCTTAGTTTGGATGTGGAATCAACGAACGCAGCTAGGAAGAGTGTTTAGTTCTTCAACTATTTTTAGGCTGCCAAATAACGGAGACCGTTCTCCCGATGCGGCTTGGGTTAGCTTGGAAAGATGGTCGGCTTTGACAGATGAACAAAGGGAGAAGTTTCCGCCGATTTGTCCTGATTTTGTGATAGAATTGCGCTCGCGTACAGATGCGCTGCGGCCGCTTCAGGAGAAAATGCAGGAATATCTCAACAGCGGTTTGCGCTTGGGTTGGCTGATTAATCCTCAAGACGAACAAGTGGAAATTTATCGCGCTGATTGCGAGGTGGAGATTGTACAGTTTCCTGTAAGTTTATCGGGGGAAGATGTGTTGCCGGGATTTGTGCTTAATTTGCCGATGGTTTGAACGGGAATTAGGAATCGACAATGGGAATCGGCGATTGAAATCGCTTCTACAAAAACAAAGTCCGCCTGCGCGGACTGAAGATTAGATTAAATTTTTACGGTTTCTAATGGGATTTTTTTCGGACAAATATCGTCATCAAACTAACCAGTCAAAGCCACAGCATCATCCGGTTTATGAATGGGAACCGGCAATGGGAATCGGCGATTGAAATCGCTTCTACAAAAACAAAGTCCGCCTGCGCGGACTGAAGATTAGATTAAATTTGTACGGTTTCCAA
>NZ_JBARVX010000617.1:0-4098 GCF_049646505.1 Microcoleus sp.
GACAAAATAGTAAACCTTGTTTGAGGAAACAAAGTTTAAATCAAACAGGGGATTGTCAATGAATTTTAAATCGATCGCCAAAACCAATCTACTATTCGGCAGCCTGATAATTAGCCTCGGATTGCAAACACTTCCAGCAGCAGCGCAACCAGTCACCGACGCGCAAGTTTCCGCCCTCGTAGAAGCGCTGCGACAAGCCGCGCCGCCGCAAACCGCAAACGACGGAATGTACAGTCAGTGGCAAGTTTTACCGGGCAATATTTCCCGCTGGGCAAAATTCTGTACCAAACCAGATTTAACACCGCAACAATTTGAAGCCGACGCGACAAAAGCAAAATCAATTGTTACCTGTATCGCGGGCGATTTGCTGCGCGACGAATACAAAGCTAGCGGCAACAATGAAACAGCCGCTGTACGCCGCGCCGCTTGCTGGTGGATGACTGGGGAATCGGCAGCTTGCAAAAGCGGCGCAACTGCTACTTATGCGGATAAAGTTCTCAGCGTTTACCAGCAGCAGCGCGCTAAAAAGTAAAGTTTGTGCTGGCGGAATTTAGATTTTTGAGGTTCGATCGTTCGGACTTCAGTCCTTCTTCTGAGTCAATCGGGACTAAAGTCCAATACGGTTTACTTAAGACGATCTCCCTGGCACACCCCTTATAAAGGGGAGTAGGGGGTGGGAAAAGAATGCTCTCAAAGTCCCCCTTCTTAAGGGGGATTTAGGGGGATCTCCGGGGCATAAATATGTTAAGTGAACCGTATTGGACTAAAGTCCTGACTACAAACAAATCGGCCTCATTTTTTTGAGAAAGGCTATACAATTTATACCAAATCCTGGTTTTGGAGATTCTTTATAAACCAGTCGGTTTTGGGGCCGACATCGTTTTTGTAGACGCGGTTTCAACCGCCGAATCATCTGAATTATTCATTTTCCGCCTCACTTCTCATCAACATTTGTACACTAGCCAACGCCCGATTTAATTCGTAATTCTTTCTTTCCGAATTCTGCAAAAAAGCCTGCTGTTCTTCTTCAATCATCAACACATCCTGCCGCACCAAACCATCTAATAACTTTTGAGCCGCACCGAACAAACTATCTTTAATAAACCTGCGAAACCAAACAGGCAATTTGTGCAGCCGCCAAAACGCATTTAATGAGGTAAAATGAATTAAATAAGCGCGAGTTTCTGTCTCGCTTACCGGACAAACTAAGCAGTAAATCTTAAAGTCGCTCCCCAAACTTGAAACCCAGTGCGGGTAAACGTAACTCACCTCTAGCGGTTCCGGGTGCAGCTTCCGCAGAGATTTAAAAAACAACTGGGAAATTGACCATATTTTATCTATTTTGTAATAACTTTGCGCCTGATAGCGGGCGGTTACTTGATGCGCGTCTTCTGTTAAAGTATCTAATACCGGATTGGCCCAAGCTTGCCAATCATCGTGCAAATGTCCGTGGTACATATCCATCAAATTTTCAATTAAAAATGAATAGTGTGCCTGACAGTCGATGACTGAAACTGTGGCAATATAATTGAGATGTTCCCACTCTGGTAAATCTAATAAATCTGTTGTTTCGGCTTGGGTTGCATCGCCGGGAAACAGCCAAATAAAACCGTTTTGTTCTTGGACTGGATAGGAGCGGATTTTGCAGTTAGGTAGTTTTTGATTTTCTGCTAAATAATCGACTTCGGCGCATTCTCCGCTTGCATTTAACCGCCATCCGTGGTAAGCGCATTCGATTAAATCGCCTTTGATTTTGCCGTGGCTGAGTTTGACTTGCCGGTGCGGGCATCTATCTTCTAAAGCGTTGATTTTGCCTGCACTGTCGCGGAAAAGCACGATCGCCCGATTCCAGATTTTCGCAGCTACCGGCCCAGTTTGCACCTCTGTACTGCGGGCGATTGCATACCACATATCGCAATTAATGCTCAACTCGCGGATGTGAGTTTTTTGTTGGCTTCCAGAGACAGATTTTACCCCGTTGTTTTGCATTACAGATTTTCCCAAATTACGCCCATCAAACAACCCAATCTTACAAAATAACAGCCGGGAAAGTAACGACTGTAAATTTTTTTAAATCTCCCTTCTGACAAATACCTGTCGCTGGCTAAATGCTTCAACCAGCTTGGCGACAATCTAAATTTTAATAATCTTGAAGCATTGCGAAATCCGTATTTGGAACAGTCGGGCATAAAATCTCTCGCTGCACCTACTATGTAGCTGATTGTAGCAGGTGTTTCGACTTCCGAGACATTATCTAAAAAAACGACTTTTCCGCGCGGGGTTAATAATTTTTTAATTGATTGTAGTGTGCTGGGGAGATGTTTGAGGTGGTGAAAAGTGGAGTCACTAACAATTAAATCAAATTGGCGATCGACCTTTAAATGACTGGCATCCATTTGGATGTATTCGATATTGGGGGACGAGCGTTTCTGACGGGCGATATCCAGCATTTTTTCTGACAAATCAACCGCCACTACCCGATCGTAATACTTAGCTAATTCCCCAGCCAAAATTCCCGAACCGCAGCCAATATCTAATGCTGTACCTTTAGAGGACGACAGGTTTTTAATAAAGAAATCGTTCTGGCTTTGCAAGGTTGCAGCAAAATCGTATTCGGTTGCAAAAGCATCAAACATTACAGATTTAGTGCGAATTTTCCAGTTAGTTTTCAGCATCTATTATTGCTTTATACTCGTTCAATATTTTAACCGCAGATGCACCCAAATCGACGCTGATGATTTTTTTATTTTCAAGCTGTGCCTTTTGGGCTCAGCGAAACCGCGCCCACAAACCGTAACTCATCTGAATTCCTGCTAATATTACTAACTCTCCTCAGCAAGGCGATCGCTCTTAATCCTCTAATCAAGGTGTTTGTAGTGAAAAATTTAGTGCTCGCCTTAAAAATCAGAAGACTTGCATTCCTCACTACAAACCATTTTTAGCGGACATAACATAAAATCCGCCCCGCTGCAAACCTTAGATTTTCAGTATGCCTTCGGGATTCACCGTCAAGAGCGATCGCCTCTGCAAACCCTCCTGATATAAGATAGCATTAGCAGCCAACAAACCGCTGCTCACAGCCCTTTCCATTAAACCGCAAGGAAACGGCATTTTTACCCAATCTCCGGCAAACAAAAGATTGGGTACAGCACAGCTTGTCTCTGGCCGTTCCGCATAACTACCGGGCGGATAACCGGAGAAATTCTTTTGATTTACCAATTCCCGGTGCAGCAGAGTCGCCGCTTTTAATTCCGGTACAATTTCATACAATTCTTCCTCGAAAGTAGCGAGCAAAACTTCCTGGTTGGGGAATTCCTTCTCCTTGTAACAGTAAGCGTGCAGTTCCACTACGCTACCGCCAGTTTTCTGATTCCACTCGATGAACTGATCTTGAATTTTGTGGTAAAGCGTGATGCTGTCAGTTAGTTTGTAGCCGGAAAGCGAACTAAAATTGCTGTGCTCCCAGGGGAATTCGCGATCGAACCAAAAACGGCCCACCGCAAACGGATCGGCTATTTTCAAGCCCTCTATTCGGCTTTGCACCTGCGGATTTACCTCACCGCTAGCTAAACTAAACAAATGCTGCATCCCCGGAACATCCGCCGCAAAAACATAATAATCAGCCTGCAATGTTTCTGCCATTTTTGGCGGTTGTGATTTGTTTACTGCTGCTGCCAACTGTACCTCATCTGCTTTTTCATCCACTACCTTAAATCTGGGTAAATCCCGCTGAGCAGGCCCGCTCACAACTCGCCCCTCAGCATCAAAAACTGCTCCGTGACAGGGACAGTGAAATTGACCGTCGTTTTGTTTCTGAACTGTGCAGCCTTGGTGAGTGCAGCTCAGAGAAATTGCTTCTTTTCCTCCGGGGGCGCTGGCAAATACGCTGTCCCCAGCGCCGAAATATTCGGTAGAGTTGCTGTCAGTTAACAGGGCGTTTCGTTTCACCCAAAAAGGTACTTTACTTTGCACGTCTCCCGACTGATAACTGAGAGAATCAATCCTGCCGTTTTCCCAGTGAATATTGCTAACTGCGACATCTGTTAATACTTTACCACCTTTGCTTTCAATGGCTCTGGCAATAGGCTGCACCAAACT
>NZ_JBARVX010000618.1:0-24762 GCF_049646505.1 Microcoleus sp.
TGACTACTGACTATTAAGAGGGCGGGCACTCTTGGCACCGCCCCTACCAACAGTTAACAGTCAACAGTCAACAGTCAACAGTCAACTGACAACTGACTAATGACTTCTTTGCCGCTGAGCTTCGTACAGGATGAGGGCAGAGGCGATCGACACATTTAATGATTCTACGTTGCGGCTGAGGGGGATTTGGATTTGTCGATCGGCCAAACTTCTCAATTCGGCTGACAATCCAGCACCTTCGTTACCCAAAACGATCAGAGTCGGTACTCGCAAATCTACTTCCCAATAAGTTAAACTCGCACCGGCAACGGTTGCTAATATTTGCATTCCCCGATTTTTGTACCCGGAGACTTCGGCGGTTAAATCTGGAGTGACTGCTACGGGCAGCTTAAACCAAGCTCCGGCGGAGGCGCGCAGCACTTTGGGATGATCTAAATCGGCGCTGTCGGCGCTCAGCAGCAAACCGTCGGCATTAGCAGCCGCGGCCGTGCGGACGATCGCCCCCAAGTTGCCGGGATCTTGGATGGTTTCGAGGGCTATTCCTAAAGTTGAGATTTCTGCTGGCGCTGTGGCGGTGCGGGGTGCGGTGGCGATAATGCCGTCTGGTTGAACTGTGGTGGCGATCGACTCTAATACTTTTTCACTGACTAATTCTGTGCGATCGGCCAAACTACCAATTTCCTCCCACAATTTCCCGTGGCGATCCAACCATTCGGGAGTGCAGCAAACTGTTTCTAGCGGGTGTTTAGCGGCGCAAGCTTCTTCGAGCAAATGCGTCCCTTCTAGTAAAAATAATTGTTGTTCCCTGCGTCCCTTCGAGCTGTGCAGCTTGCGGATTTCTTTGACTAGGGGGTTTTGAATACTTGTCAGCATTGTGTTAATTCAGCAGAGCGAATGGGGTTATTTCCTGTATCGGGTTAACCCCAAACTTTTTTCTGCCTTTGGAATGCGGAACCCGGGACTTGAACCCGGAAGGCTTGCACCACATGAACCTGAATCATGCGCGTCTACCAATTCCGCCAGTTCCGCATCGGTCACGAATTAACACTGTGCACTATGTTCCCGAATTTGTCAAGTGTTTTTGGCAATTAAATTTTTATTGGGGAATGCGAGTGTTGACTGGACTTATTTGCATGGCATAAATGTTCGATCGCCCTGTCAACCGCAAATTTAAGGCAGATTGACGCAGATTGAGGCAGATTATTTCGATTTTTTAGCGATCGAATGAAGCGAATTCAAGTTGAATGCTGACATTGGTGGAAAAACTTAATATTGCCCTAGTCCCTTGGCTGATGATGTTAAAATTGTTTTGGCAGATAGTTCTCATCTCGGCTACCTATGTCTGAGCCATTAATCCTCGATCCGAGTCAGTTGCCAGATATTAGCAACTTAGTTCTAGAAGACGATACTCCTTTGGATAGCTTCATTAACGAAAAACAGCAGCGATTGCTGACAACGGTTTTGTATAGCGGTGGCGATACAGGGATTGCTGTTCCGTTTATTGCGGCGGCAAATGTCGGTTTGTTCAGCAGCATACGTCAACCGGGAGTCGCCCCGGATGTTTTTCTCAGTATCAATATTACTGGTGCTGAGGATTGGTGGGAAAGAAAAGTGCGATCGTATTTATTTTGGGAATTTGGCAAACCTCCCGAAATTGCGATCGAAATTGTTTCCCCAACTCCGGGAAATGAATTGGGCAGCAAGTTAATAGACTACGCTCGAATGCGAATCCCATATTATATTGTGTACGATCCGCTACGGGAGTTGAGAGGTAGCACGCTGCGAGTTTTTGAGTTGCAGAATCAATCCTACGCGCCCAAAACTGATGCTTGGTTTCCCGAAGTCGGTTTGGGACTAACTCTGTGGGAAGGTGAATTTGAAAAGGTTGGTGGTACTTGGTTGCGCTGGTGCTATCCTAGTGGCGATCCCATTCCTACAGGCGACGAACTGGCGGCTCAAAAAGATGCTCAGTTATCTCAAAAAGATGCTCAGTTATTGGAGGAACAAGCGCGGACTAAACGAGCATTTATTCAGATGATCGAACTCGGTTTGAGACTGAAATTTGGAGAGGAAGGATTGCTGCTGCTTGATGAAATTTCGGCAATTTCTGATGTGGCTGTTTTGCAGGCGATCGCATCTGGCATAGCAGCAGCCAACAACCTCGATGAAATTCGCCAATTTTATCAATTATAATTTTACAAAATTAGTAATATCATGTTTGTTTAATTGGCAATTATATCATAATAATTTTTGCTAGGGGCGGGTTCACCAACAATTTTTAATTCCCACAGACAATCTCCAAAAACCCGCCCCCACTAATCGACATAAATTAGAGCGCCCGCTAATCTCAGAAACCCGGTTTCTTCCTATATTTCTCGTACTCAACCCAAATTTATCGGAGAAACCGGGTTTCAACGCACTAATTGAGAAACGAAAATTTAATAACTTAAACATCTGCCACACTTTTCTCTCTTCAGAAGCGGTGAGGTAAAGAGAGGTAAAGCTTGGTAATATCGTTTCCGCTTGCATTGGAATGATTTAACCACAGAGAACACAGAGTACACAGAGTCCGAGAATATATATCTGAATCATTCCGATGCTACAGGATTTGATATAATGAGCAATTTAACACTTCGTTCGTAGTGCGGACTTTAGTCTGCACTACGAACCAATTTTATCGTTGTAAATCGACAGAACACGATATTAATCGGCTAAATCTGGGAAAACTTCGCGCACGGCTGGATGCACCAATCTGTGATTCTGTACGTTCAATCCCTTCGCTAAACTCGGATTCATTTCCAATGCTTTAATCCCGTTATTTGCTAACTGCAAAACATAGGGCAAAGTGCTGTTATTCAAAGCTAGAGTTGCTGTCCAAGGCACTGCACCGGGCATATTTGGTACGCCGTAATGCACAACTTCTTCCTCGATATAAGTAGGATTTGTGTGAGAAGTTACTCGCAAAGTTTCCACGCAGCCGCCTTGGTCAACGGCTACGTCAACAATTACAGAACCGGGGTGCATTTTCGCAACAAGTGGGCGAGAAACCAGAATTGGAGCTTTTTTACCTAAGACCAAAACTGCGCCGATTAACAAATCAGCATCGGAGATAACTGCTTCTATTTGCAAAGGACTGCTGTAGAGGTATTCTACTCTGGAACCGAACAGAGTTTCTAAGTAGGCTAGGCGATCGACATTTACATCCAAAATCTGCACTCTAGCGCCCATTCCTACAGCAATACGGGCTGCTTCGGTGCCGACGATTCCGCCGCCCAAAATCACGACTTTGCCCGGTCTGACCCCCGGTACGCCGCCCAAAAGTACGCCTCTGCCGCCTTGCTGCCGTTCCAGATACCGAGCACCGAACTGCACGGCCAAACGCCCTGCAATAATGCTCATGGGCGCTAGCAGCGGCAGTTTCCGGTCGGGGAGTTCGACGGTTTCGTAGGCGATGGCCTGGACTCCGCTGTTGATTAATTGCTCGGTTAATGCGCGATCGGCTGCTAAGTGCAAATATGTAAATAGCAACTGCTCTTTTTGAATCAGCGGGTACTCAACGGGAAGCGGTTCCTTAACTTTAACAATTAGTTGCCGGTTCCAGACATCTGAAGCCTTTGATACAATCTTAGCCCCTGCTTGAAGGTAGTCCTCGTCGGTAAAACCGGCCCCAACACCAGCATTCGTTTCGACGAAAACTGCGTGACCTTTGTCGGAACAAGCCCGGACACTGGCGGGACTGAGCCCGACTCGAAACTCCAAATCTTTGATTTCTTTGGGAACGCCTATTTCCATCTACAACCTCTAAATCTCAGGCTTATGCCGATCGAATTTAACTCAAAAACCATCCCCAGCGGGATAATACTATTGTAGATTTTAGATTTTGCCATCCGGCCGGGCTAGGATAATTTTTGTTGGATTTTCCCCCAGATCGATCGCAATTTCCAAAATTTGTCATTTTCCATAAGGTCGATCGTCTTTTTAGCTTGTTCCAACTGTAACTGTAGCTGTTGAATTTGATATTGGTAATTCTGCAATTCGGAATTGGCTTCCTGCAACGAAATTCTCACTGCCGTTTCCCCAGTATTTTTCCTGATTGCAACATCGTGATAGCCGAGGGACTGAAAGGCAAAAAATATGAGTTCCCAGTTATTTGCAATACAAAACTCATTGACTGCTTTCGCCACACCGTAAGGCATCACCTCGCATACCGACCAATTTGTGTAATCGTTAAAAACCATCATTCCTTCGGCTTTAACTTTAGTATAACCTTGTTGAATATCTTTGCATACACCTTGATATTCGTGGTCGGCATCGATATACATCCAGTCAAAATACTCGTCAGGAAAGCTCTTTAAAATTGTCGAAGAATCCCCTTCGTGAAGCTCTACCTTTCCATTTTCTATCCCTTCTTGAACTAGACTTTTTTGTTGTTTGCTGATTTCGGCTTTGAATAAATCAAAATTATAATCGATCAAATGCAGCTTTTTGGGCTTGGCAATAGCAAGAATTTTTTCGGCAAAGTGCCCGTATTGAGTTCCCACCTCAGCCACCACACTATCTTTAGGCAAATATTCCAATATCTTTAATCGACTTTCAACAAAGCGACAATTTTTCACGTGACACTCTAGAAGCATTGGGGCCGAAAGCAGCAATGGATTGTCATCAAAATTATTCCATTTTTCGTTATTCCAGTCCTTAGTCGCTTGTAAAAATCTTTTTTTGTATTGTATAAAATCAAACATATTATTCCGATGATAATTGAACTCGAAGCCTTGGGAAAAATATCTAATCAATACCAAGCATTTTGTAGTCAGTACCTACGTCCTTTTGCCAATTCAGAAGCAATGACTAAAGTCCCTACTAGATTTTTTTAACATTTTTGACATTCGGGCAATTTGGTCGGCTACAAAAAATGCTATGGTAATCCTATTTGATTTTTGAACTAGATTTTTTGTAGAGGAACCTCTGATTGTGTATAGAAGGAGAAAAGAAAGAAATATTGAGCTTGACAGATATTGAAAGGATTACTATTAAATTTTTAGTTAACCCTATTTTAGTTTAAAATACATTAGGGTTTAATAGATGTGATTGAATAATAGCTGATAGGGAGTCTGCTGTCAATATATTTTATCTGTCACTTATAATTTAACAGGCTTGCACTCAGCGCGTCTCAAAAACAAATGCCACGGATACCTACATTAACATTCGATCGCGGAACGATTTTGTTGCACCCGCCGCCCCAAGGCAGAGACTGGGTGGACTTTGCTACGTGGGACGATCGCGTCGAAAAATACCGCATCCGAGCAATTCACTACCGCCCGCTGGTAGAATGCCTGCAAGCCGACTGCATTCACTTCACCGACGAAGCCCGGGCCTACGAACTACTCGAACTCGTACCCAGCGTCGAAATGCAGCCTTACGAACATCAATCGCAAGCCCTCGCAGCTTGGCAAGCAGCGGGAAGTCAAGGAGTAGTCGTCCTCCCCACGGCTTCCGGCAAAACTTACCTGGCACAATTAGCCATGCAGGTCACGGGCCGCAGTACATTAATTGTAGTACCAACTCTCGATTTAATGCACCAGTGGTACGCTAATTTGAAAGCTGCTTTTCCCGACATCGAAATTGGATTGTTGGGCGGAGGTTCGCGGGACAAAACGCCAATTTTAGTGGCAACTTACGACAGCGCCAGCATTCATGCAGAAACCTTGGGCAATAAATACGGATTGTTGGTTTTTGACGAATGCCACCATTTACCAACGGACTTTTATCGAGTAATATCCGAATATGCGATCGCCCCTTTTCGACTCGGACTGACAGCAACACCCGATCGCACCGACGGCCGCCACAGCGACTTACATTTCCTGATCGGCCCGACAGTATATAGCAAAAGACCGGAAGATTTAGCTGGCGATGCTTTAGCCGACCATAAGATAGTTCAAATCATGGTAAAACTATCAAAAGAAGAAGGATCTCGCTACGGCGAATTAATCAACATTCGCAACGACTTCTTAAAACAGTCTAACATCAAAATATCCAGCCTCGAAGGTTGGAAACACTTTATCATGGCAAGCGCGCGATCGCCCCTAGGAAGACGCGCCATGCTAGCCCACCGCCAAGCCAAAGAAATCGCCCTTTGTACCGAAGGCAAACTGCGAATTTTAGCTCAAATATTAGCAGAACATTCTCCCCAGCGCACCCTAATTTTCACCGGAGACAACGCCACAGTTTACCGAATTTCCCAAGAATTTCTCATCCCCACAATCACCCACCAAACCCCAGTCAAAGAACGTCACGAAATCCTCGATCGATTCCGCAGCGGCGAATACAAAACCCTCGTGGCATCCCACGTCCTCAACGAAGGAGTAGACGTACCCGATGCCAGAATTGCTATTATACTGTCAGGTACCGGCAGCGAACGCGAATACATTCAGCGATTGGGTCGAGTTCTCCGCAAAAGCAGCGATGCAAACAAGTTAGCAATTCTCTACGAAGTCGTCACCGAAGACACCAGCGAAGAAAGAACATCCCAGCGCCGCCGAGGCGGAATGCAGCCTTACAAACCCCAAGCAAAAACACAAATAGAACCGCCAAAGCCAGAAAAACAGCAACTAGAAACTGTCAAACCGACACCCATTTACGGAGTTAACCGCCAGACAACCCAGCGCGCCGCAGAGTCGCCTCAAAAATGGGGAGAAAATAATGATGGAGAAAATGAAGATTAGATATTGACAACTTAAATATATAGTCTTATATTCTTATAATCCCAAATCCGGGTTCTTGACACTTTTTCTGAACTCTGCCTTACCAACATCTTTTTTAACAATCTTAAAACCTTTGTGGAAAGAGAGTTTTAAGATTAATTTCGCACAAAGCTTGACAATTTGATAATTGTGTGCAGCAAGAAAAAATCGATTTTCTTGAAAATCGATTGTCGAAAAATTGGGATTTGATAGCGCAAGAGCGATCGCTCTGCAAATGTTAAGAAATGCGATGTCGATCGAGCATAGCTTTATGAAGAAGGCGTGGGAAACCTTTTGACCTCAAACTGCACCAAGTCTGTCGGAGTTGCTCCTCGGTGTCTCGTGAAGGACGCACTAACAGATCGAGAAGATATAGCCTTTCTCACAAAGATGAGGTGCTCTCGCGGGCAGCGGGCATCGGGCATCGGGCATAGGGCATAGGGCATAGGGCATAGGGCATAGGGCCTAAAAGCATCGGGCATACCTCACCTTTGTGAGAACCGCTATATTTCAGGCGGATTTGGAACAAACAACAAATTCACACCTCTTGCAGGTGAGATTTGTCATGTCTTCGTACATTCATCTTTAAGGGTTAATACACTAATGTCATCCAATAACTTCTTTGATTTGACAAACGGTATCGATATTTTTACGATCGACTCCAAAGTTCCCGCCGATTTTGGCGTTCGAGCGCTCGCAGGAGCAGATTTCATCGTCGGTTCCGATCGCCCGGATTGCGTTTACGGGAACGATGGAGCGGACTCGCTCTTCGGTGAAATCGGGAACGACAGCCTGCAAGGCGGACGCGGGGCCGATCTGCTGTCGGGCAATGCCGGAGATGATTTTCTCCAGGGAGAACGCGGTAATGATGTTATCTTTGGCGGTCAAAACAACGACACATTACTCGGTCAAGAAGGAGACGATTTCCTAGCCGGAGGTGCAGGGGTTGACAGTCTCATTGGCGGCGACGGTTCCGATGCTTTTGTGTTGAATGTTGCTGATGCTGTAACTAATCCGGCCCTCGCCGATACGATCGCCGATTTCAGCGATGAAGAGGGCGATGTCATTGCTCTGACGGATGGCGCAGGGGATGCCCTCACCGAAGCCGACGTAACGCTGGAAGCCAACGGCACCGATACATTCATTCGGCTCAAAGCAACTGGTGGAATCTTGGCGCGGGTACAAGGAGTCACCCCTGCGACGCTGACAGGCTTATTCAGTACCGTCAAAGCGACGCTGGACGATACGGAACCGGGAGCCACAGTCCTGGGTCCATTGCCGGGGGGAGCTACGCTTCAGGGAGCAGTGGGCGATGAAGATTATGCCGACTTTTTCCAATTCCAAGTAGCGCAAACGAGCATTGTTAACTTTGGCTTGAGCGGCTTGAGTGCAGATGCAGATTTGGCGCTGTATCAGGATTTGAACGGCGATGGGGAATTGGGAGGAGATGAAATTATCTCTGCATCCGAGCGATCGGGCACTGCGAATGAAAGCATCGAGAACGTTACCTTAGATCCGGGTAAATATTTCCTATCGGTGGAGGCATTTGAAGGGAACACCAACTATACCTTGAGTGTGGCCGGTGTTGCCGGAACTGTAGCGGCTGATTTGGCGGGCGATCGACCCAGCACGGCACGCCTGCTGCCACCAGACGGCGAAGTGGAATTGCACGACTACGTTGGCGGAACCGACGCAGTGGATACCTATCGCTTGGAAGTGCTCAACGCGGGGTATTTGGATCTGTTCACCGACTACCAGGATGCGGATCTAAATTTGACTCTGTGGAGCGATCGCAATGGCAACAACCAGTTGGATGCCGATGAGATTGTTGCCGGGGGAACTAATGAAATTCAGGACGATAACATCAACCCCGGTACTTACTACATCAATGTTACCGCCCCAGGGGCAGCAACGCCCTACGAAATTTCTGCCACCTCCGAACCGGGCAGCCGGGTAGACACTGAAAACTATGACCCCCTCTTCCCCGGTATCCCCACAACCGGCACCCTGACTCAAAACGATAACTTCGATCCCAACGATGAGGAAAACTACGCCGATCCCTATCTCGTACCCGAACTGGGGGCTGGGTTAACGGTGACTGTGACTCAAGAATCGGAGGATTTCGATGCTTATCTAACAGTGGTGGATCTGCTCACGGGCGAAGTGGTAGCTGAAAACGATGACATTAACCGTCAGGGCGGAGACTTCAATGCTCGGGTGAGTTTCACCACACAGCCGGGAGTTCAATATGTGGTCTATGCCTCTAGTGTCGATGCTCCGGGTTTGGGTGACTATACTCTGGATGCGACGGTGACGGGAACGCCGATTGCAAACGCGGTACGCAGTGCGAGTGCTGACACTCCTTTACCGGAACCGAGCTTTACTGAGAAGGGCAAGCCTATTAAGAATTTCACCTATGCCCCTCTAACAGGCGGTCTAGCCCAGCCGATTCAAATATCTGGGCTCAACCAAGCGCGATTCGGCAATTGCGCTTTTTTGGCAGCCCTAGGAGCTACATTCGGCAAGATTGAAAATCCCAGCGAGGCTGACTCCAAGCAGAGTGCAATTCTCAACAATGCCATTAAGCCCGATGGTGACAACTACACCCTCCAGTTCTACAACAACCTAACAGGCGCAGCGAAGAATGTCACTGTGGACAACCAAGTTGTGACCTACGAAGATTACATATTTGGGGCGAAATGGC
Source organism: Microcoleus sp. (assembly GCF_049646505.1). Lineage (GTDB taxonomy): Bacteria > Cyanobacteriota > Cyanobacteriia > Cyanobacteriales > Microcoleaceae > Microcoleus. Next base: position 9,445 of record NZ_JBARVX010000618.1, read on the forward strand.
CCAGTGAGTTTGCCGCCAAGCCGAATGAAGCGGACAAGAAACCCATCTGGTCCTCCATTTTTGAACGTGCTTACGCCAAGTTCCGGGGTGAAGAGACCGGTAAGAATGGCTATGATGTGATAGGGAATGGCGATCTAGCGGGGATTGCCCTTAAACGGGTGACGGGTAAGGCGATCGAAAATATTTTCTGGAAGGATGGCAAAGACTTTAAGCTAGTAGATGGGGAACTAACCCAGACTCCTGAGGGTCAATTTTCGTACACCTTTGCTCCTCTGCCTGATGAGCCCGATAAAATCTTTAACCGCATTAAAACTGCGTTGGACGGAGGAGGCTACGTTGCTACTGGGACAATCGGCGGCGGGGATGACACAAAGGAATTATATAGTGGGGTCTTACACCAAAGTCATGCCTACAGCATCCACAATGCCTATGAAAAAGACGGGCAAAAGCTGATCTTGCTGCGAAACCCCCACGGGAATGATAATCGTAAGAACAAGAAGGCAACAGAAGATCCGAGTGACAATCTTAAGGATGGGTTTATAACCATCACATTCGATGCGTTTTTGAAGAACTTTAATGGCGTGAGTTTGTCCAAGCCATAGTAGCGATCGCTTCTTCAAAACCCAACTGTTAAGTTGGAAAATATGTAGGTTGGGTCTCGTTTCGCAATCACCCAATTTAGTCAATGGCTGTTGGGTTTCCCAGCGTCAACCCAACCTACGCAATCGCCCAATTTAGTCAATGGCTGTTCGGTTTCCCAGCGTCAACCGGACACGATATAGTATATTTCTTCTATGACTTTCGTTAGACTCAAATTAAATCAAGGTGAAATGAAATCTTATCAACAACTAATTCACATTCCCTAAAAATGAGCGACCTGCCACAAATAAGTAACTTTAAAGTCTTCCCCAAACATACAGGAATTTGGGAGGGAAGCTGGACAATACTCGATGCCAACTGCCAGGAGATATCAAAATTTACAGCAGTATTAAACCAGAAAATAGTTGACAACCAGTGGAGGCAAACTAACGTTCAAACTTATGCTAATGGCAAGAGTGAAACCCAAAACTTTGTAGGTAATGTAGTCGGTGAAGGACAAGTACAAATTGAAAGTCCAGACTTTCCGTTTTCCAATTACAAGACGCTAGCCACAGAAATTAGAGATAATTTGATAATTTTTCAAATATGGGACAAGGCAACTAACAGTCTCAGGGCGGTTGAAACCATTAATCTCGTCAGTTGCGATCGCCGAATTCGGACTACCCAAAGTTTGACAGAAGATGGAAAACTCCGGGGAGTTATGGTGATTGTAGAACAAAAAATTGAGTAATTCTTTTTACTGCTTATGCTACCAACTGATTTGTTAAGTCACCGCCAAAGTGGCGAATCAATTATTCCCCTACGTCTCAAGATAGATGCTAAAAACTTAGAAGCAGCTACCGAAACGATAAACTGTTTTCAAGAGTCGATCGGCAAAACCCAAGGCGAACTCGACGGACGCTTGCTAGAACTAGAAGGCGACAGCCCCGACTATCGCCTCAAACGGGGATTGGCGCACCTCCTCAAAGGCGGTTTCTGCACCTTGGAAGTCATCAGCCCCCTAGAACCATCAGACTTGAGACAGCGGGTTTTTGCATTGTCGGCGCGATCGACTCCCAGCCCGCAATCCACCCAATTAACCCTCGAAACAGTAGCAACAGAGCTCAGCCAAGACTTAAATAGAGAAGTTGTTACCGAGGAAATCAAAACAGGTTTGTACGCCGACTTAAACGAAAACAAAATCCTCACCCAATTCGACGCACCAACACCCGAAAAATTGCTTCACAGATACAACCTTTCTCAAGTCCAAGGCATATTTTACCGCGCCAGCCAAATTCAAATCAACGCCCACCGCAACGATCCGGGAGAATACAAACTCCTATTTCGGTATTTAAAATTATTTCAATTAATGACATACATCGAAGGCGATGCAGAACACGGTTTTACCCTCACAATCGACGGGCCGACAAGCTTGTTCAAACCCAGCACCCGCTACGGCTTAGCCCTGGCAAAAATGCTGCCCGCACTGCTGCACGTCACCAAATGGAGTATGCACTCAACCCTGCAAACCAAAGACCCATTTAGCGGTGTTTTAAAAACAGGTAAATTTAGCCTGAATTCCGAGTGCGGATTAGTCAGCCACTATCCCCCAGGAAAGCCCTATGATAGTATGTTAGAAGAAGCATTTGCTAGCAGGTGGGACAAGTTAAAAAGCGACTGGAAACTCGAACGAGAAGTCGATCTCATCCCGATTCCAGGTAGCGTGATGATTCCCGATTTTCGGTTAGTGCATCCCGACGGGCGAGTATATTTATTAGAAATAGTAGGGTATTGGCGGCCGGAATATTTACAAAAGAAATTCGCACAAGTACAAAAGTCTGAATGCGATAATTTAATTTTAGCCGTTTCCGAGCGGCTGAATTTAGAAAAAGCCGGAGTGAATATCAAAGATGTGCCGGCCAAAGTAGTCTGGTTCAAAGATAAATTGCCACCAAAATCCGTCCTAGAAATTCTCGAATAGTAAGTTATTCAGCCTTGAAAATTAAGTTTTTGGGCGGGCTAGAAGCCCAACCCCTAATCCCCACAAGAGTTAAAAGAAAAATAACTCTACTGTTTTCTTTCTCTCTCTGCGCCCTCTGCGCCCTCTGCGGTTCAAAAAAATCCTCCTCAAAAAACATCGCACATTGCACGCTATACTAAAATGAGAACATCCCGAATTCTTACCACCGCATACTCTCACCCTCAAACTGATTGAAAAATGGCAGACACAAGTATTGTCGAGAAAATCAAAAAACTTTTAGCCCTCGCCACCTCATCCAATGAAAACGAATCGACTGCTGCGGCCGAAAAAGCTTCCGTTTTATTGGCACAGTACAATCTCAGCCTCGCCGATTTAGGCCCGAATCACCAAGAAGAAATTGACGAAAACTCAGTGGAGACAACCTCGAAATTTGTCACTTGGAAAATGATGCTGCTTTCGGGAATTGCTGAAGCTAACGGTTGCAATGCCATGCGAAATACTTATACTGGGAATATGTTTTTGGTGGGAAGTTCTACCAACCTGATTGTTTGCAAACACCTTTATGAATATCTGAGTTCTGCAATTGAAAAAAGAGCTAAATATCGCAAAGGTAACGGCAGGGGATTGGCGTATCTCAATGCTTTTCGGGTGGGATGCGCGACTAGGTTGCGGCAAAGATTGCTAGAACAAAAGCAGGAGATGGAAACGTCTGGGATTCCGGGAGAGGGAAATGCGGCGGCTACTCCTGGGATTGTAGTGCGATCGATGTTTGAGAAAAATCAACAGGCGATCGGGGATTATTTAGAAAGCCGAGGGGTTAAAATTAAAACGAGAACAGATTCTCAAGTCAGCAGCGAGGCTGGTTTTAATTCTGGGTATGAAGTTGGGGACAAAATTAGTTTGCACAAGCAAGTGCAGCCGCCAGAGGATATGAAACAACTTAATGAGTGTGTTTGAGTTTAAGTATAGCTAGCAATTCAATTTAGGCGGTTAATATCTGCTTCAGTTTTGGTGTAATAGATATATATTGTCTAAAAAAACGGCGATATCTGTCACTTTTATTGCTGAAACTATTTAGTTTGAGGTAATAAAAAAGTTTCTTCGATATGCGCTTTTATTGTCGGACTAAGATTACGACTACTATTTAGACAATCAACTAATAACTTATTAGCATCATAATACTGGCGTAACCGAATTTTAGATTTTTCGCTGAACTCCCAATTATGGCCTAGATTGCGATACTTAATTGTTACCATTTTTACTTGCTCAAACCAATTGGGAAAATCAGTTTCAAACCAATTATTAAATTTTTCTTCGTTTTCCTCATCATCAGGTATTTCATTTTGGAGTTTTTCGAGCTGTTGCTTGAGATCGGGTTTAAGCTCAAGGACAGCATCAAGCGTACAAGAACGGATAAGTTTGGGTTGATCCGCAAAGAGTACAAAAAAATAAACTGCACTATCTATATCAAGAGCATTATTACTTCCAAAACAAGAATTTTTCTCCAGAGCATAAGCACACTTAAAAAGACTGGATACACTCGCTCGCATACTGTTAGAAAAGCGATCTATTTCACGAGCAAAATACAAACTCCGAACGGCAGCTAGTTTGAACGGAACTTCCTCTTGATTCTTCACTGACAAAGATTTTTGATTTAACCATAGAAAAAATTGCTGCAACTTTTGATCGTTGGGTATAATTTTATCAACTTCTGTTTTCATTAACAGCATTAATTCATTAGCATTAGCAGACGGTAAGATTTCCGCCGTCAATAAAAACACTTCTCGCCAGCGCTCTTCATTAATGTGGACGACTAATTTTTCTAAAAATTGTGGTTCTAAACTATTAGCAAATCTGCAAGCCGTCAAATACTCCTGAAATGTGAGATGAGAAAAAGAGTAAATTTTTGTTGCGCGTTCCACCAGTAGTCCATGTTGCTCCGCAATAGACTTCAACACTGATTCACTATCTAAGTGTACTTGCACCGGAGCGTTTTTTTCATCAGTTAATTTAGTAAGACAGTCGGTGATGAGTTGCTGTATTTCATTTCTCTCAAAAAAGTAATTATCTTTCTCAAATGCAATGGCTGCTACTTGACTCAATAGTTGTTTTTTGTTCCGCACAGGCAACTTTCGATAAACTTCATCTCGTTTAATATTCTTGGATTCATCCCATCGGAAAAGCAGAATCTCTAATCCTTCTTCATAAAGTTTAGCTCGGCTAGAAGGAAAATTAGCTTTCTCTTGGAAAACTAAGCAGGCTAGATTGAGCAATATCGGTGTGCGTGCTAGTTCTAGAATTGATTGATGTTCTGAAAGATACAATTTTTCAATAAACTCAGCAGCTTGGCTTAAACCCTGCTCTTTAGAGTTTCTGGCAACTGCTACAAACCACTTTTTAGAGAATGCTTCTATTTGCTCGCTCTTAAAATCTGCCACTTTAACATAAGTAAAATTTAAACTAAATAGCCGATTGGCAAGCTGAGACTCAATCCTACAACTTATAACTAATCTATTGCTAAAATATAATCTTGAAAAATAAGATATTTCTTTCAAAATTGCATCAGCTTTCTCTGGGTCTACTTCATCTAAACCATCTAGCAAAATCAAAGCTTTGCCATTAAAAAATAAGGTATTAATCTGCTCTTCCCAAATATCACAATTTAATAAAAAATTCTCTCTGATGTAATTTAAAAGGCTAAAATCACATTGATTACTCCTGGCAGTTATAGCAAAATCTTTTAATTCTATAAAAAATGGTATAAGTTGAGGCTGAAACCTACCTTGGTTGCACTGAATTGCTAAAGACTTCAAAAAAGTTGTTTTTCCCGATCCCGGTTCTCCCAGTACCATTAGCTTCATGTTATTTTCTGCGGCTGCTACATCTATTCCCGGTACTCGTTCTTGTTGTACTCTACCTAAATCAATACGGTCAGACTTATCTATCGCTGAATTTAAAAATTAAAAATCATAAATCGTTTTCTTACTATTGCTGGGAAGCTTTTCTAGAACGTTGATATCAATGTAAATATTATCTATTTCAACTGGGCGTTCAACATCTAAAATGCGTAATCGTCCGCACCGATCTTGAATCTTAGCATTGTGATAGGGATGCGATCGCACCCTTTGCACCAAGACATCGGGGTTATCCTCTGAAGCATCTTCAACCGAACCAAGTTTCCATTCTCGATCGACACTGGTGCTTGGGTTTGCGATGTTCGCTTCCTCACCACCTACCAAAGTCTCATCATAGACAGATAGCTGCGATTCCTTAATCCCTTGAGAATTACCAACACCTATCAACTCAGGCATTGACTGGGCAAACAGAGCAATTAACCCTGGTAGTTTGCGTTCTGTTTCATCTTGAAGCTGAAAGTTCTTATAAAGCTGTCTCAAATTCTGCTGTACTGCATCTGTACTCCCATCACAAATGTCACAGGCAATTTTTGCCTTACTCTCACCCGCTAACACTCTCAGAAGTACCTGTTTGCGCTTGGAAGGTAGTTTATCGAAAATCTCTCTGATTCTTTTGGCATCCATATTAGGCGTTTCTCATAAAAATGAGATTTGTCTCACTACCAATATATGAGATTCCTAGCTGTCATGCTTAAAAAGTCAAGCCACAGAGGAAACTTTGATTATGACAAGTCTCAATAATCGACAATCACCCAACTTCCCCATTCAACTAGAACTACCTGTAATGCCTCAGAAAATAGATCCACTCAAACAAATGGAAGAAGCAATTCAAAGTATGCTAGGTCTGACATGGAAAACTGTGCTGCTTCAGATATCACCACGCAGCACTAAAGAACTCATGTTACAGCACGGTAAACTGATTGCTCTCCATGATGGCGAAGCCCGGATTAAAGTCTCGTCAACACCACTTTTGCTAATGGCAATTCAAAAACTTCCCGATGTTGAATCAGCCTTCCGAAAAGCTTTTGGCACTACAGTCAAAATCCGTCTCGAAGTGTAATTGATATCCTTTTCGGTGACAGCGTATTATTCAATGCTTTGCTCGCGTGCGGTGCGTGACAGTCAATAGTCGCACCGCCGCCAGTTAAAGTTTTCCCGCTGTCACTCACCCTACGAGTGATATCATGCACAGAGTACGATCGCCCTCAATCAATCAATCAACTGGGCCTCTTCAAAAATCTGTCTAGTCGTCAACTCCAAACCAGGCAGCAACTCATCCACAATTAATGTATTATCCGTATAAACTTAACTAGAACCATCGGGAAAAAAACTTTTAATTAAAATAGCCTCTGGATCGATCGCCCAAACTCGCGGAACGCCCGCCGCCAAATAATCTTTCGCCTTCTCTTCAAATTCCTTCATACTTTGATCGGGCGATATAATCTCGATCGCCAGTTCAGGAATTGCCGGACAAGCTTCATTCCGCCGCCAACTTTTCGGCAGACGTTCATAGGAAATATACGTCAAATCAGGAACTGGTGCCCAATCTTTGCCCAGACGCTTTAACAGAATTGCCCATTCTGGAAGAACTCGCCCGCGACTTTTACACCATACACGAATCAGGCGACACAAAGCTCCCTGTAAACTGGAATGAAAAAATTTTGGAGACACTTTAGGAACTGCTTCACCATCTACAAACTCATAATATACATCTGAGTCAGGCAAAGCTAGAAATTCTTCTAAAGTGAGTTTGGTTCCGATGCCTACCATGAATCCCAGCCCTCTCGCTAATTAATTCAAATATCAATTATACAAAATTTCCTAACTTTCCTAAAAAGAAGACCGGGCGGTTGAAACCGCTGCTATACAAACAAAACCCGCCTTCGCGGGTTCAAGAATAGGCGGTGAAAATTACGTTTTACATTATTCTATTGAGTCCGCGGAGGCGGACATTGTTTGTGTAGACGCGGTTTCAACCGCCGTCTTACTTCACCCAAGCCCGATGAGCCATCAAAGCCGCAAGCGGCCGCACTCCCCGCAACTGATTCGACAGCGGCAAATGACCCCTAGGCGCGCTCAAATCCCAAATAAATTCCTGCGGGTAGCGCGTCCAATTATTCCCCTTCTTCCAGCCAATTAGCGGCCACAATTTATCCCAATTCTTGCCCGAACTCATCCAAATTTCGCGCTGCACCGAAAAGCCAAATTTACCTTCGGAATGAACTTTCCACAGCACATTCATTGTTTGCAAATCCGCCACCGGCAAACTCTCAACTTGCGTAAAATACAGCCACTTTCTTTGCAAAGCTGTGGAGCCCGCCAATTCACAAAGCTTCTCTAATGTCAAGCGATCGGCTTCTTGAAATTCCTGTAGCGCCAATAATTGTTGCAGCGGAGTGTAATCAATGTTAGAGTCCGATCGCAGCGGCACCACTCCAGTTGGAAAATTCGCCTGCAAAAACTCCGCAGCTCTCGGAGAGTCAGCACTGTAAAGAATTTGGTAAGCCTTGCCCATTACCGCCGTCGGTTGCTCCGACTTGCGCTCTAATAAAAATTCCATCAATACGTCCCAACCCGCATCTGCTATGTGCTGTTGCAGCAGTTGCAGTTGAGTTTTTTCCGAACCAGACCTCAACTGTGAACGGAGTTCGGCTGTATCGGCCGCCGAGTCTGAAGGAGAAGTAGAAATCGAGTCAGTCATGAGCAACTATCAGCTATCAGCTATCAGCTATCAGCGATTAGCTGAAGCCCTGGTTTTCTCCTATTGTACAATGCTACTGACTTCGATTTACTTGAGTTTACTCGGATGGTTGCGCGCTGCACGGCGGCCGACTAACCCCGCCGCCCGCACAGTCGATCGCGCCAATGGCAGCAATCGCAAATTAGGTTTGCCATCTGAAATTTGCGATCGGTGCCGTGCAGAAGAGTTTCTTGTGCAGCTTAATCGTCCACAATCGAAACCCATGCAGAGAACGAAGGGGGAAAATAGTTGATGTCATATTCCGAATCTTCCCACTCTTTGACCCAAAGCGGTACAGCGCCGGGGCGAGGAGTTGCCGCAAAAATTCGGTCTTTCGATTCGATCGAGTGAAATAGCTGTTTTAAAGTATCTCCCCGATCCAAAGCGCAACTGAGGATGTCGTCCAAGTCTGGATCGACCCGTTTGACGCGGTTTTTGTCCTCCTCATCCAGCCACAGAAGTTTCAAAGACTTGAGATCCCTCGGACTGAGAATGCTCTTGTAGTAAACGCGCTTGAGGGTGGCTACGGGTTCCAAAGAGCGTTCGATCCGGCGAATTTGCTGAACTCGCAGGTAGTGCCATTCCGCTAAACGCTTGCGATCCGAAGGCGCTAGGGTTTCCTTCCCGGTTGAGTGTTTGTAGTCGTAGTTAACCAAGCTGCAAGCCATATTGGCCAGCAGGTGAATTAACTGTTTTTCTTTGGGTGTCGCCTGACGCCGTTCTTGGGTTCTTGTCAATACGCGCTGTCGCCGGGTAGTTTCGAGAATATTTTCCATTGGGTTTTTAAGAGATGAAATACGATTGTGCCAGATCCGAATCCCGAACATCAGAAGGTAAGGAAGCCCCTAGCCAGGGAAACTCCGCCGACAGACTCGCCTCACCTATTTATTTTCCCATTTACCCTTCTTTGACACTGAGTTCCACCCCCGGATCGGGTAGACTGATATTCGGATAGACTTTTAACCCCCTCGATCGTTCGAGGTTGCGACAACAAACACCACAACCACAATCACAACCACAACCGCACTGCGGGCGAACCGCACAGCAGGCGCAAATTATTTCCTGCCTTTACCCGTTTTTACTTCTTCTTGCTCCCCATCCTCATTCGTTCCAGTGTAGTTGAAGTCGGGATGACTCCCAAAAGCCTTCAAACTGCTGGCTGTTTTTGGTTGTGGGACTAGCGCAGAAGCGCTGGCGCTACCTGCATGGACAAAGCCGATGCCCGCCGAGGCAATTACCCCTAATACTAAGATGCTGTTTTTCATGTTCGATGACCCTGATTTGCGTAGATTGGCACTTTTTGGCTAACTCGACCGGTCAGAAGTGGGTTGATGCAATAGCCCACTTGTCTTGCGATCTATCTGCCTGCCATAATCAATTCAGACAGGCACACCCGCTTGCGATCGGAAACGCCGGAAGTGACGTGTTACTAATGTCCACGATCATCCACTAACCAGAAATTTTCGGGTAGTGGGGCTAAGGCCATCAGGGCGTCGATCCATCAGGGAGTTATGTCATCAGGGTGCTCATCTATCGGGTAGTTAATTCATCAGGGCGCATCTTCTACAATTAGCCACAGACTTAACTTTTATAGTTGAGCGAGTGGTTGGCGGGTACTGACAATGCCTTTAAGAATTAAACTTTTTGTGGATTTATTCCCAAAAGTTTTTCCTTAAGAATCCCCGCACTCATTGAAGACGGGGGACTGTCAGCAGCGTGGAATTCCATGCAATCTAAGTCAACAAAAAAAAACGCAGATTAACGATATCTCCCACTCAAGCAGCCCTCAGCAAAACGCTGGGGTTTTTTATTGACACTCATTGCTGAGCCTTTTTCTCCGGAATTCGGTAGCCTGATTTGAAGACAGAAGGTTGACGGCATTGCGGTTGTGAGTTTCCCTGGCAACATCATACCATCGGGTGAATTTTTCAGCCTTATTGTAAATAAATGTGAACTTAAAGCCGTTATGATGTTCTAAATCCGATCGAGTAAGAGATTGATATAGTTATATGAATGAATGTAAATAATCGGGTGTCACAGTCCGATCGCCCTGCTCGCAGGATTTGGGGCCAACGGTTGCAAAGATACGGTAAAGATTGAGCAGCAGAAAGGTCAGTTAGTAGACAATAGAGTAAACAGGCACAAAAATTTTCCACGAGTAATCTGGCAATAATAATAATTGCAATTTGTAACCTTTCGATCGCATAACATAGGGGCGCAGTATCTTGTTGAATTCTCAGATGACAGCATTCGTCAACTCAACTTACCAATATCGAGTCGGAGGATATTTGCCTGCCGCTGCACCCACCTATGTCAGGCGATCGGCAGACACCGAACTCTACGAAGGACTCAAAGCCGGACAATTCTGCTACGTGTTGAGTTCGCCGCAAACGGGCAAGTCCAGCCTGCTAGTGCAAACTGCCAAAAGGTTGCAAGCAGAAGGTACAGCCTTTGCAGCCATCAACTTGAGAAGCATCAGCAACCCAGATATCTCCCCCCAAAAGTGGTACGGGGCGATCGTGTACCGCATCGCCAGCAGTTTGCACCTCACAAACAGGTTTGATGCCCTCAAATGGTGGAACGATCGCGAACTGCTGTCGCCGGCGAACCGATTCGAGATATTTATCGAAAAAGTTTTGCTCAAGTCAATTCGGCAAAACCTAGTAATTTTAATCGATGACATTGACAGTATTAGAAATCTGAATTTCAGTACCAGCGATTTTTTTGCTGCGATCCGGGCTTGTTACTCCAAGCGGGCAGAGCAACCGGAATACGATCGCCTGACTTTTGCTGTTATGGGAGTAGCAGCCCCGTCAGAACTGATCCGAGATCCAAGCTGCAACCCTTTTAATATTGGACGGCCGATTAACTTAAGTCGATTCCAACTGGAAGAAACTTTGCCGCTAGCAAAAGGATTGGCACTCAAAGCTTTTCGCCCCCAAAAAGTGCTGCAAGAAATATTAGCTTGGACGGGCGGTCAACCGTTTCTGACTCAAAAGCTTTGCCACTTGGTACTGGAATACGGGCTTTTTATTGGCAGAAATTGCGAAGCCCAGCAAGTTGAAAAACTGCTCAAACACCGCATAATTAAAAATTGGGAAGAATCGGACGAACCCCAACATTTGACAGTAATCCGCGATCGCATTTTCCACAGCCGCTGCGAGCTTACCAAGCTGTTAACCCTGTACCAGAAAATTTTGCAGCCGCCCGACCCAACCAAACCGGGGGAAGCGCCGGGAGTAGCGGCAGATTACTCTCCCGAACAAATCGAATTGCAACTGTCAGGACTGGTTGTTAAAAATCAGGGTAAATTAATAGTTGCCAACCGAATTTATCAGTCAGTTTTCAATCAGTTTTGGGTGGAACAAGAATTAGGAAATCTGGCTCCGTACCGCGAGGCGCTGGCAGCATGGCTGGCTTCCGACCGCGAAGATAACTCGCAGTTATTGACCGGGGAAAGTTTGCAGTCAGCTTTGGATTGGGCGGCGAACAAACAATTAAGCCAAGAACACGGTTGGTTTTTGAATCCGGGAACTTTGCCGGAAAAACCGACAGCCGCTGTCGCACAAGTTGCAGCCAGCAGTGCAGACACCGGTGCAGACAGCAGCATTCTCACCCCGCCCTCAGATATTATTGTTGTTCAATCCGGCAGCAACGAACAGAGATTGTACGATCACATCGTTTCTTGCGTGGAAACAGAATCCCCCGCACAGGTAATCGATCGGTTCCGCAAGCTGTTTATCGACGGTATGGGCTATCCCGATCGCGAAATTGAAGCAACTTTGTACAGTATAGTGTCCGTCAAGCGATCGGAACGAAACTTTAAATATATCCTCCACCGCTGCTGCTACATCCCGATCAACCGCTGGCAATTGCACTCACAAAACAAATTTGCCATCGCCAATCTGGTAGCTTTATTCAAGCAAACTTCTCCCCGATTCGGGATGAGTTCTTACATAGTCAAATGCTTGCAAGAACAAATAGACTTCTTTACTAAAAGTGCAGAATTCCAGACCATAGAGCGTTTAGTAAAAGCCCTAGACCAAGACCCGGAACCGCAGAAACAAGATAGTCATTCCCCCTTGGGCGAATTGATTTGTCGGTATCCTTATTTGTACGGGCATTCTCTGCTGAGCAAAGATAGCCTGGAGGAAGACCAGCAAACTATCAAAAAACTGGAATTTCAACGACAAAAACAATTTGAAAAAAATTTATCTCAATACTTAAATTATTTGGTTGAGCCGAAAAACACAGAGATAGGAATTGTGGACCCTGCAGCAAATCCCACACTTTTGAACGATGCAGAACTGCACTTGGCTGTCAGGGAATTTGCCGGAAAAGTAGCAGGCGATCGCAGTTACAAAGAATCGGCTCAGTTTTTCCTGAGAGATGCCAGAAAAACTTCATCTTACAGCTCATTTAAACAGGATTTATATGAATATTTAATCTCGTCAGTCGAGCCAGAATACGGCGGCCGTCAATTTAATGACCGCTTGTACAAATACATCAAAAATACATTTTCAGAAAACGACTCGGTGAAATTAAATAATATGTTGTTAGCTGGGACTTGCAACCAATTGTTCAATTTTTTAGTAGTGGAAAGTTCCCAACATCCCAGCCACTACGTTTTTTACGACTTGGTGTACAACCTCGGCCCCAGCCGGACAATGGGTTTGCTGTTCAAAATCGTACTGCTTTCGGGCAAAGTTAAGCCGGAGTTGGAAAAGCGATTGTCTATTTTGTTCAATCACTATGAAGGTAAAGCTTCTGATGAAATTATCTGGTTTGTCAAATCGTTAGAAAATTTCAATGTAGCTTTGGTGGTAAATTTTGGTAAGACGGATTTGTCTTTGGTTAAACAGCATCTTATTTTGAATTGAAAAAGAACTATAGCCTTTCAATATCTAATATGAGGTACTATGCGGGATTGGGGATAGGGCATTGGCCAAACAGGGCATAGGGCATTGGCCAAACAGGGCATAGGCCAAACAGGGCATTGGCCAAACAGGGCGGAGCGAAGCGGAGGGATTGGCCAAACAGGGCAGAGGCCTCTGCGGGCATACCTCATATCAAATCCTCTCTTCATCGGAATGATTCAGATATATATTCTCGGACTCTGTGTACTCTGTGTTCTCTGCGGTTAAATCATTCCGATGCAACCGGAAACGATATCACCACGCGATCGAACCGCTATAAGTTGATGCAAAAGTGTAGTATTATTCAGTAAACAAGATTGAATTAATTAGTTTTCAAGAGTTGAAATTATCTGCGTCGATCGGCGTTTATCTACCTGACATCTGCGGTTTGCCCATCAATCAAATATCTATGCAATAAGTCTAGTAAAAAACAATATGATTAGCTATCTCAAAGGCACAGTCGCCGATATCGCCAAAGGCAGCAACCGCATCATTTTGACTCTCGAAGTCAATCAAATTGGCTATGAAATCCAAATTTTGCCCCGCGTCACGGGTGAATTGCCAGCATCCGGCGAAGTCGCTCAAATATTTACCCACCAGCAAGTCAAGGAAGACCAAATCGTATTGTACGGTTTTGGTAGCGCGGCAGAACGCGATTTGTTTCGGCAGTTGACGAGTGTTAGCGGTGTTGGTGCTCAACTGGCGATCGCCCTTTTGGATACTTTAGGAATGCAAGATTTAGTCCAGGCGATCGTCGGCGGTAACACCCGCATCCTCGCCAAAACCCCCGGAGTCGGCACAAAAACCGCCGAACGCCTCGCCCTGGAACTCAAAAGCAAACTCTCGGAATGGAGACAGCAAGCTGGTTTGACAACTTCTGTCGCCGCCGGAATCCCAGCAGCTATTCAAGAAGAAGTCGAGATGGTGCTGCTGGCGATGGGATACACAGGGGCGGAAGTCTTGGAAGCGCTGCAAACCCTCAGTCAAGACAGCAGTTTGTCGAATAAAGGTAATGCTGAAGATTGGATACGTGAGGCGATCGGCTATTTGAGCCGATAGTTTTCTGGTCAATACTATTAGCTATTGAGGACACCGCAATGTCGTTTCCTACCTCAAAATAATCGTAGTACGATCGAGTCCTCGCCCGCGATCGCTCTTTTTTGATGCAACCATCGCCCGATCGATTGTAAGGAAACAGCACCGTCGCATCCCGATCTTACTTGTTTAGACACTACTAATAGTAGTCAGGCGCGCAGTACACACCTACCAATAGAGTTTATAGATAATTCCTAGTTAATTTGACACCAATTCCACATAAAATTCCCCTACAAAATAGTATTTAAGTTTTGTAACTACTTGGTTTTTTACATAAAAATACTCAGTTAAGCCTGATATAAATAAAGTAGTCCTCAATAATTTTTGCAGTTGATATTCTCGACAATTTTTGCGAAGTCTGGGATATGAAACGCTGACAACTCATGCCAAATTCGGCTTAAATACCCTCTTGATTTCTTAGTCTGCGGAGGCAGATTTCGTTTGTGTATCGGCAATCTCTCTATGGTTGCCCCGGTTTCAACTGCCGAATGATAAAGGGGATAGATAACTTTTCATAAGAGGTGAAAAATCATGCACATTTCAACACGTACTGCTGGCTTTCGCAATTTGGCTTTGTCTGTTGTTAACGGTGCAATTACTTTGATTGTACTTTTGATTGCGCCCTTGGGATTAGCTGCCGTAATTATTAACACCTTGTTAATAACAGCAGCGACTTTTGTGGCAGGAGAAATAGCCGATCGCGTTATCCGCTACCTTCAGCCCAGCAGCCCTGAAGAAATCTTCCGAAATTCCCAGCAAATCCAGTCGCGCGATCGCAGACAGATCGATCGACGCTAACAATGGGTAATATCAATTCCATTAGTGTCAACTTCACGTAAAACCGATAGTCCGGCAGGGGTTTTAACCCCTGCCTCAAAGCTAAAGTCCTCTCAAATAAAACTGGAAAAAAGAATTTTTCAACTCATTAGTTTTGTTTGAGAAGACTTTAGCGACCCGGCGATTGAAAGAGACTGTTGGCGAATTAAAAAAGGGTGAAACCAAACATCCCATAATCATGGAAAAAAACTATGATGAGGCAGAGGGAAAAAGAGCAGAAAAACGAGAGTGCCGGGTCAAGCCAATCGGAATGTT
>NZ_JBARVX010000619.1:0-2987 GCF_049646505.1 Microcoleus sp.
AGGTATGCAAATTCATGGCAAGAGTAGGGATGTGTCGCATCCACACGGTAGCTGTTTTCTCGCCCACTGACTGAATGCGCCCCAACCGGCCGTTAACGTCTTGGCGATCGGGCGCGTACACTTCCACCAAGGAACCAATTTTAAGCGTCAGGTGGTGGGCGATCTTAGGTTCGCCTTCAGGTTTTACTTTTTTGTCGCGCCCCTGTAAAGTTTTGGCAACCTGAGCCGGATTGCTGCGAGCGTCAATCGCCAAAGCGATGACCTGCTTCTTGGTCATCCCCGCAGAGCGATTCAGTATTTTCCACTTCACTTCGTCCCCTCCAATAAAACTGAGAGCATCCACAGCTCGAGTAAATTGGGCATCCCGGTAAATCGTTCTGGGGGAAGCTTTGAACCGTTCTCCTAACTCTCGTGCTGTTTTGTCTGTCAAGCTGCCATTTTGACAGCTTGCTCTATCTGGCATTGTTGTGTCTGTCAAGTGGTTATTTTGACAGCTTGCCTCATCTGGCATTGTTTTGTCTGTCAAGCTGCCATTTTGACAGCTTGCTCTATCTGGCGATATTTTGTCTGTCAAACTGTCATTTTGACAGTTTGCCGAACGCTTGCCCCCGTGAGATTCCTTGGTCAGCTCGTACCAGGTGCCGCGCAGGTAGCTAACGGATTCTGGCGTCAAGCTGCGCCGTCCCAGTTGGTTGGCGATCGTCCAGACCTTGACTGCATTCCGACTGTCAAAAGACATCTCTACAGTTTGGTAGGGGATGCTGTGCGCGGTACAAATAGAATACCTGTTGTGACCGTCGATGAGAAACTTTTCCTCGGCCCAGACTACTAACGGGTCGCGGCATCCTACCTCCAGAATACTGGCTTGCAGGGCTGCTTTTTCGCCCTTACTTAGGGGAGGGATGAGGGATTGGAATTCAGAGTCTATCCGCAGTTCTTCCGCAACGGAGGAGGTGTACACACCAACACCCCCTGGCAAAACGATTAACGGTTGTTGCTCTTGATTGTCGGCTTCTGATTGCATTTGACGCATTCCTGACTCGCTTGTCTCATGCCAGTCGCGCCCGCGCTGACTATTGTACGCAGCTTATGGCTAGGCGCGGGCTGAATTTTCGTTGAATTATTCAACGATAACATAGCGACTGTCGAAAACCGTCAAGAAAATGCGAAAATAGTTGAAAAAGGGAAACGTTATCGACGCTATGCCACCTAGTAAAGGAATCCAGCCTCATCCCAACTCGTTAGCCAATCTCAACCGCTCAGGCGGACAACCTCGCTATGAAGAACCCAAGAAGCAAAGAAATATCCAGGTAACGTCGGTAGGGTGGGAAGGAATTCGCGCGATCGCCATTGAACGCGGATTGAGTCTCAACGAGTTGATAGAACAGATTGGCAGGGGTCTGATTCCCCTTGGCGGTGAAAAAAGTAACTAATCGCCTGGTCAGGAAAGTGAGGGTTAGATCGAGAAAACTTTCTATCAACTCGTTACCAGAAGTTTTTTTGATAGTAATGACGGGGTTTTTATCTGTAAAAAATTGTTAAAAATTACGGTTTTTTGCCGTGTAAATTTATCAGAAAGAAATAAATATAATGGTTCAATCATCTCCAAAACTTATAACTGTCGATGAATTTATTACCAACTACGGCGACAGCGATTGCTACGAACTGATTGATGGTGAATTAACCGAAATGGAACCAACAGGGCCGCACGAACAAGTATCCGGTTTTCTGGGACGAAAACTGAATGTAGAAATTGACCGCCTGGATCTACCCTACCTTATCCCCCCTCGCTGTCTCATCAAACTATTAGGAACAGCAACAGCCTTTCGCCCCGATGTGCTTGTATTAGACCAAACTCGACTAATTAATGAACCTTTGTGGCAACAAGAACCTGTAATTACATCAGGTTCCTCAATTAAACTGATTGCTGAAGTCGTTAGCACCAACTGGCAGAACGATTACGCTCGCAAAGTTGAAGATTATGCCCTGCTTGGAGTGCCTGAGTATTGGATTGTTGACTATTTGGGCATTGGTGGCAGAGAATATATTGGCAAACCCAAACAGCCGACAGTTACAATTTGTACGCTGCGAGAAGACGAGTATCAAAAACAGTTGTTTCAAAATGACGATCGGCTTATTTCATCAATCTTTCCCGACTTGCAATTAACCGCACAAAAAATCTTCCCTGCCGGCAGATATTCTGCTATGTAGCTTATATCCAGGTAACGTCGGTAGGATGGAGGAAATTCGTGCGGTGTGATCGCCATTGAACGAGGATTGAGCCTCAACGAATTGATCGAACAGATTGGCAGGGGTCTGATTCCCCTTGGCGGTGAAAAAAGTAACTAATCGCCCGATCTGGAAAGGGAGAGTTAGATCGAGAAAACTTTCTATCAACTCGTTACCAGAAGTTTTTTTGAAAAAGAACACTAATTTAGTCGTTGATTCTCCGAGCATTCTAACTAGCTCTCAAAATTTGCTTAATTAGGGAGACAACTTGCTGCGGTCGATGCTCAAAGTGCTTCTTGATTTGAAATTTTAACGAATCAGCAGGTACATCTTTTTTGTTAATTTTAAGGCGAATATGCTCACTTCGTGGGACAGTGGAATTGAGCGCTCGAATAACAGTGTGGCATTGTCGGAGAGTGAGGCTATCGACTTGAATGAAAGACCGATTCAATGTGCCGGTATCGAGTTGAATATTAGAAGCAAATTCGGCTTGAACTTGTAGCGAAGATGTGAGGCGCTGTTCTTCTGTGGGTTCTGGAGTTGCTGCACATTCTTCTGCAACAGCAGGAAAGGAAGCAATTTCATGGAGAAGAGGCACAAAATCTGGGGCAAGTTCTGCTGAGAGTTTTTCAGAAGGATTCATCCGCTTCGATGCTAACAGCGTAGCGATATAGTGAACAATTAAGCCACCGTAACCAAAAATTACCACAGTTTCAATTGCGAGGGTGAGAAAATGCTGAATAGGTTGATACATGATT
>NZ_JBARVX010000620.1:0-9594 GCF_049646505.1 Microcoleus sp.
ATGGCTTACGCTAAAAGAATTAGAGGGAAAAAAGCATATAATCAAGAGTTGGTGCTTGCCAATTATCAAGATGCCTTAGAAGTTTATAGCCGTGAGGCATTTCCCCGACAATGGGCAATGATTCAAAATAACTTAGTAGATATCTCCCTAAAAATATCAGAAAATAATGCGTATAATGGGGAAATAGCAATTAAATATTGTCAATCTGCCTTACAAGTTTTTACCCGTGAAGAGTTTCCCCTAGATTGGGCAAAGAGCCAACATAACCTAGCAGCCACTTATCTCTTTATAAGTAAGGGTGAAAGACTAGATTACTTAGAACTAGCACTCACTCATAGCCAAGAGGCTTTACAAGTTCACATCCGTGAAAAAAATCCTTATGAATGGGCATTTACTCAACGTATTTTAGGACTCATTTACAAAGAAAAGGGTGAAATTAAATCGGCTACTGAATGTTGGCAATTGTCTCTGGAAATTTTCATTCCTGCATTGTTACCAGTAGAATGTTTTGGATCGGGTCTTTTGTTAGGTGACACTGCTTTTATTACTGAAAACTGGACAGTAGCCATACAAGGTTATGAAAAAGCAATACAAGCAGTCGAACAAAGTCGGGAATGGGCAACCAACGAAGCAGCCCGTCAAGAAATCCAATTAAACGCGATAGATGTCTATATCAAAATGGTGCAAGCCTGCATCAATGACGGACAAATTGAAAAAGCCCTCGAAACCGTCGAACGCAGCAAATCCCGCAACTTAGTCGAACTACTAGCAAATTCCGAACTAGAACCCAAATGCGATAACGATCAACTCAAACAGGACTTACGCAGGCTAAGAAGCACCACCTCATCAATACGGCAATTACTAGCCCAAGCAGACAACAACAGCACATTTAATCGCGACAGTTTCCAGGGATTTCGTAGCAGCGAAACATCCAGCTACACCCGCGATTATATCGCCCAACAGCGCCAACTCCTGCAAGAATATCAGCGCCAACTCGATGAAGTTTTCGCCCAGTGTCAGCAACTAGATCCCGACTTCACCCTCACTCAAGAAGTCAAACCTATTACCGTTGCCGAAATCCGCGATTTGATTGACTCCCACACCGCTATTTTAGAGTGGTATATTGGCACTGACAGTTTCCAACTTTTCATCGTCACCCAGTCAAGTTTGGAAGTTGTGCAGTTTGACAAAGCCGAATTAGACAAGCTAGAAGCGTGGAATCAGCAGTATCTCGAAGCCTTATTTAACAACACCAAAACCTGGCGAAAAAATCTTTCCGAGTCGCTGAATAGTCTTTCCCAGATATTGCGCCTCGATGAAATTCTCAATCATCCCGCCCTAGCCAAGTGTGACTCCCTGATTTTAGTTCCCCATCGCTATTTGCATCTATTTCCCCTTCATGCCTTATCAGTTAGCCATGAAACCTGGAAGCGGTTTAACCCTGAAACTTCGCATCTCCAACCCCCCGCCAACCCTTGTCTGCTAGATTGCTTCAAAAAAGGCGTGCGATACGCCCCCAGTTGTCAACTGCTGCAACGGGTACAACAGCGACAACGCCCACCCGCCGATACCCGCACCCTTTTCGCCATCCAAAACCCTACCGAAGACCTTGCCTACACTGATATAGAAGTAGAAGTCATCAAACAGGCCTTTACACCCGCCGACATTTTAATCAAACAACAAGCCACCAAAACCGCCCTCATCGACAACCTGGAAACCCTCGCCCAAGCGCACTACGTCCACTTCTCCTGTCACGGTTCCTTTGATTTCCAGACACCGCTAATTTCATCCCTAATCCTAGCAGGAGCGATGGAATCAACAGACTCACCCACCCCCACCGGGCAAAAATCCCTCCGATTGCGTTCCGGGGGACAAGCCAACCCCGCCAAATGCCTAACTCTGCAAGACATCTTTGCTACACTAAACTTACCTAAATGTCGCCTCGTCACCCTCTCCGCTTGCGAAACGGGGTTGACAGACACAACCAAGCAGAGTGATGACTGTATTGGCTTGGCTACAGGCTTTTTGTATGCTGGTAGTCAGGGGGTTCTCTCTAGTTTGTGGTCAGTCAATGACTTAGCGACGGCGTTTTTGATGATTAAATTCTATGAAAATCTGGAAAGTGCCGATATGGCAGTAGCCCTCAATACTGCCCAACTTTGGCTGCGGGATGTTACCAAATCTAAATTACTAGAATGGCTCGGCGAATTAAAATTAGATTCAAAATCAACCCAAGATATCGAGGATTTGCTTAAAAAATACAGGTCTGACAAAAAAATATTTAAAAGCCAGTTTTACTGGGCTGCATTTTGCGCTATAGGAAACTAAAAATCATGACTACAGATTCTCTCTTATTAGCTTTCCCAAATTTTGTGAAAAGCCAATCCATTGAAATAGACATTTTAAGGAAATTGGATCGAGCCTTAGAATCCGTCAGCAGCGAACCTTCGCAAAATACAGAGGAAACTCTAAATGAATGGTTATGCAACCACGAAGATATCACAGATCGGCTTAGGGAGTTTGAAGAAAATACCAGAGAAATTACCAAAGTTAAAGCTCCACAACCCAAAACAGGAGTTGCTAACGTCTTTCAAGAATTACGCGAAGCAGTGAAACAAAAACTCAAAGAGATCGAAAACGGGAAATAACTTTTATGTCTCCTCCCAAAATCTATGCGCCGAATGTTCATTTGTTTGCATATCAGTTGCGAAAACAATCTGAACAGCAAAAAGATAATCTCAAAGAACTATTTGAGAAAGGCGAAAATATCTTAAAAGAATTCGGGATTAATCAAACAATTGATATCCAAGACAAACCAGGATATCGAGTTGAACTTTGGACTCAACAAACCGAAGACGATGCCTCCATTTTCTTTGAAAAATGGTCAGATTCCCCCATCACCGGCATTGCTTATCCTGTCCGAATTCACGACACATTTGCCTTAGCATTGAATGTCCGCCGTCCCGAAAAAAACGAACAGGGAATTAAAACTGCTGACGTAGATATCGACTTTTTTAAACGGTTGCATCCTAGCGACTGCTGGATGCCAAGCCAAGTTAACGCTTCTCTAGGTCAAACTTTATTGTTAACTCTTTGGTACAGTCCAGAGAAAACTTGGCAATTTTGGAACTCAAGAGAAGATCAAAAAAAGCTGAAATCTTTGGCGGATAAATGCTTGCGAGCTTTTATTTCTGACAACTTAGACATTCCTCCATTTTACCAATCGGGTGAATTATTTGGTAGTCCCATTTTTGAGTATGGTATTCCCGATGGGTTAGAAAATTATTGTCACGTTTTAGTTTGGATATTCCTCACTCCTGAAACCGACACAAAATTACAAGAAGAATATCCTAATTTAGTTGATATATTTTGCTATCGTCATAAAATTATCCAGGCATATAAATTAAGTCGATCTGTCTATCAAGTCCTCTCCCATAACTCTAAAGAAATAAAAGCAGAAATAGCTATTGTTGAAAGTTTGCCAGACGATAAAACCTTAGATTCGAGTAATTTAGAAGAATTGAAAAAGGCACTTAAGCGCATTCCTAGCCTTAATTTTAGTTACGTTGAGTTAATCAGAGACTTGGATAATTACCGCCTCCCCCTTAAAATAAATCTTCAAAATTATAAAAGAGAGATCAAGCTGTTACAAAAAAAATACCCACAAGAAGATTTAAGCTTTTTGGAGAATTTCTCAGACGAAAATGCTCATATTTTTGAAGAGCAAATTCAAGCAGATTTGGACTATTTTGCAAAGGGATCGGATTTACTAGAAAAAGCCTTAGATGCTATCCGAGGGCGGGTAGAGATTGAACAAGCAGAAGGCGATCGCAATTTACAAAATACGATTCAAGCAGTCGGTACCGGCATCGGTGTAGGAGTTGGTGTCGCCGGAATCTTAGCCAGCAGCTACGACTCGATCAAAGAACCTTGGGATTTCCCCTCTCCCCAACATCCTTTCCTACCTCCCCATCCCTCCATTATGTTGATTGCAGTTAGTCTTTTGTTGGGTGGAGGTTTGGGATGGTTGGCTTGGTTTGGGACTAAGCGTCTTCTCAACGGTAAATCCTCACCTGGGCAGGCAAATTTAACCGATTCCCAAAGTCCACCAGTTAACCATATTTTGCAGGAAGCGGAAGAAGTGCGATCGACCAGAGATACAGAAGTTCGATAAGATAGAATTAGGTTCGCCATTGATTCAGCCAGCGGACTTGCCCTTTCCAGTCAGGAGCTTGTGTTTCTGAAAGCAGGCGATCGAGCGAAGCAATTAGACTAGATAATGTCCAACTGTTTTGAGCAGCCAAAATGATGCCACCATGTTCGGGATAACGCTGAGCTAAGACCTGAAAATCCCGGATATTAAACGTAAAAATACACCACCCTCGCGCTGTTGCTTCTAACAATTGAGCCTCATCGCTAGCATCTAAAGCCATCCACTCAGTCGGTGTCCGAGTGACATCGTGACTGCGAGATAAAAGGGCGGCTTGCAAAGCTTTAATAGAGGTATCGGCATCCAGATGCAATAGCGGTTTAGACATTAGCAGCTTCGATAATTTGCTCAGCGGCAATAGATGCGTCTATTTCTTGATGGTGAGCCGCATAAAAAGCGAGAACATCGTTCACTCGATCTTCACTTAAGTCATACTCAGTGGCAATTTGGTTTGGAGAAAAACCCCATTTCTGCGCTGCGATGACTACTGTTTGCACCCGCAACCGAGTGCCGCGCAAAACCGGAACGAGTTCGCCGCTAGCGCCGCGCACGTAGGTGATTTCAGGAAAAGCCGGATCGTCATTCCGCTGGTTGAGGGTAGCGACTTTTTCGGCTACAGCCCAGAGGATAAACTGATCGAACGAAATGCCTTGGAGTGTTGCCAATTTTTCAGCTTCTTGCTGTAACTGAACGGGTAAGTTTAAGGCGTAGGATGTCATCGATCTAACTTCCGTTTGCTAATATAATTTCATCGGTTCATTCTTTGACAACTTCCATTAATTCCTCAATCAAAACATCGAGGGTGCGAGCTATCTTTTGAATTGATGTGATATCAACCGTTGCGAGTCCTTCCGAACGAGCATAGTGCCTGACTGTGCTGTACGGAACCTCCGATCGATCGGCAACATCCTTTAGCGTCCATCCCTTTTCGTCCGCAAACTCTCGGATTCGGAACCTAACTAATCCCATTATACCTATTGACAAACGATAAGTATCTATGTTTTTAATTTACACACAATTGTTGATCGACAGTTAAAGAGTATTTTGTAGGGTGCGGATCTGTCAGAAGTTCGATCGCACTTAAAGATATCTGATGAATCCGCCGCCTACGGTACTCGATCGACTTTCTAGAAAAACCACTCAATACAAAACAACTGCCAACAGCCAAAAACTGTCAACAGTTGTTTTTTACATTCAATGCGGATGGCGAGACTCGAACTCGCAAGGACATAATGCCACACGCACCTCAAGCGTGCGCGTATACCAATTCCGCCACATCCGCTCTTTCCGGCAATCTCAGGGTTTTTTGCGTTACGAGTTAAAGATTCACAGGTTGAGGTTCCTGACATTTAACTTGTGACTTGCCCTTTTGCACCGCCGATTTAGAATCATAGCACCACTACGCGCAAAATGTAAAATAAATTTTTATGAACAATTTCTGCAAAAGCATTGTCCAGAACATACCGAAAGGCATTATTGTACAGAATATTGAGTGAATTAAGCAGCGAAGATGGGGTTCTCAAAAATTTTAATCGCTAATCGGGGGGAAATAGCCCTCCGCATACTTCGCACCTGCGAGGAAATGGGGATTGCCACGGTCGCCGTTCACTCCACCGTAGATAAACACGCCCTGCACGTCCAGTTAGCAGACGAAGCCGTTTGCATCGGCCCCCCCACCAGCAGTAAAAGTTATTTAAACATCCCTAACATCATCTCGGCGGCCCTGACGCGCAACGCCGCAGCGATTCATCCGGGGTACGGCTTCCTCGCCGAAAACGCCCGATTTGCCGAAATTTGTGCTGACCATCAAGTTACTTTCATCGGCCCGTCCCCGGCAGCAATGCGGGCGATGGGCGACAAATCCACGGCGAAAGAAACTATGCAGCGGGTGAAAGTTCCGACTGTTCCCGGTAGTGGCGGATTGCTGGCAGACGAACACGAGGCATTGTCATTAGCCCGCGACATCGGCTATCCCGTGATGATTAAAGCTACCGCCGGCGGGGGAGGCCGGGGTATGAGGCTAGTCAGAGAAGCGTCGGAACTTCCCAAACTTTTCCATGCAGCCCAAGGTGAAGCCGATGCAGCTTTTGGTAATCCGGGACTTTACTTAGAAAAATTCATCGAAAAGCCCCGACATATCGAAATCCAAATTCTCGCGGATAACTACGGTAATGTCATCCACCTCGGTGAGAGAGATTGTTCGATTCAGCGCCGGCACCAAAAACTGCTGGAAGAAGCGCCCAGTCCCGCCCTCAGCCAGAAACTCCGAGATCAAATGGGTCACGCGGCGGTGGCTGCTGCAAAAGCTATCAACTACACCGGTGCGGGTACTGTCGAATTTCTGCTTGACAAATCGGGCAAGTTCTATTTCATGGAAATGAACACCCGGATTCAAGTGGAACATCCTGTCACGGAGATGATTACGGGCCTGGATTTGATTGCCGAACAAATTCGCATCGCCCAAGGTGAAAAACTGCAAATCAAGCAAAATCAAGTAATTCTCAGCGGCCACGCGATCGAGTGCCGGATCAATGCTGAAGATCCCGATCGCAATTTCCGGCCTCATCCCGGCATCATCAGCGGTTATTTGCCTCCCGGCGGCCCCGGCGTGCGGATGGACTCTCACGTTTACACCGATTACGAAATACCTGCTTACTACGATTCTTTAATCGGTAAAGTAATTGTATGGGGGCGCGATCGACCTTCAGCCATCAGCAGGATGAAACGGGCACTGCGGGAATGCGCCATCACCGGAGTTCCTACCACCCTCAGCTTCCACCAAAAAATCCTCGATAGCCCCGAATTTCTCAGCGGCGAAGTTTATACGAATTTTGTTGAACAGTTCATGAACCAAAATGGTCAGTAGTCCTTAGTCATTAGTCAGTAGTCATTAGTCATTAGTCATTAGTGGGATTAAGGTGGGCAATGCCTGCGCGGCCCGCGTCAATCTGGTGAAGAATCTCCTTAAAAACTCGAAATTTCCTTTCTGGCAGTAGTCAAGACTCCTGCTAAGGACGACTGACGACTGCTAAGGACGACTGACGACTAACTACTGACGACTAAGAGGGCGGGCACGGGGGCACCGCCCCTACCAAGTGACGACTAACTAATGACTACTGACTAATGACTAATGACTAAGGACTACTGCCCACGGACTATTACATCATCATCGTCAGGATTCCTTGCTGGCCGAGAATCATTTCCCTGAGCAAGCTACAGATGCCGACCCAAATAATCGGCGTAATGTCCACTCCGCCGATCGGCGGTACAATCTTTCTAGTTAGGGCTAAAAACGGTTCCGTCGGCCAAGCAATCAGGCTCAACGGCAATTTGCTGAGATTTACTTCGGGATACCAAGTCAGGACGATGCGAAAAATAAATAGTAAAGTCATCACCACTAGGACAGATCCCAGAATCCAACTTGCAACGGTAATACCAGTCATGGGTCTTATCTCGAAATTTTAAGTTTTGTTAAGTCAGCTTTTCATAATTTTAACCGTTTCACAGGTGCGATCGAACAAAAGCTGCAGAGTTTTTCCGGCCTTATACCTTCGGAGCGAGAGGTTGCTGAGGTTTGAGGGGTGCTGGGGTGCGAGTTTTCGAGGGGGGAAATATGGCTCGCGCCCTAGATCCGCGACATCCCTACATCCATTGCAACATCCTTGGCCGAACTTCCCCGTAAGAACTGAGTGCTGATAAAATTAATAAAAATCAAACTCTTGTAACAAAGGTCTTGAATCTATGACTCCTTCACTCGCGAACTTTTTGTACAGCCTGCTGGTGGGCGTGGCGTTAGTAGTGATTCCAGCAACGATCGCCCTGATCTTCATCAGCCAAAAAGACAAAATCAAGCGCACCTAAAAAGTCTGCGGTTTCTAAGTCCGGCGTGAAAGTCAATTTGGGACTGCACGCCGGACATTTACCCGATCGAAAAAACCTCGGCTTTCAGCAACTGTGAAGGTCAAACCTTCGGTTGACTGCTTTCGCTGAGGTTTTTTGCCGTTAAACTCATTATTATACGGTTCCCCAACCAAGCAAAAAGCTTGGGCGGACGCTGCCCGAGCAAGTAAAGTCGGGTTCGCAGACTTAATTGATAGATTTAAAATCTAGCTCGCTAACATAGGAAAGACATAGGAGATAGGCTAATGGTCAATTTAGGATTGAACTGGAGCAGCCTGCTAGGGATCATCCTAGCAGTAGCAGGGGCAGGACTGTACTTTCTGCGATCGTGGCGTCCCAAACTAGCCCGAGACCACGATATTTTTTTTGCAGCAGTCGGCCTGCTGTGCGGCGGTATTCTGTTATTTCAAGGATGGCGGCTCGATCCAATTCTGGCCTTCGGTCAGTTCTTGCTGACCGGTTCGGCCATATTTTTTGCAGCCGAAAGCATTAAGCTGCGGGGAGCGACCACAGCCCAAGCCAAAAGTCGCGCCCAATACGTAGATGAAGAACGACCGGTCAGCAACGCCTACGCTTACGAGGGCTACGATACCGATATCGATCGGCTAGAACCAGAAGAAGACTACCCGCAGCGTCCCCGGATTAGGGGCAGCCAAGACTACCGTTCTTCGCGGGAAGCCTACGACGACGAGCCGCGCCGCCGTCCTTCGAGTCGCAGCGCCAGCATTAACACATCCAGGCCAGACTCGATGGTCGATCGACCATCGCGCAAGCGTCCCTCCCGTCCAGAAACCCCACCAACCCGAGAATCTGACAACTGGGACATTTCAGACAACCCCGAAGAAAGACCGGCCCGCAGCCGCAACCGTCGCCCCCCCGCTTCGGAAAACCCGAGTTCCGACACACCGCCGAGAACCAAAAAAACCCGTCCTGCGGAAGCATCGAGGTCTCGCCCCAGCAACGGCGATGTGGAAGCACCGCCGTCAGATTACGTGGAGTACCGACCAGTGGAATACCCGGAAGACCAACCGGATAATTCTCCCAGTTTCGACGACAAATAGGCAAATATAAGTAGGTGGGTGAAACTCAACATTTCTCCCACCAGCAAGGCAAAATATTAATTTGCGTTTATTGATGCCCATCTACTTATTTTTAAACAAATCTTCTTTTTTAATAACTATAAAATACGAAAATAAAAGGCTGGTAAATGCAGGAAAACACAGCTGCTCCGTCAATTATCACTTAATATTTTGGGCGTTGCTGAATACAAATATGAATTCAAGATTTCCCAATTGCTATAAGCCAAGTATGGTGAGCTTTGTAACATCAAGCGAAAAGTTGATTCATACAGTGAATCAGCAACGCCTTTTTTTTTACCGCAGAGGGCGCAGAGACCGCAGAGAGAAGAGGGAATAGAGGTCTTGTGGTAATGTCAAATCCAGTACAGTCAGCTCGCTCGAATTTCTCTCCTCTTTCTCTGATTT
>NZ_JBARVX010000621.1:0-1683 GCF_049646505.1 Microcoleus sp.
CTTTGTTTGAGCTCGAAGCGGCTTTTCACAAATACCGCAGCGAAGCGGAATTTCAACAGCAACTTCAACAATTGCTCAAAGATTATGTCGGCCGCCCCAGCCCTTTGTATTTTGCCGAACGCCTCACAGAGCATTATGCTAAACCAGACGGTAGCGGCCCGCAAATTTACCTCAAACGCGAAGATTTAAACCATACCGGAGCTCACAAAATTAACAACGCTTTAGCTCAAGCATTGCTCGCAAAACGCATGGGTAAAAAACGGGTAATTGCTGAAACTGGTGCCGGCCAACACGGTGTTGCTACTGCTACAGTTTGCGCTCGTTTCGGTTTGGAATGCGTTGTCTACATGGGCGTTCAGGACATGGAAAGACAGGCTTTAAATGTGTTTAGAATGCGGCTGATGGGAGCGGAAGTGCGGCCGGTGGCGGCAGGTACGGGAACGCTGAAAGACGCGACTTCCGAAGCGATTCGCGATTGGGTGACAAACGTGGAGACAACCCATTACATTCTCGGTTCCGTAGCGGGGCCGCATCCTTACCCGATGATGGTGCGCGATTTCCATGCGATCATCGGTGAAGAAACGCGCGCTCAGTGTCAGGAAAAGTGGGCTGGTTTGCCGGATATTTTATTAGCTTGCGTGGGCGGCGGTTCTAATGCAATGGGTCTTTTTCACGAGTTTGTCGGGGAAGAAACTGTTAGATTGATCGGTGTTGAAGCGGCGGGCGAAGGTGTGGATACTGACAAACACGCGGCTACTTTGACTAAGGGAAGTGTGGGAGTTCTGCACGGGGCGATGAGTTATTTGCTGCAAGATAATGAAGGTCAAGTGATTGAGCCGCATTCGATTAGTGCGGGTTTGGATTATCCGGGCGTGGGGCCGGAACACAGTTATTTGAAGGATGCTGGCCGGGCTGAATATTACAGCGTCACTGATGCGGATGCGCTGGCGGCTTTTCAGCGTCTTTCGCAGTTGGAGGGGATTATTCCGGCTTTGGAAACTGCTCATGCGATCGCCTATTTGGAGACTTTGTGCCCGCAGCTAACGGGGAGTCCGCGCATTGTGCTTAACTGTTCGGGGCGCGGCGACAAAGATGTGAACACTGTGGCGAAGGTTCTGAATATGGTTTAGCGGAATTTCGGGCGATCGGCTTGTACGAATGAGTAAGATATAGAACAAAGCCCAACACTCATTAATTGGATGTTGGGTTTTGCTATCGCTCAAACCAACCTGCGGAATCAAACTTAGGATCGAAAACTTAATAACTTAAACATCTCCTACAGTCTTCTCTCTTGTAAGTTGCAAGAAAGAAGGAGGCAGAGCCTCCGGATCTGCATTACCAGGCAGAGCCTGGTAACGAGCAATTGCTTAAGTTATTAAATTTTCATTCCTTAGTTGATACTGCAGGTTGGGCTTTTGAAACGAAACCCCACACTTTCTATATAGGTAGTATAGATGTTGGGTTTGGCTGTGGCTCAACCTAACCTGCGGAATAAAACTTAGAAGTCATGTACAAATCTTTGCTTTTGATGTCCCTGGGATTGCTAGCAATCTTGCCTAATTGTGCTAATCTAACTCCGGTGCGATCGCCCGAACCAAATTTGATGAATACTAACCTTGCTTCTAGTTCGCTTCCTGACTTAGAAAAAGCTGTTAACCAACAGATAAATCAATACCGAGCATC
>NZ_JBARVX010000622.1:0-5281 GCF_049646505.1 Microcoleus sp.
AGAACAACTTTTGCTGTTAATTGATGCAGTCGAGCAAGCGACGGTCAACACTTCCGAAATGGAAGACGAAATAGCTTATTTCTTGAAAGTAGAATCGGAAACCTCTCCTCTGGGTACAAAAATTCTCTTTGCGAATTCAGGCGCAGAAACAGCCCAAACAATCGAGTTTACCTCCAGCGTGACAGCCCCCCGCCACAAACAGGCGATCGCCCTCAAGCAACTGCTCGAAAAACTGCCCTCAGAGCCTAGCAACTACGCCCTCAATTCCGACATTAAAAGCAAATTAAAAAGCTCCATCGACCCCGATTTCAACGGAGCAGCAGAACAAGCAAGAATTTTTGACGCTTACCTGTTCACCATCCTGTTAAAAGCAGTTGCTAATGAAGGCGGCAATGTTTATTACAACAACGTTTTAGACGACGAAACACCGAAATATTTAACATTTAGAAAAACAGCCGGAACAATCCACGGCACCGCACATCCATACACTCATGCTGTGGTAGAATTTCCCGACAAACCAGCCCTGGAAATTCACCTCGGAGTCAAAGTCCAAGGTAGAGCCGGAGTTCTGCACAACTGCAACGTTTTAATCTTGTATCAAAAAGAAGCGAATATCTGTCGATTGCTCAACCGGGAACCCCGACACTCGCAAGTAATTTTAGCCGTGAAATCTGAACATAGTACATCAGAACTTCAAGTAGAAATAGCGGGCGGTTTTATCGGACTAGCGTCAGATATTCGCTACGAAGGCGGCAGCTATTTCATTTCTAACAGTTACTCCCAACCCATCGCAAAACTGCTAACTACCGCTCGAAAAAAATGGGAACTCAAGATTTTTCCGAGGGCGACAAACGATGTCCACCGGTTGATGTACTCGTTTCAAACGATTTTTAAAGACTTTAAGGCGAGAAACTGATTCATATCAATTCCGGTTGTACCGTCAGGTGATGTTGACAGTCAACAGTCAACAGTTTCTGTTTTTCCTTCTTGTTTCAAGATTTGCTACATTAGGCAAGGAAATCATCTATCATGTTGCGAGCACCCAAACCTTACGAATAATGTTTAAGAAAGATAAATCTTCCCTGCTGTTTGCGATCGGAGCCGCTACACTTCTGATCGGTTTAGGCTTTCTCGCGTACTACCTCGTCATTTCTCGCGGGCCCGCCAAAGATTTACCGGCGGGAGCAGCGGTTGTGCCCCAAGATGCGATGATGGCTCTATCCATAACTACGGATGAATCGCAGTGGAATAAACTGCGAGAGTTTGGTACGCCGGAGTCAAAAGCTTCGTTTGAAAGGTTTTTGAGCCAATTGCGCGATCGCCTCCTGACAACCAACGGTTACGCCTACGCGCAAGACATTCAACCGTGGGTAGGTAACACAGCAATGGTGGCCTTTCTCCGCAACAAAACAGCAATACCAGTTCCCCCGCCCGCACCCAATGCGCCCCCGCCTCAGCCAATTCAACAGTCAGTCGCAATTATCCTGCCAATTGCTAACCCGATTAAAGCCAAAGAATTATTAGCAAAACCCAGATCCCTCAACCAAGGAAAAATGGTTGAGCGCAATTATAAAGGGGTGCAAGTTACAGAAACTCAAGGTACACCCGATCGCAGTTTTTCAGTTGCGGTACTGGGGACAAAGTATCTAGCAGTCACCACAGATCCCACGGCTACAGACAGAATAATTGACACCTACAAAGGCGAACCGTCCCTCGCAAAAACTCCCGGCTATGCAGACGGCATCCAACAAATAAAAGATGCAGCAGCCTTCGGTCAACTCTACGTCAATATGCCCGTTGCATCAGCCTTCATAGCAGCCAACTCAGCCCGCGAAATTTCGCCAGAAAATTTGGAAAAACTGCAACAAAATCAGGGATTTGCTACCACAGCGACACTGGATGCAGAAGGCATTGGATTTAAATCAATCTCTTGGCTAAAACCAGACTCCACGAGAAAGATAGCAGTAGAAAATAACGCTATAAAAATGGTCGATCGCCTGCCAAGCAATACAATCATGACGGTATCCGGCGGCAACTTGCAGCGTTTGTGGCAAGACTATGTATTGGGAGCGGATGCTAACCCGCTGTCCCCAATTAATCCCCAAGTTTTGCGGACGGGTTTAAAATCCACTACGGGCTTGGATTTAGATAAAGACTTGATGAACTGGATGGGGGGAGAATTTTCTCTATCATTAATACCCGCACCGGCGCCAAATCCCAAGGACAAATATGCTGCTGGATTTGTATTTATGGTGGAAACAAACAACCGCGGTGCCGCCGACAAAACCCTCAAACAGCTTGATGAAACGATGAGCGCGAAAGGGTTTAGAGTTGAGGAAATTAAAGTCGGCGGCCAAGCTGCGACTAAATGGACATCGCCGTTTGGAGGAATTGCGGTAACTCGCGGCTGGATGAATAATGTTGCGTTTATCACAGTAGGAGCTCCCGTGGTTGAGGCGATCGTTCCTGCGCCGCAAAGTCCGCTTTTAAGCAGCGAAATTTTTCAGAAAACTGTACGATCGCAACTTAAGCCCCACAACGGCAATTTTTTCATCGACACCGAGGCTGCGTTTAACCCGAAAAACCTAGCTTTACCGGAGTTTCCTCCAGACCAAAAAATGTGGATAGATGCCACGCGGTCGATCGGCGTTACAGCGGCCGTAACTGGCGATCGTACCACCCGCTACGACACTTTTGTCAGACTCAAAAAATCCGACCAATCCACTCCTTCTCCAAAGCCCTCGCCGAATCCTAGTGCACCGAGTCCTTCGCCCACCGTCCAAACTTCTCCCAATTAACTCTTAAATCATTGAACAAATCCGCCATGAAAACTCTTTATATCATGTCGGTTCGATTGTCATAACAAACACGGTTTGTAGTGTCAATTTTATGCTGGCCGAAAGCGGAGTTAAGTCCGCAATACGAACCTGGGTGCGCGTGCGGTTCGTAGTGCGGATATGATATTAAACAGCAACGGCGGGAGGCAAGATTATTTATTATTTTTATAATTTAATTAGGACTTGTGCAGCGGTTGTCACAAACCGGGTTTAATGGACTAAAATCCTCCGCTGCAGTCCCCAGTAATGCAAAGAAACCGGGTTTATTTGCGGGCGAGTGCGTCCTGGACTGTTAATGTTATACCAATTTCATAAAGTAGCGCTAGATATTACCCCCCCCAACCCCCCCTTATTAAGGGGGGGCTTCGGAATTCATCTATAGCAGATCTTTAGAAAAATGGTATTAGGTCATTGTACAGGCTATTTTTTGTTTTTTTGATAAAAGAAAAGTAAATATTTTTTGTGATTCTAGGAATGCCGATTTTTTTTTAACTATGTCATGCGGAAGATACAGCTTCTAGGCGCTGTTCGTTATATTTAGATTGTGGAAAAAATAGGTTATAGCCTTTCTCAGAAAGATGAGGTAATGTCGGGCATAGGGCATAGGGCATAGGGCATAGGGCATACCTCACTTTTTAGAGAAAGGGTATATTCTTGCGATTTATATATTTTTCGATAAAAAACAACTATGAAAACCGCCAAAAATATTCAACTACAGGCAAAAACTCTATCTAACAAAAAAATAACTCAACTGACACTTGCCCTGCAAATAGTCTTAATAAATCTTTGCTTTTTGCAAGCAAAAGCCGAAGCTCAAATTATTTTGCCAGCGCTGGACGGAACCGGCACTACAGTCACTCCCGGAATCCAAATCGGAACTCCTTTGCTGCAAACTCGTTTCGACATTGAAGGCGGAGAATTATCGAGCGATCGACAAAATCTCTTCCACAGTTTTACACAATTCGGGTTGTCGCAAAATCAAATTGCCAACTTTATATCAAACCCAGACATTCGCAACATTTTAGCGCGCATCGGCGGCGGCAGCCCCTCGATTATTAACGGCTTAATTCAAGTAATCGGCGGCAATTCAAACTTGTTTTTGATGAATCCATCCGGCATCATATTTGGCAACAATGCCAGCTTAAACGTGCCGGCTTCTTTCACAGCAACCAGCGCCAGCGCTATTGGATTTGGTGCTAACTCGTTTAATGCCGAGGGTACTAATACTTATACATCTTTGACGGGCGCTCCTAACTCCTTTGCTTTTGGAGCCGCAGCAGGAGCAATTATCAGCACGGCGGACTTAGCAGTCAAGTCAGGACAGAACCTAACCCTGATCGGCGGTACGGTTGTCAGCACCGGCAGTCTTTCGGCCCCTGACGGTCAAATTACCGTCGCATCAGTCTCAGGGGAAAATTTAGTGCGAATCAGCCAGAAAAATAGCGTGTTGAGTTTGGAAATTGAGGTGCCATCTGGGACGAGTGGGACTGGAACAGCCAGTGCGGTAGCTTCCACATTGCCGATCGCATCCTTGGCCGAACTGCTGACAGGGATCGGTGAAACGAACGCTACAGGCATCAGCGTCAATGCCAGCGGTCAAATTGTACTCACGGCGTCTAACCTAGCAGTAGCTGCGGGGGACGTTGCAGTAAAGGATGCAAGCGCTAGGGCGATCGACATTCAAGCAGCCAACAGCATTGCAGCCAGCGGAAACCTGAGAAGTTCCCAAGGCGGCCGAATCGCCCTAGAAGCTAGCGCTGACATTCGGACTCTCGATCTCGACTCGCACTCCGACACCACCGCAGGCGGCGACATCACCGTCACCAGCCGTACAGGAAAAGTAGAAACAGGGAATATCAACGCAGGCTCGATCGACAAAAACAGCAACGCCGGAGACGTTAGTATTGCAGCCGCCTCAAGCAGCATTCAAACAGGGTTCATAGACGCCAACTCCGAAGAAAAACAAGGAGGCGAAGTCACCCTCAAAGCCAGCAACGATATCGAAGTAACCCGTATCAACACCCAAGGGCGAACAGCCGGAGGAAATATTGACATTACAGCCGGCCGTTATTTCCGAGCTACAGGCACTTTCACAAACGATAGCAACTGCTTGTCGCAAGCTTGCAGCATTGCCGCCGCCGCGACTGTTAGCGCCAATGGCGGAGATATCACGATTCGCCACGGCGGCGAAGCCTCGAACACTCTTTTTGGCGTCGGGCCAGACTACAACAGCTTGAACGGTACTGCTGGCAGCATTGCCACTGGGGGTGGGAACAAGGAAAACATTATTACATTCGGAGGTTATTTCAGCCCTGGCCCTCAGATAGTACAGCCGACGCAAATTAACATTACAGCTTCTTCAGTATCGGGTACGCCCGCACCAACTCCGGCACCGACTCCAGCACCGACTCCGGCACCGACTCCAGCACCGACTCCGGCACCAA
>NZ_JBARVX010000623.1:0-2941 GCF_049646505.1 Microcoleus sp.
CACATTGTTCTGCCCACCGCTGGCTCATGATGTCTCGGGCTTTGTGGGCGATAATTACTTGTTTTAGTTGCACAACCTATCTATTTTAGATTTTGGATTTTGGATTTTAGATTATTGAGATTTTAGAGTGAGCTCACAATCTATGGATTTAGGATTTTTGATTGTTAGATTTTAGGCTGATTGAAATATCTTAAAATGTTCGATCGCACAAATTGGTTTTGGACATCAGGTTAGATTTTAAACTATTTTTGAGCATTGCGAGGCAGAGCCTGTGGATCTGCGTTACCAGGATCTGCCTGGTAAGGAGAAAGCCGGGAATAAGAAATATTATTATGACCGCATTTCCACATCTTCCTTCTTCCTTCTTCCTGATGACGTTGTACGGAAAGCTCGGAGGCGACAGCAAAACATGACTGATGACTGATGACAACTAAGAGGGCGGGCACTCTTGGCACCGCCCCTACTGACTGATTACTGATGACTGATGACCAATGACTAATGACTAATGACTAATGACTAATGACTAATGACTAATGACTTCATCCATCAATACTTCGGGATTTGGGGCGCGGCCAGATAATGCTGGTATCGGATGCTAGCAGGCGAGAAACGGCGATCGCCCCAAAACGGTTGAGGTGGCTTGGATCGAAAAAAAAGTCGTTGCGGCCGGGCCACCGCTGGGACAAGTCGCGGAAAGCGAAGCCTTTTTGCTGCGAGAGTTGCTGCATTCGCTGCCGGAACTGCTGTTCTGCCCGCAGTCGCGCGGGATCTAAGTAGCCGTCGGTTAGGGGTAAATTGACGAAAATTAGGGGGATTTTGCGCGTTTTGGTAAATGCTACCACTGAGTTAAAGGCTGTTGCTTGTTTGCCGCCGAGGTTGAAGTTTTCGTAGTCGCGATCGTACCTACCTGAAACGTAGGGGCGTTGTTGATAATAGGTGTTGGGATTGTAGCGGGCCGATAGGGGCATGAATCCGTTGGAGTCGATCGAATTTGCGGATGCGCTGACTTGTCTGATTGCTACTGTTGTCGGCTGCGCGGCGTTAGAGGCAACGGGCAAGATGCCGGTGTTAGAGGCAACGGGCAAGATGCTGGTGTTAGAGGCAACGGGCAAGATGCCCGTTCCACCTGAGATGAATTTGATTGTGGGGCGGGCATCTTGCCCGCCCGATGCCCGAGCTCTGCGGAAAATACCATCGCCGCCGCCACCGCCACCGCCGCAGGGCTGCGGGAATTTGTAACATCGGGGAATCACCTTGGGTTCACCAGACGGGAGTTTGGGACGAATGCCTGCTGCTAAAAGTTGGCTGCCTTGTGAATCGACGATCGAATTAAAAGTGCGATCGTCCCGGCCGCTGTTAAATGCCCGCACGCCATCGGCCCA
This sequence comes from Microcoleus sp., assembly GCF_049646505.1. GTDB lineage: Bacteria > Cyanobacteriota > Cyanobacteriia > Cyanobacteriales > Microcoleaceae > Microcoleus. Next base: position 1,383 of record NZ_JBARVX010000623.1, read on the forward strand.
GACAATCATTTGAGGCAAATAATCCGGCTTCAAAAGCCGCCGCAGTTGAAAGTCAACTACTTGTGCAGTTGCACCGTTGATTGCAAAATTGAATATTTTTAAGCCCGGACGCCCGGACGCGGCCAAAGATTGTTTTAGCTGTTTGGGATCGACGCCTTGCAAGGCGCGGGAACTGCCGACAATCAAAACATCTGGCGGCCCGACAGTCGCAACGTAGGATAGGTAAAGTTCTAGTTGTTCGTTGAGCAAATCGCTGCTGAAACTAACTGTACTGGCGGCTTGCGATCGGGTTGCGCTCGCTTGCTGTTGCGAATAAACCAGGTTTCTTGTGTACTCGATGACTTTTTTCTCGGCAAACGCCCGCCGGGGACTGCCGGGGGGAACCGCTTGCATCCAAGCGACGGCTTGCACCCACAGGGCTGCTACTTCGTCCCAGTTTTCTTTTGAATTGGCCGATTGAGCCAAATTAGAAGCTTGGGTGGCAAAGCTAATTGACTCCGCAAATGGGTCGTTTTGGGTGCAGGAGGGAGCGCTGAGGGTTTTTTGGGTTTTGTTGGGGTTTCGAGCTAACACAGAGTTTGGCGGCTCTGCTAGGGCTGCCGCTTCGATGGTGTTAGATGCCCCGGAGTTTTTGGGCGGGTCGGGCTGCGAACATCCGGCTGTTAGGGCGATCGCGGTTGCGGCGGCGCAGGTAAGTTTTAAGATGTTAGTGGTCAGGCTAGCAATATAGCGGCGAATCATACAGCTTTCACCGTTGGCGAAACATTAGTAGATATTACCGCAAACGGCAAGATGTGTCTGGCGATCGCGACTTTAATTTCGTATTTCTGTATGGGATTCGATGACTGCTTCGGCTTGCAGGGCGATCGATCGCAATTTATCAAGAGTATCTTGCTTCGCACTCTGCCACAACCCCCGCTGGCGAGCTTCTAGCAATCTTTCCGCCATATCCCGCAGCGCCCAAGGGTTATTTTCTTGGATAAATCCCTGCACTTTTTCATCAAAAATGTAAGCCTCTGCAATTCCTTCATACATAAAATCTTCTACACAATTTGCCGTCGCATCGTAAGCAAACAAAAAATCCACCGTTGCAGCAATTTCAAAAGCACCTTTATAACCGTGGCGCATCGCCCCTTCAATCCATTTCGGATTTACCGCCCTGCTGCGATAAACCCGCGCTATTTCTTCTTTCAGTTTTCGCACTTTCGGATTTTCGGGAATCGAATTATCGCCAAAATAGGTTTCAGGATTTTTGCCTTGCAAATTGCGAATTGCCGCCGTCATTCCGCCTTGGAATTGATAATAATCATCGGAGTCGAGGATGTCGTGTTCGCGGTTGTCTTGGTTTTGCAGAACTATTTGCATTTGGCCGAGGCGTTTTTCAAATGCTTCGGGCGCACAACATCCCCATTCACGCCCGGTAAATTCACCCCCCCTAGCCCCCCCTTGCGAAGGGGGGGGACAAGAGTTGGAATTAGGCTGAGAAATTAATTCACCCCCCCTAGCCCCCCCTTGGTAAGGGGGGGGACAAGAGTTGGAATTAGGCTGAGAAATTAATT
>NZ_JBARVX010000624.1:0-32997 GCF_049646505.1 Microcoleus sp.
AGTGGGTGCAGCAAAACGGGCAACCCGCTTATCGCGGGAAGCAGTTGTACCAGTGGATTTATGAGAGAGGCGCGCGATCGATCTCTGAGATTTCTGTATTCTCTAAACAGTGGCGCGAGACTGTTGCTAAAGTCCCGATCGGGCGATCGACTATTCATTTGCGATCGGTCGCACCAGACTCTACGGTAAAGTATCTCCTAAAATTGGCAGACGGTCAAATCATCGAAACCGTCGGCATTCCCACCGAAAAACGGCTGACAGTGTGCGTCTCAGCCCAAGTTGGCTGCGCGATGGGCTGCGACTTTTGCGCTACCGGAAAAGGCGGTTTCAAGCGCAATTTAGAAGTAAACGAAATCGTCGATCAAGTCTTGACAGTACAGCAAGATTTCGGCCACCGAGTCAGCCACATCGTATTTATGGGAATGGGCGAACCCCTGCTGAATTTCGATAACGTTGTAGCTGCTGTCAAGTGTTTGAATCAAGACGTAGGAATTGGACAGCGCAACATCACCGTTTCCACAGTCGGAATCCGCAATCGCATCACCCAACTAGCCGAACATCAACTGCAAATTACCCTCGCCGTCAGCCTCCACGCTTCCAATCAAAGATTGCGCGAAGAGTTAATTCCTAGCGCCCGCCCTTATCCTTTGGGCGAGTTAGTGGCAGAATGTCGGGAATATGTGCGATCGACCGGACGCAGATTAAGCTTTGAATACGTACTTTTAGCAAACGTAAATGATTTACCAGAACACGCAGCCGAGTTAGCAACTCAGTTGCGCGGTTTTCAGTGCCACGTCAATTTGATTCCCTACAATCCGATTCAAGAAGCTGAATATCAGCGTCCTACTCCCAATCGAATCAACAATTTTGTTGCGGTTTTGAAGGAGAAGAAAATTGCTGTTAGCGTGCGGTATTCTCGCGGTTTAGAGGCCGATGCAGCCTGCGGACAATTGCGGGCATCTGAGGTTTAGAATTGGAATTTTAACCGCTAAAATTTGTTGTAGGGTGCGTCATAGTGCGTTATTTTAAGCTGGTCGCGCATTTAAGGATCGAAAACTTAATAACTTAAACACCTCCTACAGTCTTCTCTCGTGTAAGTTGCCTTCCTCAAAGGAGGCAGAGCCTCCGGACCTGCATTACCAGGCAGAGCCTGGTAACGAGCAATCACTTAAGTTATTAAATTTTCATTCCTAATTCGATCGCATCCACCGAATCACCAAACCTTGCTCAGAGTAAACTATTGCGTCCATAACCCCCACCGACATCTAAAATAGGTGCTTTTTCCGGTTCGCCCAATTCGGCGCTGGCGGCGAAGACTTTGGCATCGGGACGGCTGCCGAATCAAGGTTCAGGGCGAACATTCAACCAGCTATAATATTTCTCGGCCATAGATGTTCCGGCGAGTCGCTGACTGGTAATTCCGGGACAGATGCCGCGCTGGTGAGGTTTTTAGTCACAATGTTTTTGATGGGATTCGGCAATCAGGGCGATCGCCCCTACCATAATCTTGTGCTCTTGTACCTGAATCCTGGCGTGCAGCGTTTCTGCCGTATCGTCAGGCAAGACAGGCACTGCAGCCTGCATTAAAATCGGCCCGCTGTCTACTTCCAAACGGGCGATGTGCACCGTACATCCGGTGATTTTAACCTTAGCTGCGAGTGCTTGTTCGACGGCGCGAATTCCTGGGAAACTCGGCAGCAAACTGGGGTGAATGTTAATAACTTTGTCGGGAAAAGCATCGAGCAAAACTTTGGTGACGATACGCATCCAACCTGCCATCACTATCCATTCTACATCATGAGCTTTAAAAGTTTTAACAATTTTTGTATCTAATTCTTCGCGGCTTTTGCAATCGCGGTGATTGAGCAAAATCGAGGGAATGCCGTATTTTTTAGCTCTGGTCCCGGCTTTGGCGTCGGGATTGTTGTAAATTAATACTGGGATTTGAACATTAAGTTCTTGGTTTTGGATGGCTTGGGCAATCACCTCGAAGTTGCTGCCACTTCCTGAAGCTAAAATTCCTATTTTTAAGGGAGGATGAGCCGGAGCGATCCTCTTCGTTGGCGCAGCCCCCGTAGGGGCGGGCTTCGCTAACGCAGGAAAGCCAATTTCAGGAGAAATCAGGCTGGCGCTGGAATTAGCAGATACTGGATTAACTGTCATAAGTAGAAGGAAGAAGGACGAGGAAAGAAGGAAGAAGGAAGAAGGAAAAAGACAGACAGAGAAAGCTTTTTAGCAATTCGTATTTTACCTTTAATTAGGTGAATCAACTTAAATGCTATCAAAAATATTCAATGAGATTCTACAACATTATCAAAAAACTCTTCCCTAAGAATCGAATAAATTTTCAGATCCCAATATCTGCCTTTCACAAATAGCTGTTGCCGCAAAACCCCTTCCAATTGCATCCCCACCTTTTCCATCACCCTCGCCGAAGCAATATTGTTAACTTCACATCGAGCCATAATTCGATTCAGCAGCATCTCCCGAAAGCCGAATTCAATAACCGCATTGACAGCCTCGCTCATGTATCCTTCGCCCCAATATTTCGTAGAAAGTGCGTAGCCAATTTCGGCGCGGCTGTGGTTCATGCTCCACTCCACAAATCCGCAAGTTCCGATAAATTTTTCATCGACTTTGTGGACAATTCCCCAATCTACCAGCTCTCGTTTTTTGTACATTTTTATCAGTGACTTGATAAAATATTTAGTATCTTCCAGCGAGGTGTGAGTTGACCACATTGTGTATTCCGACACTTCGGGATTAGAAGCATACTCAAACATATCGTTGGCATCGTTTAAAGTAATTTTTCTGAGCAGCAGTCTATCAGTTTCTATAGTGGGTAAGTTAGATAATATATCGAGAAGGTTCATTTTGAGATTGACCTATATTGTGATATTATTTAAAGCTAAAAGCTAATATTTACAAGCAAATGGTTCGGATTAAATTTGGGCGTTTTAACTGGTTGGACAATGAGTCGATCGCAGCTTGGACTTTCCTCGCGCCGGCTTTGCTGTTTCTGGGTACTTTTTTGATTTGGCCGATCGCCTATTTATTTTACCTCAGCTTTACCAGCGGCAGCTTTACCCAGTCGGGAGTGCGTTTAATTGGTTTGAACAACTACTTGCGTCTCCTCACTAACCCGGATTTTTGGCAAGTTCTCCAAAACACGATCTATTTTACTACCGCCACAGTCATTCCCAGTTTAGTAATTCCTTTGGGTTTAGCAGTGCTGCTAAATCGCTCGTTTGCTTGGCGGGGCGCTCTCCGCACCGCTTATTTTATCCCTTCGATTACCTCTTTAGTTGCAGTTGGCTTGGGTTGGCGGTGGTTGTTTCAAACCCAAGGCCCGGTGAATGATATCTTAATGGCGATCGGTCTAAATCCAATTCCGTGGCTTAGCAGCACATTTTGGGCAATGCCAGTAATAATTCTGCTCAGTGTTTGGAAACAATTAGGCTTTAATATGGTAGTATTTTTAGCAGGATTGCAAGCAATTCCCATAAATCGTTACGAAGCGGCAGAATTGGACGGAGCTAATGCTTGGCAACAATTTTTGTACATCACTTTACCAGGCTTGCGGCCGACTTTAATATTTGCTACGGTGACAACAGCTATTTTTACCCTGCGGAGTTTCGAGCAAGTTTATGTCATCACCGGCGGCGGCCCTTTGAACTCTACTAATTTGCTAGTTTATTATATTTACGAGCAAGCTTTTTCGCAATTTGATTTTGGTTATGCAGCCGCTGCGGCAACTTTCCTGATGGCTGTAGCTTTGATATTAGTTTATGTGCAACTAAAATTTTGGGGCGAAGATGCTTAATACTAAGTTAAAAAAGTCGGGAGCATATCACTTTTGCAGCCAAGCTAGAAATATACAGCATATTCCCGGTATATGCTGTAATTCGACTTTATTTATGATCCTTGCCCTGTAAAGCTTGTAGTCTCGTTCCAAAAACAGTCCGGAGTATTGACAAGACATACTTCTGATAGAGACCAAAAATAGCGGCGATTTGTTATCGTAGAACTGGTATACCAAATCCGGGTATGATACCCCCTTTATGCCTTCGTAAAAGTAGGGTGCGTCGCCCGAAACAATTCTGGCGAGCTCTCGCAACGATTCGGTAGCGACGCACCATACCGCATCATAAAGGGGGTGCGTCACTCTTGTTTGGTATTATAATTTAAAATATTAAAGCTATGCCGAAAAATATTCGCCATCGCGCCATAAAAATCTGTCTTTTGTGTCTGGCTTGCGTTTTAGCAATTGCTGTTGCGCCAATTTTTACGCCCGCTCAATCCACAAGTCAATTAGAGTTTCGCATTACTCAATTAGAAAGTCAAATTTCTGAACTCAGAGGACAAATCTACAGTTTGCAAAATCAAGGTTCTAGAGTTAACAGGCCTCAGTCTCCGAACCCTCCTGGTTCTGGTAAGACCAATCCGAGAAGGCTTTCGGGAGACCCGATGTTTGACAATTTAGCAACTTTGGCGATCGAGACCAAGGAAGACGTAATTAAAATCAAAGAGCGACTCTCGAAGCTGGAGTCAGCAAATTTTAGATTTTAGATTTTAGATTTTAGATTAGGCACTGGCTTTTGGGCCTGTTCCACCCAAAACTCGATCGATTGTGGAACGGGCCCAAAAGCCCGTTCCGATCGCAGTTGCCGATCCCGCCAGCCAAAAACAGGGTTAAGTGCAGGCGGGAACAGCGGCTGCTAACAGTCAAATTGCAGAACTACTGGATGATATGGAAATAGTAGCCTGCAACGAGAAAATTGATACCTAACAGCAACAGAAACCAGGCCATCCGAAAGGTGTAAGGCGGTTTGCCCGTTTTCATAACGGAGTCAGAGTTTAATTGATTCTTCGCTATCTCTGCCATAAGTCAAAGTCCAAATTTATTTGTTGTCACTCTATTCACAAATAGCAGAGAGCGTCGCACATCAGCACACTCCTCTAGTGTTATTTTTTGTAACTAGGAGTTTCTACCCGGTGGAATAGAGATTGCTTTCAATCGCTCTCTCCGGCGTGGTACGAACTGCGGACGAGAGGCCCCGATCGCACGCGCTCAAACCCCATCTCTCTGGCGATCGACCCAAAACGGTCAAATTCGGCCGGAGTCCAGTATTTACGCACTGGGAGGTGTTCTAGAGATGGTCTCATGTATTGACCGAGGGTGAGCCGATCGCACTTGGCATCCCGCAAATCGGCCATCGCTTCGACAATCTCGGCTGCAGTTTCCCCGTGGCCCAACATCAAACCGGATTTGGTGGGAATAGTTGGGTCAAATTCCTTGACAATACGGAGAACGCCGATCGAGCGATCGTACTTAGCCCCCCTCCGCACCGGCCCTTGCAACCGCCGCACCGTCTCAATATTGTGGTTGTAACAAGCCGGCTTCGCCTCTACCACCGTCCGAATCCGCTCTCGCTGCAACTCATCGAGCTCGGAATTCTCCCCGTCGGAGGCACGCACGGGGAGGGCGGGCACGGGGGCACCGCCCCTACCGATTCTTCCCCAAAAATCCGGGGTCAGGAGGGCGGGCACGGGGGCACCGCCCCTACCGATTCCTCCCCAAAAATCCGGCGTCAGTACCTCAACTTCAGTATCCGGGTTTAAGAGGCGGATTTGGGCGATCGTCCTTGCAAACCAACCCGCACCCCCATCCGGCAAATCGTCCCTCGCCACCGAAGTCAGCTCCGCATAGCGCAAGCCCGACAATTGCACCGCTTCCGCCACCTTTTGCGGTTCCTCCGGGTCTAGGGGCATCGGAGAATGACCTTTATCTACTTGACAAAAAGCACAAGCGCGCGTGCAAGTTGGCCCCATCAACAAAAAAGTCGCCGTTTGTTGGGCGTAGCACTCGCCCCGGTTGGGACATCTGCCCTCCTCGCAAATCGTGTGAATTTGCCGCTGTTTAATAATTTTCTGGACTTGGGAAAGTTCGCTAGCTTTGCCAAGAGGCCGTCGCAGCCATTCCGGCATCGCTTCGATTTCACCCCGCATTTGGGCGGCAGTTGCTTTGACAGTAGGAGTTTGAGGAGTCTGGGGCGACATAAAATTTAAGGGCGATCGAGTTAATGTCTTAGATCCTATCCGAAATCAAAGTCCCTGAACTTGTAGGAATACAACCCCAAATCAAAATCGCGCGATCGTTGCAGCAAAACAATATTGCCCAGAATTCTGGCTAGAATTCTCTTAGGGATATACTAAAGGATGCGAATCATCACTCATTACTGAAGGAGTCAGTCGTGGCTGGTCAAAAAATCTTGGTAATCGATGACAGTAAAGTCATCCGAGTTCGAGTCCGAGAGATGTTGCCCCAAGGTAACTTTGAAGTTCTAGAAGCAAAAGACGGCGAAGAGGGACTCAAACTGATCCGCCAAGCCCGCCCGAATCTAATTATGTTAGATTTCCTGCTGCCCAAAGTCAGCGGTTGGGAAGTGTATCAAAAAGTGCAAGCCCACGCCGAGCTTTCCAAGATACCTTTGGTGATCATGTCGGGTCGCGAAGAAGAGGTGATGGAAAAAATTCCCAAACCCTTCGAGAAACATTTTTTTGCATTCATCGCCAAACCCTTTGAGAAGAAGCAGCTAACCGAGGCGATCAAATCGGCGATGGTACTGGCCAAAAAGAAACCAGTGCCCGAAGCCGCCGCAGCATCAAGCTCAGGAGCGGGCGCTGCCGACATTCAGGCGATGACCCTGAAAATGGCAAAAATGCAAGCGGAAATTGATGCACTCAAAAAACAAATGTCTCAGGTGATTGCGATTATCAAGCAAAAATTGAAATAATTATGCTGTTTTTTGAAGGCACTTATGTAGGAGGAAACTTCTACACCGTGAAACTTTGTTTTGATTTTTGATGCAATTATTTGCAAAGTTTGTTGAGCGAGTGCGATCGCCTGCATCCTGCAACGAGTTTCTCACAATCAAAGCGAGACAGTCAATTAAAAGTTAAAAATCAAACCAGGGAGGAAATCAATTATTAATCTTTATTAGGATTTTTAACTGCTGCTCGTCCCCTGCTCAACAATCAACTCCTCAGTCTCATTTTTTTGGTTAATGACTAACGACTATTCCGATTTTTTGCCTCAACTGCGTGCCTCAACAGAGCAATTATTGAAAAGATTAGACTGCTTCGATCGAGCGCAGGTATTAGCGATCGGAGATTTGACCTTGGACGAGTTTCTTACCGGACAAGTAGAGCGAATTTCCCGCGAAGCACCTGTGTTGATTTTGCGCTACGAAAATACTCGGCAACTACCCGGAGGTGGCGCAAATGCTGTCTACAATTTAGCCAAACTGGGAGGCAAAGTCAAAGTTGCCGGTTTGGTAGGAAAAGACGACCAGGGAAAGGCTTTGTGCGGTATTTTTGAGGCTGCGGGAATTGATACGGGCGGGATTTTCATCGATTCGCAGCGTCCGACTGTCACCAAAACTCGAATTTCCGGGCACGCGCGACAGTCAGTGACTCAGCAAATTGTCCGAGTCGATCGCAAATCTGACGAGTTGCCGGATTTAGACTTGCAGTTGCAATTAGCAGACTACATCCGGCAGCAAATCCCGACAGTAGATGCCGTGGTTTGTTCCGACTACGGCGACGGAGTTTTGACCAATTTGGCGATCGGATCGGCAGTAGTTCCCGGCAAAACAATCGTAGACGCTCAAACAGATTTGCAGCGATATTCTGGAGCAATGCTGTTTACTCCCAACCTGCCCGAAGCCGAACAAGCAGTCGGATATGCTATCAAAAACCCTCAAACTTTAATGCAGGCAGGACGCGACTTGTTGAACTTAACTCAAGCTCAAAAAATCCTGATTACTCGCGGCGAAGAAGGGATGAGTTTGTTTGAAAGAGCCAAGGGCGAAGCCATCAAAAACTCACCCCCTCCAACATCGACTTGTGAAAACGGGGAATTTGCCATTCAAAGCTGGGATATTCCCCCTTTTAACAAGACAGATGTATTTGATGTAACCGGTGCTGGAGATACAGTAGTAGCAGCAATGACTTTAGCTTTGTGCGTCGGTGCATCCGGTTGGGAAGCGGCAGTTTTGGGCAATTTAGCGGCTAGCATTGTCGTGCGTCAATTCGGTACCGCGACGACGACAGCAGACGAAATGAAAGAAGCTTTGAAAGCAATGAGTTTTGACTAGGCAGTTGGCAGTTGGCAGTTGTTAGTTGTTAGTTGTTAGTTGTGAGTTGTTAGTTGTTAGTTGTTAGTTGTTAGTTGTTAGTTGTTAGTTGGCAACAGTCAACAGTCAACAGTTAACAGTCAACATTCAACAGTCAACAGTCAACAGTCAACAGTTAACAGTCAACAGTTAACAGTCAACAGTTAACAGTCAACTGCCAACTGCCAACTGCCAACTGCCAACTGACTACTTACTCTTTTTCAAAATTTGTCCCTTGTTATCAATTGTCAAATCTGTGTTGGGAAAATCGCTCTTTGTCAAACGGCGAATCAACCCCACACTCCTAAAATCTTTATCCACAGACGGAATACCTTTGCTGTCAAGTTCGACGGGGATAATCTTACCAGAAACAAAATCCCCTTGCGGATTCATTTTTACATCCAAAATCAGAGATTGACCAAGTGCTCCGGCTGTAGACAAAGTGCGATAACCCATGAAATTGCCCAGGGAATAAGCAATCAATTTCCCCTTGTAAAGTTCCAAAGCTCTGGTAACGTGCGGGCCGTGTCCTAAAATCAAATCCGCTCCCGCATCAATCATCGTCCGCGAAAACACAACCATATTTCCCCGGTTTTCTCCGTAAAAGAACTCGGTTTTATTTCTCACATTCTGAGCTCCGGTTCCTTCAGCTCCAGCATGAACTGATATCACTACAATATCAGCCTTTTGCTTCGCTTTTTTGACAACTTCTGCTCCCGCTTGTAGTTCCAGCAAGGAATTGTGAACTTCGCCGTAGTTGCTGAAACCGATAAAAGCAACATTCACGCCCTTGACATTTTGATAAACAATTTGGTTTCTTTTGCCAACTGCTTTCATGCCGTTGCTGTCGATGTTTTTGATCGTGTCCTTAAATCCCTGCTCGTGAAAATCGTAAGAGTGATTGTTGGCCACATTCAAAATATCAAAACCAACATCTTTGAAGATTTTGGCATAACTCGGAGGAGTCCGAAAGGCAAACAGCATTCCTCCGCCCACTCCTTTGGAGCTGTAAGGGTAATTCGTCATCGTGCTTTCAAAATTGCCAAACAGAATGTCGGCTCCTTGAAGGTACGGTTTTACCGATTTAAATAAACTATCTTTATTTGCCGGCAGTTTGTTGTAGGGAAAATTGGTGCCGGGGATGATGTCGCCAACGGCTTTGATGCTGACTGTTGCGGGGAGATTGACGGGTTTTTGTGCTGCCGGGGAGGGGGGTTTTGGAGCTGGTTCTGGTTTGGCTGCGGGCGCTGGCGCTGGTGTCGATTCCCTGCCCGATAGCTTTACTTCGCGCACTTTTGGTACTGCAGGCTTTGATGCGATAGGGTTAATGGTGGGGGTGCTTGAGGATTTGTAAAATTGAGAACGGAAAACAAAGCCGGATACCGGCACGAGAATCAGACTCAGAATACCTACTGACAGCCAAGGGTTTTTAGTTTTGGTGCGGGCTAAGTTTGGCCGGGGCGATGGCTTTTGCTGCCGTTGGTTTGTGGGTTTGGGAGTTGGGGTTTTCCGTGGTTGGGGCGGGTTTTTTTCTGGTCTTTGAGCGGGCGCTGTTGTGACAACACTGTGAGTTTTTTCTATGGTTGGCAAAGTCACAGGAATTGGGGCTGTGCGTACACTGGCGGAGGCCGCAGGAATTCGGGCTGCGGGTACGCTGACGGGTGCGGGTACGCTGACGGGTGCGGGTACGCTGACGGGTTTTTTAAATTCTACTGTCTGAGTCCAAGCGGGCAGTTGTTGACCGATCTGCCGCCCGTATACTGTTAGGGAGTAAATGTTATTTGGTTGCAGCCGCTGCAACCCTTTGACTGCGACTCGCAGACAGGCTGGTTCTGCGGGCAATTTTTCTGCTTCTAGCAGCAGGTGCAGGGTGTCATTTTCCAGGCTGGCTTTAGCTGTGACGCCGAAGCTGTGGAGTGCTTGGCCGATCAGAAATGCGATCGCCCTTGGGTCGCCTTCTTTTGCTAATTTTAAGATGTCTTGTTGGCTCACAAATGCCTCTACTCTCACACGAAAAAGTTAGTTCTATCTTATATCAGATTTTGTGAAACAGGATTAAATACCGATCGATCTAACTTAGCTAAATGAGTACAAATAAACATAGTGAAAATATGCGGTAAATCCGCCAGAAATACAATCAAAAACCGGGTTTCTGGTTGCCGCTACAAATCCTCTGCGTCCAAATGGCTGCCCAGACGAAGATAAAAGCGATCGCGACCGGTGCGGCGAAACGGTTAAACTCTGGCTGGCGGGACGCTATCTGTCAGAAATCGACGGCAAGCAACAATCGCCTCAGCTAGGTGTAGCAATGGACTTTGCGGATGTCGCCTCCGCCTCCGCCGGCGTTATTGAGGCAATTGTACGATCGAGAATTCGATCGCTGCCGTCTCCACCGAAGATTTTTTTGTGAGAAGGCGTGCTATTTGTGAGTTAGTTGGGCGCATAGCAGCTAGGATCGAGCTAACTCAAGGTTACGGTTACACTAAAGCTCGTCTCGCGGCGTTGCCTCTCAAAACCCCGATTGAGTCCTATGGCGCACTACCGCTCCACTCTATGTTTATTGACCTGTATTGCTTGTCTGGGCGCTGCCTTCAGTCCAACTGCGGACGGAAGGCAACAGACTCTCAATGCGTCCTACCGGGCTGTTTCCCAAGAAATTGCTCAGGCGGACGATCGCCCGGACGATCGCCCGGACTCCAATTCTCCAAAACCCTCTCCAGGGGCCGATAAAAACAAATCTAAGCCGTCCAAACCGCCAAAATCCAATTCCAAAATTCCCAAATCAATCTCCAATCTAATCGTCATTTTGTCTCGCCAGCGGGGATTGTTAGTGTTGGGTTTGGCAGCAGTTGTCATCACGGCAGCGGCAGTATTTATCATGCTGAAATTAGTTAGCAACGACGAGTCAAATAATTCTAGGCGAAGACGGGGAAGAGGCGATCGCCACAACCCTAGAAACTATCGACCCACCAATCCCAATCCTCAGAGAAACTCTGGCCCAATTGGACACCGAGATGTTTCTTCTGAAGAACCAAAACTGCCGCCAGTATTGCCCGATCGTTTGGATTTTTCAGCAGGCTACAGTCTCGACAACAGCGATCGACCTTTACCGTTTATCTTAGAATCTGGCCCATCGGAATCTGAGGGTGCAGGGGTGGACGGCGATCGAATTAATGCCGGCAGCGGGCCCTTGGAAACTAACAGCAACGGCTACAGCGACACAGGTTTCAACATTCCCGAAACAACTAATCGAGCTTATTCGCTAGCGAGTCAGAACCAAAACAGTTATTTTCCCGAAACTGGCGATCATCGGCTTAAAGTTGATATTATTGAAGAACTGATTGAAGATTTGCAGCACTTAAATCCGGCTCGCAGGCGCAAAGCAATTTGGGAACTCGGCCAGCAGGGAGATTCCAGAGCAGTTGAGCCGCTGCTGGATTTGCTAGCAAGTTCCGACTCAAACCAGTACAGTTTAATTTTGGCAAGTGTCTCGGAAATTGGGATTCGCACGCTCAAACCCATGAATAATGCCTGGTCAATTTCCCTGCAAAATGAAAATCCAGAAGTGAGGAAAAATGCGATTCGCGACTTGACTCGAATTTACGAAATGGTGAATCAAATCAGTCATTTATTGCACCGCGCGACTGACGATCCAGATCCAGAAGTTCAGGAGACTGCTCGCTGGGCAATCAATCAGTTGAATCGCATCCATCCTCGTTCTGAAAAAGATGATTAGTCATTAGTCATTAGTCATTAGTCAATAGTCATTAGTCATTAGTCAATAGTCATTGGGCATTGGGCATTGGGCATTGGGCATTGGGCATTGGGCATTGGGCATTGGGCATTGGGCATTGGTAACAACAGTTAACAGTCAACAGTTAACAGTCAACAGTCAACAGTCAACAGTCAACAGTCAACAGTCAACAGTTAACAGTTAACAGTTAACAGTTAACAGTTAACAGTTAACAGTCAACAGTCAACAGTTAACAGTCAACAGTTAACAGTCATATCATGTGCGGTCGATTATTAATAACAAAAACGGTCGGCGCTACGAACGAGTTTTATTCCGGTCAATCGAACAGATGCGATCTGAATGCAGTGCGATCGCGAACTCGTGACAGCACTGCAATCGGACAAATATTATTCCGATGCAAACCGAAACGTTACGGCGATCGATCCTGTGCTAAAATAAATGACTGATGACTAATGACTAATGACTAATGACTACTAATAACTCTTTAAAATTATTGTTTCTATCAACATCTGTCGGTCAACTCGGTTCGGGGTTGGGCGGCGGAGTCGAACTTACAGTTCTGAATATTGCAAAAGAATTGCACCGGCGCGGTCATAAAATCACAGTTGTAGCACCAGTCGGTTCAGTCTTAGAATCAATTCCAGTAATCGAAATCGCGGGGGATTTGCAAGTAACTGCCCAAACACAAGATTACAATGATTCTATCGTGATGCCCGCCGATGCTGTGCTGGCGAATATGTGGGAATACGCGCGCCAAGTTCAGGATGAATGGGATGTAATTGTTAATTTTGCCTACGATTGGTTGCCGTTTTATTTGACACCTTTTTTTAGGACTCCGATCGCCCATTTTATCAGTATGGGCTCTCTGGTGCGATCGCTCGATCGCATCGCCGAACAAACCGCCGCCCAATTTCCCGGTACGATCGGAGTTTACACCGCTTCCCAAGCCGAAACCTTTGCCTTTGCCGCAGAATGTCAGTTGTTGGGAAGCGGCATAGATTTATCGCTGTACGAATTTTGCAGCCAACCACAATCAAAATTAGCTTGGCTGGGCCGCATCGCCCCGGAGAAAGGCTTAGAAGATGCAGTGGCGGCAGCAAAAATTACAGGCATTCCCCTAAAAATTATGGGCAAAATGCAGGATGAGGATTATTGGCAAAAAATTTGTGCAGATTACCCGGATGCTCCGGTAGAATATTTAGGGTTTCTGACAACAACCCAAATGCAAGAACAAGTGCGCCAGTGCCGAGCCTTGTTGATGACACCGCGCTGGGTAGAAGCTTTTGGAAATGTGGCGATCGAGGCTTTAGCGTGCGGTGTGCCCGTGATTTCCTACGCGCGCGGGGGCCCCGCCGAAATTGTTCGAGACGGCGTGACGGGCTTTTTAGTGGAGCCTGACAGCGTAAATGGCTTGGTAAGCGCGATCGCCCGAATCGACCAAATAGACCGCAGCGCTTGCCGGCGACAAGCAGAGGTAGAATATTCTTTGGGTGCTTTGGGCGATCGATTTGAAAGCTGGTTCAAATCTATTCTAAAATTGAGTTAAATAAACTCTTAATCGACCACAAAAAAAGACAAAAAAAACAACTATGGCAACTGAACGTTTAGTGCTTTTATCGAGCAGAGAAGTGGAAAAAATGCGTCAAGCAGGCCGCTTAGCAGCTCAGCTTCTGTTGCATCTCGAACCAATGATTAAACCAGGAGTTAGCACCCTCCAAATTAACGACGAAGCCGAACGTTGGACTGTAGAACGCGGAGCAAAAAGTGCTCCTTTAGGTTACAAAGGCTTTCCAAAATCTCTGTGCGCCAGCGTCAATGAAGTAGTCTGTCACGGCATCCCCAATGCCAAACAAATTCTCAGAGAAGGCGACATTATTAACATAGACGTAACCCCCTTAGTTGACGGTTATCACGGCGATACTTCTAAAACTTTTTTTGTGGGAAAACCTTCACCAGTAGCTAAAAAATTAGTAGAAGTAACCGAAGAATGTTTGAGAAGAGGAATTGCCGAAGTCAAACCCGGTGCTCGTACCGGCGACATCGGTGCAGCAATTCAGGAATATGCTGAAGCACAGGGTTTTTCGGTAGTGCGAAATTTTGCCGGACACGGCGTGCACCGCGTTTTTCACACCGAACCGGAAATTTTGCACTACGGGAAACGGGGCACGGGAAAAAAACTCAGAAAAGGCATGGTTTTTACCATTGAACCGATGATTAACGAGGGAACTTGGGAAGTAGAAATATTGGGCGACGGTTGGACTGCAATCACTAAGGATAAAAAACTTTCTGCTCAATTTGAACACACCCTAGCCGTGACAGATTCCGGGGTAGAAATTCTGACTTTACCGTAGCAATCATTAACAAACAATCTCAAAAACTCACTCCTAAATCAATAATTAACCAGAGCCCGTAGGGGCGGGTTTCACCGACAATATCTAACGATTATCAACAATCTAGATCAACCCGCCCCGCCACTTCATCGTCCTGCATTCATCTCTCTATTGTCTTCCTCTGTGTTCTCTGCGCTCTCTGTGGTTAAATCATTCCGATGCAACCACAACCGATAACCCACATCAACCTGAAATTTGCCTCGAATTCGACAAGGTAGGTTTGTATTTATGGGTAGGTGGGGTGGGTTTGCGAGATTGTCTGTTGCAGTCAGAAATTATCTGTAAAACCCGTTCCGACGGAATTACGATCGATTCACCAAACACGATATAATACCAATTTCATAAAGTAGCGCTAGATATTACCCCCCCAACCCCCCCTTGGTAAGGTGGGGCTAATACTTCATCTATACCACATCTTGAGAAAAATGGTATAACAAATAACCAATAACAAATAACCAATAACAAATAACAAATAACCAATAACAAATAACAAATAACCAATAACAAATAACCAATAACAAATGACTAACATTAAATGGTTGCAACCTGGAGATTTGCTCAAAGTAATTTCCCCTAGCGGCGCTTTGCGAGAATTAACTAACTTTGAAAAGGGTGTAGAAATTTGGAAATCCCGCGGCTATCGCATTGAATTAACACCCGGTTTTGACGATCGCACTGGCTACTTGGCCGGTTCCGACACAAACCGCGTCCGACAGTTAGCAGATGCCCTCAGTGACCCAGATTGTCGCGGTATTCTGTGTGTTCGAGGCGGTTTTGGCAGCACTCGACTTTTGGAAAAAGGCAAAGTCGCAGAAGGAAAAAATTCCCGATGCCCAATTCCCGATGCCCAATTCCCGATGCCCGATTCCCATGCGCCGAAATGGTTAATCGGCTTTTCCGACATTACGGCTTTGCTGTGGAATCACGATAAATTGGGGATTTGGGGCGTTCACGGGCCGGTGCTGACAACTTTGGGCGCGGAACCGGATTGGTCTGTCGATCGACTTTTTGACTGTGTAGAAGGCCGTCCGTTACCATCTTTGCAAGGTAAAGGTTGGGGCGGCGGAAAGGCTGCGGGGCGACTGTTTCCGGCGAATCTGACGGTGGCTTCTCATTTGCTCGGAACCCCGTATCAACCGGATTTGACCGGGGTTATTCTCGCATTTGAGGATGTTTCTGAGGCTCCTTACAGGGTCGATCGAATGCTGACTATGTGGCGGATGGCGGGGGCTTTTGCGGGGGTGCGGGGGATTGCTTTGGGACGTTTCAGCCGCTGCGAGAT
This sequence comes from Microcoleus sp., assembly GCF_049646505.1. GTDB lineage: Bacteria > Cyanobacteriota > Cyanobacteriia > Cyanobacteriales > Microcoleaceae > Microcoleus. The sequence continues at coordinate 15,604 of NZ_JBARVX010000624.1, forward strand.
TGACCCGCAGATTCCTACTTTTAGCATAGAAGAAGTTTTGCGCGATCGGCTTTTAGACCTAAATATTCCCATTGTTTCGGATTTACCCTTTGGCCACGAAGGAGTTAACGCTGCTTTACCGATGGGAATTGAGGCGAGTATCGACGGTGAATCGGGATTGCTGATTTGCGGCGACAAATTGCAACTTTAGATTCGGCATCAGCGTCTATAAATTTAACTTGAGATTTGGCACCAGCTAAATAGTCCGGTTGGGTGAGGTTAATACAGTTGGCAGAAGTTAGATTTAAAATGGATTGTGCAGGCAAAAGTCGGCTTTCTCAAGGCAAAAAAATTAAAACTTTCCCAAGGTAGATATGAAAATACACAACTTGTTAAACAGTATTGCTGCCACTGTGCTAGTTACCGGATTGGCACTTACCGGGATTTCTTCTAGTGCGGTTGGCGAACAGATACGAAATAACGATCGCATAGACGGAGTAATTCGCCGCACTTCCCCGATTTATCGTTTCCGAAATATGTGGACACCCGGAGCTCCCACAGAAGAATTGCGCGGCCAAGAATACACTTTCAGCGCTCGCGAAGGCGACAACATAGAAGTGTTTTTAGACACAGATAGAAGTCGCGGTTTTACTCCAGTCATGGTGCTGTTTTACGGAAACAACAAACAAGTCGCTTTTACCCAAGACCGTTCTTTTAATTATCAAATTCCTCGCACTGGCGATTACACACTTTTAGTATTAGCAAAAGATGCTGCTAGGGGAGGAAGTTACACCCTAGAAGTTGCCGGAATTGATGGCGGCAGACGAGCTAGCAGCGATTGGCGCGACGACAGGCGGTACAGCGACAGAAACAATGACAGAAACAGTCGCAGCTACGACGGAGAAAGGATTCTGCAAGATGATTTTGGCTTGCGACCTCTTGATTGTCGCCTGAGACGTACTATGGTGAGAGTAAGGTTTGAAGATGCCGACAGGGACCAAACTTATTGCGCTATACCGACTCGCCAGTATCCGCAGGGAGACTATTATTACAATCCGCGCACTAGAGATTTAGAATCGGCGAGGGTGTATAACAATAACAATGATAATAATAGCTGGTACGATCGCGATCGGTGTCGCGTATCAGTAGGCGGAGTGTGCGTGACTAGATAAGCCACCAAAAAGATCGGGTTTTCCGAGAAATTCTAGGGGCGGGGAAAGCGCCTGATATCTAACACAAAGCAGAGATTCAATCAACCCGCCCCGACCGGATATTACGGTCGATCTAGCTGACAGAAGATCGGGATTTTTTTAACCGCAGATGAACGCAGATAAACGCAGATAATATTTTTGTCTGTCTGCGGTTCAAAAATTTCTATTTTTACACAGATGGAACAGCCATCCCGCGCTCAACTGCAGGACGCTGCTGCAATGTTTCTACCCAGCGTTTGAGGTGGGGGTGGTTGTCGAGGGTTAATCCCTGAAATTCGTAAATAGCAACCCAGGGGTAGGTAGCCATGTCGGCAATTGAATAGTCGCCGCAGATGTATTCGTATTTTGCTAATTGAGTGTCTAATACTCCGTAAAGTCGCAAGACTTCTTTTTCGTAGCGCTCCACCGCATAGGGAATTTGTTCTGGTGCAAAACGTTTGAAGTGGTTGAGCTGACCGAACATCGGGCCGACGCTGGCCATTTGAAACATCAGCCACTCGATAACTTGAAAGTATTTTTCTTTGTCTGTCGGGAGAAATTTGCCACTTTTTTCCGCTAGATAGATCAAGATAGCGCCCGACTCGAAGACGGTGATGCCGTTATCTCGATCGACTATTGCCGGAATTTTACTGTTGGGGTTGATGGCGATGAACTCCGGGCTAAATTGGTCGTCTTTTCTGATGTCGATGACGTGCACGTTGTAGGGTAAACCTATTTCTTCGAGCGCGATCGAGACTTTGCGCCCGTTCGGTGTGGTAAAAGTGTAGAGGTCGATCATAAGTTTTTCGCCTATTTTTTCAACAAATATAAACTATATTATAATAATTTTAGGCAAATAGCTAATCATCATGGATATTATTCAAATTCTCAAAGAAGATTACCGCAGATTCCCCGACAATCAAACCTACAGCATTTATGCAAAAGATGTTTATTTTGAAGACCCGCTGAACAGATTTACAGGAGTCGATCGCTACCAAAAAATGCTGGGGTTTATGGGGACTTTTTTTCAACAAATTCAACTTGACTTGCACGATATTTCTCAGTCGGAAGATACCGTAGAAACTCGCTGGACTCTGAGTTGGACTGCACCGCTACCTTGGAAACCCAAAATGGCGATCGCCGGTAGGAGCGAACTGAAGGTCAACAGCGACGGTTTAATCGTTTCTCACATCGATTACTGGAACTGTTCGCGGTTGGATGTGCTCAAACAGCTTGTATTTCCCGCCCCAACTAAAGAGTGACGGTCGGCTGCGTCAAACCGAATTCAAGCGTCTTCCTTGCTCTATCTTCGTCCTTTGGTCGAACAGGGAATTGACCGAGGAGACATGGAAAACAGAGATTTGGGCGATCGTCTTCCGAGGATCGCCACATATCCCCGCTGACCCCAAATCGCAAACTTTATTCTCCTCAAAAAAGCAGATATTGGGGTAATATTACTAATTGACAAATGCAGCTTGTATCTTAACTTGTCACCAATCGCCGCAGCGTTATAATTACACCTTTGGTGGCAAAAGCGCCGATCGAGCAGAAACCTTTGGTTCAGCAGGTCAAGCATCACCACCACCATTCGCTTGATTCCTCTGGCCTTGAGCGATCCAACGCAGATGCACTCTGTTGTGCCACCATCATTGGCTCGATCGCGGCAACCCTGATTGCCCTGGTTGTGATTGCTTGTCTGTATCTTCTGTTCGCTCCTGAAATCGAAAATCTGGACTCAGAGTCGGCGCAAACAGTCTTGAGACTTAGCTCTCCCGTGACTGGCATCCTAACCTACAGTCTCACCTGCATTCTGTAGCAATAAAACGCAGGTGAGACCTTTGATACAAATATGCAATGTGTAGAAAAATGTCTTGCTTGAACTGGATAAATCTCAATTCTCGTCGAACAAATTACCGATGGCGCAAAATTGCTTTCGCAACAGGTTTCCTTATATTCCTCTTAGCTTCCTTCTCAGCGCCAGTAGCAGTCGGACAACCCTCAGATCCCGAACCGCAGCGATTAGTCAATATCTATTCCGCCAGCGATAACACTAACTTTACTGTCGGTGACGTTCATTTAGATGGTCGTCAGATATTTGCTTTGACAGCTCCTGTACTCAACGCAAAGCAGCAAGAAGCAATTTCTCTCTCACCCATTCAGCAAAGAGTAAAAACCGTTAAAAATCAGCTTCAAGAAATTGCCAAAACCAACTTTGAAGCCGAAACATTAGAAGTCAATTACACAGTAGACTCTACGAGTCAGCTTCCCATTATCTCTGTTAATGGGAACTATTTGATGACCGTTACCACTGCTGATGCTCGCCTCTACGGAGTAGAGCTAACCACTCACGCTCAAAACTTGACTAAAATTATTAAGAATGCCCTGGTAGCGTCTCAACGAGAGCATCAGCCAAAATTTTTAGCACAGCAGGCATTGCGCGCGGGCGGAGTCATCATATCTATGCTCCTGCTCACTTTAGGAATTTGCCTCAGACAGCGCTATATCAAAGCCCGTTATGGAGCAGTTTTAACACAGCTCGAACAACTCAATGCTTCCCAAAAACAACTAGAGGATTTATCCGAGCAAGAGCAGAATGAAGCCGCCGCTCATGCTTCCCAACAGCAACAAAAAATTGCTCGGAAGCAGCAGATCAAATTTTGGTACGAAGTGCGACAGCGATTGCTGCAACTCGGACACATTGGAGTGTGGGGATGCGGACTTACACTTTGCTTGAGCCTGTTTCCTCAGACTCGATGGCTGCAATCACTATTGCTGAAGGGTTTGAGCCTTACCTTACTCAAGTTAATCTTAATCGGGGCTGCAACTTACCTCACACTTCGCATCAGCTTCGTTGTAATTGACCATTTTGTAGCAGCTCTCAGTCAGGGGCGATTCCTTCCCGACAGCGCATCAGTCCGAACAATTCAGCGGCTGCAAACCTTTTCCGGCGTAATGAAAGGAGTTAGCGCTTTCTGTTGCATTGGTGCTGGCGTATTGACTGCTCTGTCAATTTTGGGTGTTAACATCCTGCCGCTTTTGGCAAGTGTCAGCATTTTTGGGGTAGCGATTTCCTTTGGCTCTCAAAGTCTTGTCAAAGACATGATTAACGGACTTTTTGTTCTGTTGGAGGATCAGTACGGTGTTGGTGATGTAATCACAGCTAACAATGAAAGCGGAGCGGTGGAAAAAATGAACCTGCGGGTAACTCAATTGCGGAACCAAGATGGGGATCTAATCACTATTCCCAATGGCAGTATTACAATGGTAAAAAACCATACGAGCAGTTGGTCTCGCGTGAATCTAGGCATTAATGTTGCTTACGATACCAATCTTGACCATGCAATCGCGGTGATTGAGAAAGCAGCGATTGACATGAGTTTGGATTCCCAATGGCAAGAATTAATATTAGAGCCTCCCAAGGTACTCGGCGTTGATGCGTTTGGCGACAATAGTATTACGATTCGCCTCTTGATTCAAACTCAACCGCTGAAACAGTGGGAAGTTGGACGCGAGTTTCGTCGGCGGTTAAAGCAGGTATTTGATGAAGAGGAAATTTCTATGCCGTTCCCACAGCGCTCCATCTGGTTTAAAAATTCGCTCCAAGAACCCTCAAACGGCCATCACAATTCCAATTTTTCGCAGCTTTTAGACGGAAGGCACAACTAAAAAATGCGATGAGTTAATGCTTGTTTTACTGATGCAACCACACTTAATTGAGCGGTTGCGACGAAACAGCTAGAATACAACAGTGCGGCAACAAAGCAACTTCATTATATCTACAGCCGACTTTGCGGATATTTGGGGGGGAATGTATATTTGGCTGCGGGGTAATTGGTAATTGGTAATTGGTAATCGGTAATTGGTAACTGGTAATTGGTAATTGGGAGAAATCATAGCCGATAGCTAACCCGAACTTAAATTATATCAAATCCGGTAGCATCGGAATGATTCAGATATATATTCTCTCCCTCTGTGTACTCTGTGTTCTCTGTGGTTAAATCATTCCAATGTAAGCGGAAACGATATTACTAATCCGGCAATTACCTATTGCCTATTGCCGCCATTGGAGCGAGTCAAATGTTATTAATAACCGCTATTATTTAGTAATAGTAGATGCTTCTCGTACAAGTCAATCGCTCTTAGCGAAAGGAGAAACAGCACCGAGATGCTTTCATCGTGTCACGATTAACAGCAATGCCAAGCGCCAAATAATCCAGCTAATTCTGCTAAAATTGTAGCGCCCCAAGGCTATCTCGCTGACACGAGCAAGAATTCCTTGCTATCGGATGTGTCCGCAGGATAGACTAGGAGCCTGAGCTTCCACGATTTTGTTTGAAAATACCACAGCAGGACAAACTAATCCGCTACCCCCCGATTTGTTAGATTTAGCTTGTTTTACCAACCTCTAATATCGTTTCCGGCTGCATCGTCAGGTGATAAATTAGAGGGCAATTCATGAATGATTTTTACCAGTCGCCACCTATCTCGGCGCAATTTTCAGTTGTTCGATTCACAGTCAACAGTCAACAGTCAACAGTCAACAGTCAACAGTCAACAGTCAACAGTCAACAGTCAACAGTCAACAGTCAACAGTCAACAGTCAACATCATGAGGAGTTCAACCGGAATTGATATAACTATCCGCGTCCATCCGTATCAATCTGAGGTTTAAAAAAACTTCTTCCCTTAAGGAAACTAAAAAATGATTTTTTCCAGATTATCTAAAGCAATTAAAATGCAGCTAAAACGGGTTGCCTGCATTGTGCTTGCCTTTAACTTGCTAATATTAAGCGGCTGTCAAAACACCGAAAAAAATAGCGATACAATCAAGCTAACACTGTGGCACGGCATCAATCCTCCGCCCAACCGCGACGTATTTCAAACCCTCACAGACAAATTCAACCAAACACATTCTCACATCCAAATAGAACCAATTTATATCGGTCAGCCAGACCAACAATTCCCCAAAATACTAACAGCAATAGTTGGAGGTGCAGCGCCCGACTTGCTGTGGAACGTTCCCACAATTGCCGGAAAATTAGCAGAACTAAATGCAATTCAACCCTTAGAAGAATGGCTCGACAAATCGCCCCGGAAAGCCGAAATCGATCCGGCACTGTTCGAGTCAATGGAACTCGGCGGACACATTTGGTCAGTTCCCTTCGCTACAAACAACGCTGCGATATTTTACCGTCCCAGCTTATTTAAAGCAGCAGGAATCAAACAAGTGCCGCAGAACTGGGTGCAATTAAAGCAAGCAGCCCGATCGCTCACGCGAGACACCAACGGAGACGGCCGCCCAGACCAACACGGCATAGTGCTCTCTCTAGGCAAAGGAGAATGGACAGTATTTACCTGGCTGCCATTCATGTTCAGCGCCGGCGGCGAACTCTTTCTTGCCGCCTCACCTCAAACTCCCGTACCGCAAATCGACAATCCCGGTGCTCTGGCGGCCTTAGAATTGTGGAGCGACTTATTGACAGAAGGTTCAGCAATACTGTCAGCACCCGAACGCGGTTACGAACTCGACAACTTCATCGCCGGCAAAGTTGCGATGCAAATCACCGGGCCCTGGACGCTATCACAATTGCAGGAAAGCGCGATCGACTACGCAGTGATGCCCGTGCCCGCCCTGAAACGCCGCGCCGCCGTCGCGGGGGGTGAAAACCTATTTTTAATGAAAACCTCCCCAGAACGCGAGAAAGCTGCCCTAGAATTCTTAGAATACGCGATCGGCGAAGAATTCCAAACAGCCTGGGCATTGGGAACAGGTTACTTGCCAATTAACTTAAAATCGAGACAGAGCAAAGCTTATCAAAGCTTTGTGGAAAAAACCCCTGTTTTGCGAGTATTTTTAGAACAAATGAACTGGGTTCGATCGCGCCCGATCGTCTCAGGTTACTCCCGCCTGTCAGAAAATGCAGGCCGGGCCATAGAAGCAACCCTTCTGGGCCAAAACCCCCAAGACGCTCTCAAAGAAGCTCAAGAGCGTTTGACACTAACCTTAGATATTACCAAGTAACATAAAGATTGATAATTGGGAAAAAAGTAATTGGTCAAACAACTGGCGATCGCTCCACTTAATTGAGAATCGCTACGATTAATAGACGATCGACAACACTCAATCGCTTTCCTCTCTTGAAATCATCTGCGTATATCTGCGTATATCTGCCCCACATCTGCGGTTTACCTCTTAATAACAAATATCTGCAACAAGTCTAGTCTGTGGGTTTATATTGGCAAAAAAGGATACTTCCAACACTTCTTTATGCCAATTACACCGCACAGAAAAAAACCACACCCTCAACGGCTCCACAAAAAGTTATCTCAAAAGGTTCTCTCCTTACCTACCACCCATAACCTACCATCACCTAATAGAAACATTTTTGCTACCCTGTGCCAGTCCCGTGCCGCCTACTGAGACCCGAACAACCGTCAACCTTTTCCCCAAACGACAATGCAGAAAAAGTTCCTTAATGCAATCAAAGGACATTCCGGGAGGTACTTCCTCGCAGTAGGCGCGATCGCCGCGCTCTACTTCGCGGCGTCGCAATTGGCAGTTTCCACCCTCACCCTGAGTACAGAAATCAACCCCATGTGGCCAGCAGCAGGAATTGCTCAAGTCGCCCTGCTGCTGTTCGGGCGGCAACTGTGGCCGGGCATTGCGATCGGAGGCTTCCTCTTCAGCATGAGCGTACCGTCGGCCAACATTGGCACGGCCTTAATCTCAGCAGGAGCTAGAACCCTGCAAGCGTGGACGGGAACTTCTCTGCTCCAAGGCATCAACTTCAGCGCCAGACTCGATCGGCTCCAAGACGTTTTAGGAATAGTCGGACTATCAGCCCTCGGATCTACCCTAATCAACTCCACCGTCGGCAGCATCGTCGTCTGCCTGACCTTATCTAGCTGGAGCAATTTTGGCACGATGTGGGGGACTTGGTGGGTAGGAGACGCTATGGGAATTTTGCTCGTCGCCCCGCTGCTGCTGACATGGCACAAATTGCCCAAAGTCCCCATCAATCGCAAACAGATGATAGAACGAGCGATTTGGCTGCTGCTGCTAGTAGCCGTGGGCTGGCTCGTCTTCTGCTCCCGCACCCGCGCCGCCTACGCCCGCTATCCCCTCGAATACCTACCGTTTCCCCTAGTAGTTTGGGCAGCCTTTCGATTCGGCCAGCGCTACACGGCCCTTTCCAACTTCCTCCTCTGCGGCTTCGCCATCTGGGGCATAGCCCGAGGCAGCGGCCCCTTTCTCAAACACTCCAGCAGCATCCCCCAAGCACTCCTATCCCTGCAAGCCTTCATCGCCGTCATCGCCGTCACCGGCTTAGTTTTGGCAGCCACAGTCTCCGAACGCCGCCAAGCCGAAATCTCCCTGCGCGCCAGCGAAGCCAGTCTCGCCAACGCCCAGCGCATCGCCCAGCTAGGCAACTGGGACTTAGACCGCAACACCCAGCAATTGCGCTGGTCAGAGGAAATGTACCGCATCCTGGGACGGCGGCCGGGAACTTTTGAACCCAGCCTGGAAGCCTTCTTGGGATACGTGTACCCCGAAGACAGAGAATTGGTCAAAAGCTCGATCGAAGCGGCGTTATTTCAACAGCAGCCCTACAGCATCGACTACAGGCTCGTACTTCCCGACGGCAGCCAACGCACAGTCTGCGAACAAGCCGCTGTCAACTCCCTCTACATCACCAGCACCGTCCAAGACATCACAGACAGAAAGCGCGCCGAAGCAGCCCTGCGTTCTTCAGAAGAAAGATTTTCCAAAGCCTTTCACGCCTCCCCAGTCGGCATCAGCATCTGCACCGTCACAGACGGATGCTTTCTCGATGCCAACGACAGCTTTTTGCGCTCGTTAGGCTGGCTGCAGCACGAATTGATCGGCCGCACCGCCAAGGACTTAGGAATGTTGGTCAATTCAGAAGAGGGGAGGCGCATCGCCCAGACATTGCAAGCACAAAATTCGATCGGCAACCAAGAAATCAAAATTCGCACCAAAGCCGGCGAAGTCCGCGACTGGCTGCTGTCAGCCGAACTCATCGACCTCGACAGCACTCAGTGCATTTTAATCATGACCAGCGACATCACCGAACGCTTGCGTTCCGAAGAATTCCGCCGGGGAAAAGAAGCCGCCGAAGCCGCCAACCGATCGAAAAGCATCTTTCTCGCCAACATGAGCCACGAACTGCGGACCCCCCTCAACGCCATCATCGGCTACAGCGAAATGCTCAAAGAAGACGCCCGAGACCTCGGTGCCGAAGAATTCATCGACGACCTCCAGAAAATTAACACCGCAGGCCAGCACTTGCTAGCGCTGATTAAAGATATCCTCGACTTCTCTAAAATTGAAGCAGGCCGCACCGACTTACACCTCGAAACCTTCAGCATTTTAAATTTGGTCGAGGAAGTAGTCGCCACCATCGTTCCAATGGCCGACAAAAATAGCAACATCTTAGAAATACAGTGCCCAGAGGATATTGGCTCCATGCAGAGCGACTTAACTAAACTCCGGCAGTCCCTGCTCAACCTGCTCAGCAATGCCTCGAAGTTTACTTGCTCCGGCGCAATTACTTTCGCCGTCAGCCGCTCCCCCGAAACCCCGGCCGAAGCTGCCAAGAGACACAAAAAACTTGCAGCGTATAGAGGAGACCGAGCTGAAAATAGCTTGTCTCTGCTGTCTTCCCCTCAAGATTGGGTCGTTTTTACAGTCAAAGATACCGGCATTGGCATGAGTCCCGAACAGTTAGCCAGAATCTTCGATCCTTTCACGCAAGCCGATTCTTCAACTACCAAGAAGTACGGCGGTACTGGTTTGGGCCTGACGATTACTAAGAAATTCTGCGAAATGATGGGCGGAGACATTACCGCATTAAGCGAGTTGGAGAAAGGCTCTAGTTTTACAATTCGGCTGCCAGCTATTATTCTGGTCGAAACTTCGTTATTCCTCGAAAATTATGATAAATAGAGTCTTTTGTCAAGATGATTTTTTTCTGCTATTTATCGATTATTTCGTATCCCGCTAAAAAAAGTCTAAAAATTTGATATAACTGCTATAGACTTTCGATCTTTCATATGAGGTACTATCTGGCATAGAGCATAGGCCAAACCGGGCATAGGGCATAGGCCAAACCGGGCATAGGCCAAACCGGGCATAGGGCTATCCTCACCACGCTTGATAATCGCTATAGCGCGTCACGCGCAAACCCCGGTCAATAAGCCGGGGATGAAACGCAGTTACAGCCTTAAGGCTGCCAGTATTTTATATTATTTGTTTCTTTGTTCTTCTATATATTTGCTGACGGTTTCAGTGGACAGGTTCCCGACACTGCCAACAAAATAACTAGGAGTCCACAAAGTAGGCAATTTCAGCAATTCGGGAAACTCTTTCCTCAAATAACTGGATGCCCTACCCTTAACTCTTTGCATGATGAAACTGGCGGAGTCTGTTGGCTTAATGTTAAGCAATAAATGGACACGATCCGGCACGATCTCTAAAGCAATAACTTTCCACCTGTTTTCGGTGACTACCTCAAAAATAATTTCTTGCAGCCGTTCTGCAATTTTGCCGACCAGAACGGCTTTACGGCGTTTTGGGATAAAAACAAAGTGAATATCGATCGGCGAGACAGCGTTGCTATCGTGCCGATACTCTAAATCTTTTTTTGACAAACTCGCCCTAAGACTATTGACTCCTTTAACAATGGGTGTATGATCCACATATTACATCAACAAAAAGAATTTTGTGTTTGGATGTCAACAAGTCTTGATTAAGCCTGACAAAAAGTTAAAAGCAGTTCTAGAATATATTTGCCAAGAGTCAAACAAACTACACAACTGTGCTGTTTACTACGTTCGTCAAATATACTTTAAGTCTCATATTTTTGTCCGCCCGTTTGACATAATCAACGAGTTAAAACGCAATCCTCATTACGGAGCTTTATGCGCTCAAGCGGCTCAACAGACTTGTGGTGCTGTCGGTGAGTCGGTAAAATCTTTCAAAGGATTGATGAAATTGTTTCGCGAAGGAAAGCTTGAATCTAGACCGAAATTCCCAAATTACCGTACTCCTGGCGGGCTTCACTTAATTGCCTACCCGAAACAGGCGCTTGGCAAAAAGTTGATTGATGGTCGAATTTCTATCCCTCTCGGACAAAAAGTCAAGGCTTGGTTCGGATTGAAGAACTTTCAAATTCAAATGCCTTCTAATCTGGATTATACCGACATCCGAGAAGTGAGAATTCTTCCTAGGAATGGCTGTTTTTATGCCGAATTTGTCTACAAGTTGGTCAGCATTCAAGTCAATACTGACGATCAAAAAGTTTTAGGTATCGATCGCGGCATTGATAATTGGCTAACCTGTATCAGCAATGCAAACACAAGTTTTATTGTTGACGGAAAACATTTGAAGTCTTTAAATCAGTGGTACAACAAGCGAGTAGCTGCGTTGATGGATGGAAAGCCTAACGGATTTTGGTCGCATCAGTTGGCACGTTTAACCGAAAAACGCAATCGTCAAATGCGTGATGCGGTAAATAAGGCGGCTAAAATAGTTATTAATCACTGCCTAGAAAACCAAATTGGTACTGTTGTTTTTGGTTGGAACAAGGGTCAGAAAAATGGCGTAAATATGGGAGCAAAAACTAATCAAAAATTCGTACAACTTCCTACTGGTAGATTGAAAACTAGAATCTCTCAGCTCTGCGAAAACTATGGAATTAGATTCATCGAAACAGAGGAAAGCTACACATCAAAAGCTTCATTTGTTGACAGTGATTTCCTGCCTGCAATCGGTGCAAAACCCGATGGGTGGAAAGAGTCTGGTAGACGAATTAAGCGTGGACTGTATCGAACTAATTTACAAAATTGGTACATTAATGCAGACTGTAACGCAGCGGGCAACATCATACGAAAAGTAGCAACAATGCTAGGTCTTGACCTTAGTGGAGTTGGTAGAGGTGCCTTGACAGCGCCCTTAAGAATTGCCGTTTGGTAGTTTTTTAAGAATCCCCGTCGCTTTAGCGCGGGGAGTGTCAATAATTAAAAAGATATACTATAAAAAATTGCTACCAAGCGCCAGAAATTATGCACCCCCACCTCCAGCGCCAACTCGAACAACTCGGTTTAGCCGGCGAATCCCCTCCCAACGCACAGCAGTGGCAGCTATTTTTAGAACAGGTAAGTTGCAGCTATGACGAAACTCAGAGTCAGCAAGAACAGGTGGCTTTGCAGGATGTCACCCCCTCGCCCCAGCCTCCTCCAGACTCTCCAACAGCTTCAGAATTCGATCGGCTGCGATCGGCTCTCAACAGTTTCGGGGCGGGATTGTGCGCGATCGATGGAAACGGGTTTGTCATCTGGCTGAATCCAGAAGCAGAACGCTTGCTGGGGTGGGAACAGTCAGAAATTGCAGGCGTTTCGCTGCTTTCTCGCATCAACAGTCAGGAAAACAAAGCCAATAAATCCCCTGTTTTGACTGCCCAGAAACAGGCAGCAAGCAACCGCGAACAAGATGCGCCGATCGCACCTATACTAGATTTACAAGAGGCGATCGCCTCCGGTAAAGCTTGCAGCAATTGGGACGGCGAGTTTCTGTGCAGCGACGGCAAAAATTTACCCGTTTCCTATTTTTTCAATCCCGCAGTTGACGGAGGCAAAATATCAGTCTTGGTATTTTTTGACATTACAGAACACAGGCGATCGCTCTCGATGCTGCAAGCAGTTATAGAATCTACAGATACTGGCATTCTCGCGGTTGACAGCAACGGCAATATATGCAATTACAATCAGAAATTTGTCGAGATGTGGGGCTGGTCTCAAGCCGCAGGAAATTTGAGCCGATCGACAGCAGATCCGGTCAAAAGCTCGATCGAAACATGGTTCACCTTTGCCTCGCGCCAATTAAAAGAACCCCCAGAAATTCTCCAAAACCTAATGAAAGTGTCGGCCGAACCACAGCCTCAAATCAGCAAATTATTAGAACTTAAAGACGGAAAAATTCTCGAATTAAATTCGCTACCCTCACAAATAGGAGCGAACGCAGCCGTCAGAGTTTGGAGCTTTCGAGACGTTACCGACAGCCAAAAAGTAGAACGCTCTTTGCAGGATAGAGTAGAATTAAATCGGTTAATTGTCAATTTGTCAATCAATTTCATCAGCGGGCCCGGATCGGAAATAGACAAAAACATCGATCGCGCTCTCGAAGCAATCGCCAGATTCACCGGATTTGACCGCAGTTACATCTACCTGTTATCAGCAGACAAAACCAGCGCCCAAAAAACCTACGAGTGGTGTAATGGCCTTCGGGAAATAAAAGACAGCACCGACCAACAATTAGACATGGCAAAAATTCCTGGGATTGCCGAAAAGCTCGATCGCGCCGAAAGCCTGCACATCACAGAAATCGACGGACTCCCTCCCCCCGTTCAGACTGAACTTGCCTACTTTCAAGGCAAGAATTTACCAGAAATCCTGACCGAGTTCCCGTCCCAAACCACCGAAAAAGTAGCAAATTCCTCAACAAATGCGATCGTACATTCCCCAGAAACAGAATTAAACAAACCTCAAAACAATCTGCAATCGCTAATAATTATTCCCCTAACTTGTAGTAAAAACCTACTAGGATTTCTCGGATTCGAGAGCATCCAACCCGCAGCAGATCGAAATGCCCAAACATTAACTCCTCTAAAAATGGCAGGGGAAATGCTCGCCCATGCCCTAGAACGCCAGCGGGCAGAACTTGCCTTGCAGCAAGAGAAATCAAGCTACCGCAGCATCTTTGAAAACGCCGTCGAAGGCATATTTCAAACCGCCCCAGACGGGCGATTCCTCAAGGCAAACCCCGCACTAGCCGAGATTTACGGCTACGAAACAGTTGAGCAAATGTTCGCCGAACTCGCAAACCTCAACCGCCAAATTTACGTAAACCCCAACCAGCGCGCCGAATTTATGGCGAAATTGAACTCCAGCCGCCAAGTCTCAAAATTTGAATCCCAAATATACCGCCCTGACGGCACCACAATCTGGATTTCGGAAAACGCCCGCAGCATCTGCGACGAAATCGGCAGGGTTTTGTACTGCGAAGGCAGTGTCGAAGACATAACAGATCGCAAACAGGCAGAATCCGCCATGCAGTCGGCCCTAGAAGCAGCAGAATCGGCCAACCGGGCAAAAAGCACATTTCTCGCCAACATGAGCCACGAACTCCGCACGCCCCTCAATGCCATCATCGGCTACAGCGAAATGCTCAAAGAAGAAGCCGAAGAATTGGGCGGCGGCGAATCTGTCTCGGATCTCGAAAAAATCCGCAGCGCCGGCAAACACCTGCTGTCCTTGATCGACGACATCCTAGATATATCTAAAATAGAAGCAGGTCGAATGGATCTCTACTTAGAAACCTTCGACATCCATACCTTAATTGAAAGTGCTGTCGCCACAGCTAAGCCGCTGGTAGAGAAAAATGGCAACATCTTAGAAGTGTACTGTCGGGACAACCTCCAGACCATGCACGCCGACATGACCAAAGTCCGGCAAGTGCTGCTGAACCTGCTCAGCAATGCTGCCAAGTTTACCAAAAACGGGAAAATTGCGATCGGAGTCGAAAGCATTAAAAATGAACAATTAAAAATGAAAAATCAAGAGGAATCTTCCCAAATTTTAATTTCTAACTCCGAATTTATAAGTTTCCGCGTCACCGACACGGGCATCGGCATGACAACAGACCAATTGCAGAGAGTTTTCCAACCTTTCACCCAAGCCGATGCCTCAACTACCCGCAAGTACGGCGGCACGGGTTTGGGACTAGCTATCAGCCAGCGCTTCTGTCAGATGATGGGCGGCAGCATCGAAGTCAGCAGCACCTGGGGCTCCGGCACGACTTTCACCGTACTTTTGCCCCGCGACATCAAACATCCGGAAATTCCCAACAAAGTCCGCGACACCACTAGGACTGCTGGCGCACCTGCTGCCGGCACGGTGCTGGTAGTTGACGACGACCCCATCTCGCGGGATTTGATCCAGCGCGCCCTGGCCCGCCAAGGACTGCACATCGAAGTCGCCGGCAGCGGCGAGCAAGCTCTCAGGCTGGCCGAGCAACTGCGGCCGGATGCGATTACCCTCGACGTAATGATGCCGGGAATGGACGGCTGGGCGGTGCTTTCGGCCCTGAAGGCAGATCCGGAGCTTGCCGAAATTCCCGTAATCCTGCTATCCTTTGTGGGCAACAAAAGCCTCGGCTTTGCATTGGGCGCTTCGGACTATCTCACCAAACCGGTGGACGGCAAACGCCTGGTTGCTTTGTTGAACAAGTACCGGCGCGACCAAGACGGCGTTGCGGCTAACAGTTTGCCCTGTCAGATATTAGTTGTGGAAGATGACGGTGCTACTCGCACAATACTGCGGCGGATACTAGAAAAACAAGGCTGGGCCGTAGCGGAAGCTGACAGCGGGCTGGCTGCTCTAGAACAGCTCAAAGTTGCTCGCCCGCACCTGATTTTGCTGGATTTGATGCTGCCAGAAATGGATGGTTTTGAGTTTATTGGCGAACTTCGCAAGTCGCATTCTGGAGATCCTATACCGATCGTAGTAATTACCGCGAAAGACCTGACGACCGCCGAAAAACAGCAGCTCAACGGCTATGTCGATCGGATTTTGCAAAAGGGTGTCTACAGTTGCGATACTTTGCTGCGCGATGTTCGCTCTATAGTAAATGAAAAGCTCGATCGCAGGTACGACTCGAAAGGCAAGGAGAACACCAATGGCTAAAATCCTGTTGGTCGAAGACAACGAAATGAACAGGGATATGCTTTCTAGGCGTCTGGCCCGCAAGGGACACGAGGTCTTTATTGCTGTTGACGGTGCTGAGGGAGTGTCGATGGCTCTGGCGAAAGTACCCGATTTGATTTTGATGGATATGAGTCTGCCAGTGCTCGACGGGTGGCGAGCAACCCAGCAAATTAAGGCGGCTCCCGAAACCAAGATGATTCCCGTGATAGCGCTGACAGCTCACGCAATGGCGGGCGACCGCGAAAAGTGTCTCGCGGCCGGCTGCGACGACTACGACACCAAACCGGTCGAGTTTCCCCGACTTTTGGGCAAGATTGAAACGCTTCTGAAAGAGGCCATGACATGAAAGGTGACGAGGGAAGTGTCCTAGTTGTTGACGACAATGAGGTGAACCGCGATTTGCTGGCCCGCCGACTTCAGCGTCAAGGCCACAAAGTGACTGCTGCTGAAGATGGTCTCCAAGCTCTGGAACTGATGCGAAGCGAGCCTTTTGATTTGGTTCTGCTGGACATTATGATGCCGCTGATGAACGGCTATCAGGTGCTGGAAAATCTGAAGGCGGACGAGAAGTTGCGCCACATCCCGGTAATTATGATTTCGGCGGTGGACGATATCGACAGTATTGTCCGCTGTATTGAGTTGGGGGCTGAGGATTATCTTTCTAAACCGTTCAATCCAGTATTGCTCAAAGCTCGGATTAGTGCTTGTCTGGAAAAGAAGCGGCTGCGGGATAAGGAGCAGACTTATTTGCGGGAGTTGGCACAGGAAAAGGAAAAGTCGGAACGTTTGCTGTTAAATATTTTACCGGGCCCGATCGCCCAGCGCCTCAAAGAAGGGGAAAGCACGATCGCCGACAGTTTCGCTGAGGTAACAGTCATGTTTGCCGATTTGGTCGGTTTTACCAAGCTTTCGGCTCATTTGTCGCCGGCCGAGTTGGTAGAGTTGCTCAACGAGATTTTTTCAGCTTTTGACGAGTTGGCCGATCGCTACGGGCTGGAAAAAATTAAGACGATCGGCGATGCTTATATGGTGGTTGGCGGTTTGCCCAAGCCGAGCGACAACCATGCCGAAAGCATTGCCGAAATGGCGATCGACATTCAAACAGCAATCGCTAAGATGCAAACCAAGGGAGGTCAGCCGCTCAGCATCCGCATCGGCATCCACACCGGCCCGGTGGAAGCTGGAGTAATCGGTACTAAAAAATTTACTTACGATTTGTGGGGAGACACGGTAAATACAGCTTCCCGGATGGAATCTCAAGGTGTCCCCGGCGGCATTCAGGTGACTGTTGCTACCTACGAACGCCTGCAGGATAAGTACGTTTTTGAGGAGCGCGGCGTGATTCCAGTGAAGGGTAAAGGCGATATGATGACTTATCTGCTTGCGGGCCGAAAGGCTTAATTAGTCATTAGTCATCAGTCAACAGTCAACAGTCACTGGCA